>NZ_JAGTHU010000032.1:0-23287 GCF_019895135.1 Dermacoccus sp. Tok2021
CCCCCCCCCCCCCCCCCCCCCCCCCCCCCCCCCCCCCCCCCCCACCGCTGCATTGTTTGGCGCGCCTTCCGGCCAGGCCCTGGCGGGCCTGTCTCGGTGCGACACGCGGCCGTCCGCTTATCGGGGTGGGCGGCTTTCGTATGGCTGTCACCAGCCCGTGGTCGGCGCAATTTCCGCCCGCCAGGCCATGGCGGCGTCTGGGTAGTCACTTGACGGTCGGACGCGGGGCCGGGCAACCGGGCGTGTTGGTGCCCTTCTCGGCACTCCTTCCGGGCATCCTCCGGGCAAGGCCATTGCGAATGACTCGGGCCGCCGGTCCCCAGAACCGGCGGCCCGAGCCGTCCGTCACCAGGGGCGGGGCTCGCTCAGATCCCGCTCGTCACCCACCGGTGCCCAGCCGATGCCCGGCGTGTGCACGTACTCGAACGCCGGCCCGCGCTCCACGAGCGCACGCACCGCTCCGACGAGACGGTGCGCATGCTCCACCGTCGTCGCGAGGCCGATAGAGGCGCGCACCGCCGTCGCGCCCTTGCCGAGCCGCTCGTCACACAGCAGATGCGCACAGAAGCGGCCGTCGCGCACCGCAATGCCGTGCTCGTCCGCGAGCACCTGAGCCACGAGCGTCGGATCGTACCCGTCGACCGTGAACGTCGTGACGCCGACACCGTCGACAGGCTCCTCGTCGGAGCCGAGCACGTGAAGAATCTCCACACCTGGCAGCGCGCTCAAGCCGTCGCGGATGATGCCGTGAACGCGGTGCTCGTGGTTCTCGATCGCGTGACGGTGAGCGCGCAGCTTCGCCGCGGCCGCCGCGAGAGCTATCGCGCCGACGGCGTTCGGCGTGCCGCCCTCGTGCCGTGCCGGGCCTTCGGACCACTCGACGTCGTCCGTTGTCACCCGCTTGCTCGCACCGCCGGCCGGAAGGTACGGATCGGCTGCATCAAGCCAGTCTGCGCGACCCGCGAGAACGCCGGCGCCGTACGGGGCATACATCTTGTGACCCGAGAACGCGACGTAGTCGACGCCCCACGCGGCGACGTCGATGACGCGGTGCGGAGCCAGCTGCGCCGCATCGACGACCGACCGTGCCCCGTGGGAGCGCGCGACGGCGGCCAGTTCACCGATCGGCCAGATCTCCCCGGTCACGTTGCACGCGCCCGTGATGACGACGAGCGCGGGCGCATCCGACGTCGCGCGGAAGCGGGAGAGCGCGGCGTCGACGGTGGCGATCGCAACCTCGGGGGAGGACGGCACCGACAGTCGCGTCGTGCGCTCGGCGGGCCAGGGGAGGAGCGCCGCGTGGTGCACGGATTCGAAGACGAAGACCTGAGCGTTGTCGGGCAGGACGTGGGCGAGCAGAGCCAGCGCATCCGTGGTGTTGCGCGTGAAGACGACGTGGCTGTCCTCGCCGAGACCGACGAAGTGCGCCACCTCCGAACGCGCCTCCTCGAACCAGCCGGTCGTCAGGCGCGAGGCGTACCCCGCCCCGCGATGAACCGAGCCGTAGGTGCGCAGGATGCGCTCCGCAGCCTCGGCAACGCCCACGAGGGCCGGAGCAGTGGCACCGTGATCGAGGTTCGCGAATTCGACAACCGTGTGGTGCAAGGTCGGCACACCGACGCCGTCCGAGACGGTTGCAGGGGTGGCCCGGGCGCTCGCCCGAACAGCAGAGAGGGAAGCGGGCAACGACTTCGGCTGACGGGTCGCAGCGAGCGTCGAAAGGACAGAACTCATGAGGAGACTCCTTCGTCAGGGGTCCGCCCGACGAGAAGCGTCGCGAACCCGCACTTGCTGCGTGCGGTCGCACGCAGCCAGGTCGTCACCCGGAGCACCCCACCGCGGTGGAGGGTTGCCGTCCAGCAAGCCGGGGCTGTGCGCTGGAACTCGTGACCGGGCAACACCGTGACACGCGACTCCTCGAACCGTCCACGAATGTGCCCGAGGTCGCCCGGATGGTGAGATGCGACTCGCTGTTCACGCCGCCCCTCGGGGCCGCCAGATCGTCGCGAGGTCCCCGGCGTGGGGCCTAAGAACTGCGCGCCTTCTCCCGTAATCTGGCCGGGTGGCGACACGGAAAACACCCCCGAACGACAGCGTTCTCGTAGCGAAGAAGAGTGCCCCGAACAGTCGGAGCACCACCTCCTCGCGCGCCCGCACCACCCCGGCGAAGAACGCGCCCCGCAAGCAGGCGCCCTCCAAGAGCGCGCCCGGCAAGGGGCGCGGTTCGAGCTCGGCTCAGCAGGGCCCGTCGGCCTCCAGCCGTGCCGCTCGTGGCGCCTGGATGGGGGTTTCCCACGTCGCCGGAGGCGCCGTGCGTCGTGTCGGCGCCAGCGCCGCCGAACTCGAGCCGGAGCACCGTCGCGACGGCATCGGCTTCTTCCTCCTCGCCCTCGGCATCGTTGTCGCGGCGCGCGAGTGGTGGAACCTGCCCGGCATGTTCGGTGACATCGTCCACGCCGTCGCCGCGGGAACGTTCGGCGTCATCGCCTACGTCCTGCCTGTCGTGTTCATCGGCATGGGTCTGCACATGTTCCGCCACCCGCGCGGCCACCAGCCCACCCACCGCATGTCGATCGGTCTCGGCATCCTCGCCCTCGGCTCCACCGGTATCGCTCACCTCGTCGGCGGACGCCCGGCCGCGGGTGACGTCGACGCCGTGCGTGACGCCGGCGGAGTGCTCGGCGTCATCTCCGGCGGCCCGCTGGCCGCAGGCCTGACGCTCTGGGGCGCCGGCGTCATCCTCGGCCTCGTGTCGTTCTTCGGTTTCCTCGTGCTGACGCGCACGCCGGTCAACCGCATCCCTCAGCGTCTGCGTGAGGTTGAGGCCACGATCTTCGGTGGTCACGCTCCGACCGAGGAGCGCGACTACGCCCAGCGCGACGCCGTCGCCGACGACCTGCACGGCGCCGACATCGGCAACCGTGCGCGCGGCGGAGCACCCCGCCGCGCCGCCGACGTGCACCACGGCGACGAGCCGTACGAGCAGGCAGCAGAGGTCGTCGGCCGCGGTCCGCGCGGTCGCGGGCGTGGCTCGCGCAAGACCCTCGGTCGTCAGCGCGGCGAGCAGCAGATCTACGACATCGACACGATCGAAGGCGGCGACCCGGCGGACGGCTCCGCCGACGAGGGCGAGCGCGCCACGTCGGCCGGCGCGGCAGCTCTGGCTCGGGCCCGCGGCTCGCGTGCGACCACGTCACGCCCGGCCACCACGGACGAGGCCGACACCGCCACCGTCGAGACGGCCGGTGGCTCCAAGCAGCGTCCGGGCGAATCGCCCAAGGCCGCCGCAGCCCGCCAGGAGACGGCGCAGCGCCCGGCCGCCGAGGTGCCTCAACGTCAGGTCGAGGCTCAGCCGACGGAGCAGCTCCCACAGCGCGTCGAGCAGCTCGCCCTCGCCGGCGACATCACGTACACGCTGCCCGAGTCGACCCTCCTCGAGGAGGGCACGCCGCCCAAGGAGCGTTCGGCCGCGAACGACCGCGTCGTCGACGCGCTCACCGAGGTGCTCGACCAGTTCGGCATCGACGCCGTCGTCTCCGGTTTCACCCGCGGCCCGACGGTCACGCGTTACGAGGTCGAGCTCGGCCCCGGCGTCAAGGTCGACCGCGTCACGGGTCTGAGCAAGAACATCGCCTACGCCGTGGCCAGCGCCGACGTGCGCATCCTGTCGCCCATCCCGGGCAAGAAGGCCATCGGTATCGAGATCCCGAACGCCGACAAGGAACTTGTCAGCCTCGGTGACGTGCTGCGCAGCCAGGCGGCCCGCAACAATCACCACCCGATGGTCATGGGTGTCGGTAAGGACGTCGAGGGTGGCTACGTCGTGGCCAACCTCGCGAAGATGCCGCACATGCTCGTCGCCGGTGCCACCGGTGCCGGTAAGTCGAGCTTCGTCAACTCGATGATCACCTCACTCCTCATGCGGGCCACGCCCGAAGAGGTGCGCATGGTGCTCGTCGACCCCAAGCGCGTCGAGCTGACGGCGTACGAGGGCATCCCGCACCTCATCACGCCGATCATCACGAACCCGAAGAAGGCCGCCGAGGCTCTCGAGTGGGTCGTGCGCGAGATGGACGCGCGCTACGACGACCTCGCCGCGTTCGGCTACAAGCACATCGACGAGTTCAACAAGGCCGTGCGTGCGGGCAAGGTGACCCTCCCGCCGGACAGCAAGCGCAAGCTCGCGCCGTACCCGTACCTCCTCGTCGTCGTCGACGAGTTGGCGGACCTCATGCTCGTCGCGCCGCGTGACGTCGAGGCCTCGATCCAGCGCATCACGCAGCTCGCGCGTGCCGCCGGTATCCACCTCATCCTCGCGACGCAGCGCCCGTCGGTCGATGTCGTCACCGGCATCATCAAGGCCAACGTGCCGTCGCGTCTGGCGTTCGCGACGTCGTCGCTCGCCGACAGCCGCGTCGTGCTCGACCAGCCCGGCGCCGAGAAGCTCCTCGGTCAGGGTGACGCGCTCTTCCTGCCGATGGGCGCGAGCAAGCCGATGCGTGTGCAGGGCGCGTGGGTCAACGAGTCGGAGATCCACGGCGTCGTCGCGCACGTCAAGGCTCAGCTCGCGCCCAACTACCGCGAGGACGTTCAGCAGACGGCGCCCAAGAAGGAGATCGACGAGGACATCGGTGACGACCTCGACGTGTTGCTGCAGGCGGCCGAGCTCGTCATCACGACGCAGTTCGGTTCGACCTCGATGCTGCAGCGCAAGCTGCGCGTCGGCTTCGCCAAGGCCGGTCGCCTCATGGACCTGCTCGAGTCGCGAGCAATCGTCGGCCCGTCCGAGGGGTCGAAGGCGCGCGACGTCCTCGTCAAGCCCGACGACCTCCCCATGACGCTCGCGCTGCTCAAGGGCGAGGACGTTCCGGACGATGCCGTGGCCAGCGGCGCCGACGGCGGTCCGGTCGACCTCGTCGCCCAGGCGCAGGGCGATCTCGACGAACCGGGCGAGCAGTACTACGACGGGCACGACGGCGGTGACGGTAGTGAGGACGCCTGGGAGCTGACGCAGCACGGTCGCTGAGGTCGCCAGGTCGGCGGCGCCAGCCTGATGGAGGAGTCCCTGCATCCCGGATCATCGGGATGCTGGGACTTTTGTGTCCCGGACGGTCCCGTGTGGCGTCCGAGGTGGTAGTTGCGATACAGGTGTCGTGTCCCAGTATGTGGATTCTGCTTGTGGGTGGCGCGACCAGCCAGTTGACTGCATTCATCCCATCCAGAGCGGCCGAGAGATCTGGCTCGTCGACGCCGCAGCAACCGACCCTCGCGGAACGGTGCTCACGCCAGAAGCGATGGAGTTGATTCTCATGTCGGAACACCGCGTTTCGTCTTTTCGTGCCTGCCGACGTCGGACGGTTGATTTGATGCGCCGTCGCGTCAGTGCATGTCGCTGAAGAACGCACGACGATCTCAACGCCTCCGTGGGCGCGACCCTCGCGACTTTCGACTCTCGGGTCGTAGCCCGCCCATGCCCGAGATGCCGTCCGGTCGGATCACCGATTGTCGATGTGACCCGGTACGTCGTACGCGCGCTAGACGCCCTTCCCCGCTCACTGATCAAGAGATGAGTTTCATGTTGCCCACAGCACCACCTCACACCGAGATCGTTGTCTCGGTGGTGAAGCCCGATCTTCGTCCCGTGTTTCGCCGCGCGGTCTCGAGCGTCTGGGTCATCACGACTGCCGGGGAGGCAGGGCCGGTCGGCTTGACCGCTTTGTCTGTCCACTCGGTTTCGGTCGACCCACCCCTCGTGTCCTTCAACATCAGTCGCACGTCTCACTCGCTGGCTTCAATCGTGCGAACCGGACGTGTCGCCCTCCACCTTCTCGACGAGAACCAAGGGCAGCTCATGACCCGATTCGCCGGCCCGCGTGAGGCCCGGTTTCAGGACGACGGTCTCTGGTCGTGGGACAGGACCGGTCTGCCGCGACTCACGGACGTCGCAGCTCGATTGACAGCCACGGTCCGTGATGCCCATGAGGCGGGAGACAGCTGCCTCATCGTCGCCGAGGTGGATAGCGCCGAGCACGTCGCAGATCGCGGTCCGCTTGCCCACCACAACGGAGCGCATCACAGCGTCTCGCCCTCAGTGTCACGAACGACGAACGGAGTCCGATGATGAGCACGTCCACGAACCAGCCGACCTTCCACTGGTTCCTACCGACCTCCGGCGACTCGCGTGGAATTGTCTCTGGAGGTCATGGGGCCGCGGTCGAGGGCACTGATCGAACCCGTGAACCGTCCGCGGGCTACCTGCGTCAGGTGGCACAGGCGGCGGAGGCCAACGGTTTCGAATCCGTCCTGACGCCAACGGGTCTGTGGTGCCAGGACTCCTGGCTCATGGCCGCTGCGCTTTCCCAGCACACTGAGCGGCTGAAGTTTCTCGTCGCCTTCCGCCCAGGGTCCGTCTCGCCGACTCTGGCAGCGCAAATGGCCACCACCTTCCAGACCATCACTGACGGTCGACTCCACGTCAACATCGTCACCGGGGGAGAATCGTCCGAGCAGCGGGCGTTCGGCGACTTCCTCGGCAAGGACGCCCGATATGCGCGGACCGGAGAGTTCCTCGACGTCGTGAGTCGGTTGTGGGATTGCGAGGATTCGTTCGACTATCGCGGCGAACACCTGGTGGTGGAACAAGCGCGACTCTCGCGGACGCCGACCCCGCGTCCCGAGGTCTTCTTCGGCGGATCTTCGCCAGCCGCACTCGAGATCGCGGCCCGCCACGCCGACGTGTACCTCACCTGGGGGGAGCCGCCGGCACAGGCCAAGGAGAAGATCGACCGAGTCCGCGAACTGGCCGCCCGGCAGGGCCGCACTGTGCGATTCGGTATTCGGTTGCACACGATCTCCCGAGACACATCCGCCGAGGCCTGGGCGGTCGCGGAAGGGCTACTCAAGCGCATCCCCGCGGAACTCATCGAACGTCAGCAGGACGCGCTGCGTCGGTCGGAATCCGAAGGGCAGCGGCGCATGCTCGCGCTGAACGGAGGGACCACTGCCGATTTGGAGATCTACCCCGGGCTCTGGGCTGGCGTGGGGCTGGTGCGCGGTGGAGCCGGAACGTCGCTGGTCGGTTCACATGCTGAGGTCGCAGACCTGATTCGGCAGTACCGCGACGTCGGCTTTGACGATTTCGTGTTGTCCGGATACCCGTGCCTGGAGGAGGCCTACTGGTTCGGTGAGGGGGTGCGCCCACGGGTGGAGGCGGTCCCGGCGGAAGAGCATTCGCACGACCGAGCCGTGAGCTGAGGATCTTTCTCGAATTCGAGGGTTTGCACCGGCCAGGTCGTGGCCACTGACCTGGCCGGCATTCTTTCCGCAATTGCATAAGCAAATGTTTGACAAATCATAATGAAAACCTATGAGGAGTGACTCATGAACGTGACGAGCAGCACAGCTCGGGCGTCGACGGCGGCAGCTGTTGCTTCGCCGGGATCGGCCGACGACACCTTGCCTGCCCGAGTGCGCTTAGGCAGCGCTGGCTCCAACGCGCGCCGTAGGAGGCGGCGGAATCTCATCCGCAGTGATCACGAGCCGCCGAGTTGGGAGGTGCGGGCTCTGAGCCCGCTGGCAATCATCGCGGTGTGGCAATCCGTGAGTGTCATCGGTTGGTTGCCGCAGGACGTTCTCGCACCGCCATCCCGGGTCCTCTCAACGCTGGGGTCGCTGATCTCCGACGGCACGCTCACAACTGCCCTCAGCGTCTCGGTGCAGCGTGCCGGGTTCGGATTCGCACTGGGGTCGCTCATTGCCTTGGGTGCAGCGCTCCCGGTGGGCCTGACGCGTACCGGTGAGGCGATTATCGATCCGCCGATGCAGATGCTCAGGACTCTGCCCCTGCTGGGGCTGGTTCCGTTGTTCATCGTCTGGTTCGGGATCGGGGAAGCGCCGAAGATCCTCCTGGTGGCGCTCGGGGTGTGCGTGCCGTTGTACCTCAACGCGGTAGGTGCGCTTCGATCCATCGACTCCGATCTGTACGAGCTCGCCGACGCGCTGGACCTCACGGCGTGGCAGCGCTTTAGGCACGTCATTATTCCCGGTGCCCTGCCCGGAACCCTGGTGGGCGTCCGGCAAGCTCTCGCCTTCGCTTGGTTGGCCCTCATCGTTGCAGAGCAGATGAGCGCGACGGCCGGACTCGGCTTCATGATCAACAACGCCCGCGACTTCATGCAGACCGACACCATCGTCGTGGGCCTGCTCACCTACGCCGCCCTCGGGCTCATCACGGACGCCGCCGTCCGGGTGGCGGAACGCCGCGCCCTGCGGTGGCGAACGGAAGGAACGTCACAATGAGCGACAACCAGTCGAAGCACCCTGGTGGGCCCACCGATCGGTGGACGTCCCCGGGACTGGACGGCCGAAAGGGCCTTGCCGTCCATCTCGAGTCCGTCTCGAGGCGATTCGGGGACAACGTCGTCCTTGATGACCTCGACCTCGACATCCCCGCCGGGCAGTTCGTTGCGGTCCTGGGACGGTCGGGCGCGGGCAAGTCGACCCTGCTGCGCCTCCTGGCCGGTCTCGATCGCGGCGAGGTCTCTGGGGCGGTGGGCACGAGCGAGCGTGTGTCCGTCGTGTTCCAGGACGCGCGGTTGTTGCCGTGGGAGGACGTCGCTGCGAACGTGCGGCTAGGCGCACAAAGTATGGGTGTCAACGGGGCGGAACTGGACGCGAGGATCACGCAGACGCTCGCAGAGGTGGGGCTCGGCGACAGGGCCCGCGCCTGGCCGCGTGCCCTGTCGGGTGGACAACGACAACGTGTCGCTCTTGCGCGGGCACTCGTCACCGCACCCGACCTCCTGCTCCTCGACGAACCGTTTAGTGCCCTGGACGCCTTCACGCGTCAGGAGGCGCAGGATCTGGTCGTCCGCCTCTGGCAACGTCACGGACCGGCTGTCGTGATGGTTACGCACGATGTCCGTGAAGCGGTGCTCTTGGCCGATCGGGTCGTTGTACTCAACGAGGGCACAGTGGTTGCGGATCGCACGGTGGACCTGCCCCGTCCGAGGCGACGTGAGGACGCGGAAGTCAACGCCCTCGTCGCGGGTCTGACGGCGGATCTCGACAAGGCTCGAGCTCTGACCGCGCAGGCCCAGCCGCAGGGGAGTTCCTCCTCGGCTGCGGGCGACCGTTCGAGTTGGACACGGCGTGGCGTCTTGGCCGGGGGTCTTCTGGGAGCGTCGGCGCTGGTGGGATTCACCCGCCCCTCGGATGCTTCCCGCACCGCGACGGTGCGTGTCGCACAAGGCGGATCGGCGCGTGGCGCCACGCTCCGAGTCGCCGTCCAAACCGACGGAGTACGATCCCTGCTGCGCGCGTCCGGCCAGCTCGACGACACGCCGTACACGATCGAGTTCTCGCAGTTCACCTACGGGATGGCCATCGTCGAAGCTCTCCAGGCTGGCAAGGTGGACGTCGGCGGAGTCGGGTCGACCCCGCCAATCTTCGGAGCAGCGGCGGGCTCGGGATTCCGCATCGTGGCAACGACCGCGTTGCGGAACCATCGCGACTCATCCGTCCTCGTGAAGAAGCACTCGGGTTTGTCCACCGCCGCCGATCTGCGGGGCAAGCGGATCACGGTGCCCAAGGGCAGCTCGGCTCACGGGTTGCTTCTGAATTTCCTGCACCGAGGTGGTGTGAAACCGTCCGAGGTCACCTTTGTCTACCTTCCGCCGGCCGACGGTGCGGCCGCTTTCACCCGCGGAGATGCGGACGCGTGGGTCATCTGGGAGCCGTTTGTCACCCAACAGCTCCGCAGCGGGGCGCGGGCCATCGGAGGCGGTCCCCCGGACGAGGCTGGGCTGAACTTTTCGCTCGCGTCGACCGATACGCTCGGGGACGCCGATCGGGTGGCCGCCTTGCGCGATTACCTTCGACGTCTGCAGAAGGCCTATGCCTGGGGAGCAACACACCTCGACGCCTACGCCCGGGCCTGGTCCCAGGAATCCCGGCTGCCGCTGTCCGTCACCCGATCCGCGATCTCGCATAAGAAGACCGATCAACGTCCGGTCACGGCAGCTGACATCCGGCTCGAACAGACGCTCGCCGATCGGTTGTTCGAGGACAAGGTCATCCCGAAGAAGGTCCATTTCACCGACATCGTCGAAACGGGTCTGATGCGGTGAGCTCAGGCGTGTCGACCACCTGACTCCCGTGACCGCGCGAATCGCGTGACCGCGGGAGTCAGGTGGCGTGTCGACCGCTCACTACACTCCGTTGTCACGCTCCGTTATTCGCGCGCCGAGTCGGTGAGGGCGTCGGCCCGATCACCGTCTCCAGCCTCAGGCCGGGCCGCGGCCACCTCAGCGATGATCTCCTCCATCGCCTCGGTGATGGCCTGCGAGCCGCTGACCGGACCCGCCAGCAGGTACCGGTCCGGCCCGAGCGCGACCAGGGTCGGCGTGCCGGATCCGAACATCTGCAGCAGGGCGTTGTGCTCGTCGATGAGGATGCTCTTGGGCGCGTAGCCCTGCTCCTGCAATGGCTGCAGATGGGATTCGTGCGTGACGACAAGTCGGACGGGGATGCCGCGCAGCTGCGCCTCCCAGCCCTGCGCCTGCTCGATGACGGGCAGGCAGGAGCCGCAACCAGGGCTGACCATGAGCAGGACGACCGGGCCGGAATCGGCCATGGAGATCATCGAGACGCGGTTGCCCTCGCCGTCGGCCAACAGGGCGAAGGGGGTGGGGCGCCGCTCGTAGTCCTCGATGCCGTCGTCCGCGACCTCAGCCAGCGGGGTGGTCGTCAGGGAGGTGCTGGTGTAGTCGAAGGTGGGGTCTTCCGTCACCATCGTGCCGGTCGTGACGGTAGGCGTCGCCACCTTGTTCATGGCGGGCTCCTGATGGGCAGCAATGTCGTCCATGAATGACGCGACGGCGGGGCCGCCGATGGCCGGCCCAGCGGCGATCAGGTCGTCGGTGCCGAGGAGGAGGGCCGTCGGCGTCCCGCCTCGAACCATCTGCGTGAAGGTGGCCTGTGGGTCGAAGTAGACCTCGAAATCCTGCGGGTCGATGAGGCCGTGGTAGGTATCCGTGGCGAACGAGGGCAGGACGATCACCGTGCGCACGTGCGGCACGGTGTGCTGCCAGGCGCGGACCTTTTCAATGACGCTGACACAGGATCCGCAGCTGGGGGACACGACGAAGACTGCCGCGGGGCGCCCTGTCGGCAGGTCTCGCAGCGCGATCGTCGTGCCGTCTACCGTCTCGAGCGCAACGAAGGGCGTAGGCGCGCGGAGGTACTCGCCGTCCGCGGACGGCGCAGCCGCGTTGACGGCACCGGCCTCTCCGCGGTGCCCAGCAATAAGCCACGTGAGGACGACGGCGGCGAGGACGCCCGCCAGCCAACACCACTGGCCACCGTCGAAGTTGGCGAGCCGGGCCGCGATGCTGCGGTGCACCGCGGCGTCCACCAGCGTCAGGGCTGCGAGGCCGACCAGGAGGAGGTTACGGACGGCGGTGAAAACATCGACGCCACCGAGGCCGAGTTTGCCGAAGCAGGAGCACTGCACGGGCTCGCCAAACGTCAGGGCGCGAACAATGACGACCGTGTATGCGATGAACAGCAGGACGGCGGCAACGGCGGCAAGCAGCTGCAGCCAGCCCCAGGCGAACACCAGCACGACGGCCAACGCGAGTTCGCCGAATGGCAGCAGAGCGGGCGCCTTGATCTTCCGCAGGATGACAGGGAGACGGAGGCTGATGAAGGCCTCATCCGCCGTGGAGCGGGCAGCAAGCTTCGCGCAACCGGAGACGGTGAGCACGAGCACGAGCAGGATCGCAGGGACAGTCGAGGGGGCGTCATACACGTCATTCATGGTAGGCGTCACCACTGACAGGCCCCTCTCACCGAATGGCCGATGTGATGCCTCGTCATCGTTGGCCGCACCGCAGCCAACGATGGCGGCAGGGTGGGCCCCGGGCGCCACTAGACTGACGCCATGACTTCAGCCCCGTCCCGCAGCGTTGCCGTCGTCACCCTCGGGTGCGCTCGAAACGAGGTCGACTCCGAGGAGCTGGCCGGGCGCCTCGCGTCTGAGGGGTGGACCCTCGTCGACGATGCCGCGGACGCCGACGTGGCCGTCGTCAACACCTGCGGTTTCGTTGAGCAGGCCAAGAAAGACTCAATCGACGCACTACTCGAGGCCAACGACCTCAAGGACACCGGCCGCACCCAGGCCGTTGTCGCCGTCGGGTGTCTAGCCGAGCGCTATGGCAACCAGCTCGCCGAGCAGCTGCCGGAGGCCGACGCCGTCCTCGGCTTCGACTCATACCAGGACATGTCGAGCCACCTCACAGCGGTGCTGGCTGGGCACAAGCCCGAGGCGCACGTGCCTGGGGATCGCCGCAAACTGCTGCCCATCTCTCCCGCCAAGCGCCAGGACGGCGCCGCTGGTCTGGCACTCCCGGGTCACGGCGCAGCGCCGGTGACGTCGCAGCCCGCCGACGTCGAGGTCGCTTCGCCGGTGAGTACGCCGCGCGTCATTCGGGCTCGTCTTGACGGACGCCCGTGGGCCCCGCTCAAAATCGCGAGCGGTTGCGACCGACGGTGCGCGTTCTGCGCCATCCCGGCCTTCCGCGGCGCGTTCCTGTCCCGCCGTCCCTCCGACGTTCTCGCCGAAGCGCGTTGGCTCGCGGAGCACGACGTCAAGGAGGTCTTCCTCGTCTCGGAGAACTCGACGTCGTACGGCAAGGACCTCGGCGACCTGCGTCTGCTCGACACCATGCTTCCCGAACTCACCGCCATCGACGGCATCGAGCGTGTGCGTGTGTCGTACCTGCAGCCTGCGGAGATCCGACCCGACCTGCTCGACGTCATGGCGAACACGCCCGGTGTCGCGCCGTACTACGACATCTCCTTCCAGCACGCCTCCGGGCCGCTCCTGCGCACGATGCGCCGCTTCGGTGACCGCGAGTCGTTCCTCACGCTCCTCGACGACGTGCGCCGCCGCACGCCGAACGCCGGCATCCGCTCGAACGTCATCGTCGGCTTCCCCGGCGAGACCGAGAAGGATCTCGAGGAACTCGAGCAGTTCCTCGTCGCCGCGCGTCTCGACGTCGTCGGTGTCTTCGGTTACTCCGACGAGGACGGCACCGAGGCCGAGAGCTACGCGGACAAGCTACCCACGGACGAGATCGAAGCCCGCCTCGAGCACTTCCGTACGCTCACCGAGGAACTCAACCTCCAGCGAGCCGAGGAGCGCGTCGGAGAACGCCTCGACGTCCTCATCGAGGCGGAGGAGGACGAGGACGGCGAACTGCGCTTCGTCGGCCGCGCCGGACAGCAGGGCCCCGACGTCGACGGCGTCACCTACGTCGAGACGAGCAACGAGCGCCCCCTCGCCATCGGCGACATGGTGAGCGTCGAGGTCGTCGCCACCGACGGCATCGACCTCGTCGCCGAGGTGCGGTGAAGCGGATGAGCGATCTCGAGACCGAGACGCCCACCGGGGCGCGCAAGCCCGTCAGCACCTGGAACCTCGCGAACGTTCTCACGATGGGCCGTATCGCCCTCGTACCGTTCTTCGCCTGGTTCCTGCTCGCCGACGGCGGTGAGAACACCACCCACCGCATCATCGCGTTCGTCCTGTTCGTCGTCGCCTCGATCACCGACCGCATCGACGGCCAGATCGCCCGATCCCGCGGCCTCGAGACCGAGTTCGGCAAGCTCATGGACCCGATCGCCGACAAGGCGCTCATGGGCATGGCCTTCATCGGGCTGTCGATCATCGACGTGCTGCCGTGGTGGGCCACGATCGTCGTGCTCGCCCGCGAGCTCGCCATCACCGCGCTGCGCTTCGTCGTCATCCGTCACGGCGTGATCCCCGCGAGTCACGGCGGCAAGCTGAAGACGGCCCTGCAGGCGCTCGCCGCTGGACTCTTCGTCCTGCCGCTTCCGGACTGGGGCCACATCGGGGCGTGGGTCGTCATGGCGGCCGCCATCGTCGTCACCGTCGCGACTGGCATCGATTACTTCTTCCGCGCGGCCAAGCTGCGACGTGAGAGCGCCCGGACGGCGCGGGCGCGCTCGACGCAGTCATGAGCGAGCAGGACCGACGCGCCGTGACCGAGAACGACTCGGCCGATCTCGCGACGCGTCTCGTCGAGCAGCTGCGTGACCGTGGCCTGACGATCGCCACGGCCGAGTCCCTCACCGCCGGCCTCGTGAGCGCGGGTATCGCCGACGTTCCCGGCGCCAGCGCCGTGCTGCGCGGGGGAGCCGCGACCTACGCGACGCCCACCAAGGCCGCGGTGCTCGGCGTCGATGCCGACCTGCTGCGTGAGCGCGGTGCTGTCGACGCCGACGTCGCTCTCGAGATGGCTCACGGTGCCGTACGCCTCTTCGCGGCAGACCTCGCCGTGGCCACCACTGGCGTCGCAGGACCCGCCATCCAGGACGGCCAGGACGTCGGAACCTGTTACGTCGCCGTCGCGTTCTCCGGGGAATCTCCGGGTGAGCGAGGGCGTTGCCATGTCGACAGGTTTCAGTTCGTGGGGGATCGCGCCGAGATCCGTCGGGCAGCCGCCTGGGCGGCCTGGCAGATGGCGCTCGACCACACGCGGTGAACACCCGTTGGGGTTGTCACCCCTCAGCGCTATGTTGGAACCTGACATCGCCAATCGCGCGCACCGATGCGCCGTCGCCAGGAGGAAAGCATGATCTTGCTTCGCGAACAGCTCGGTGACGTGCTGCGCCAGCAGCGCCGCGCACAGGGGCGCACCCTGCGCGAGGTTTCGAAGACGGCCCGCATCTCGCTCGGATACCTCAGCGAGATCGAGCGCGGCGAGAAGGAAGCCTCCTCGGAGCTGCTCGCTGCGGTTTGCGAGGCTCTCGAGCTGCCCATGTCCGAGACGCTGTCGCTCGTCGCCGCGAGCGTTCAGGCCGCGGAGAAGGCCAGCGCCCCGGTTGTGCTGCACCCGCAGCGTGACGCGGTGGCCCGCGCCGCCTGACGCATCACGCCAGGACGAGGCCCGTCACCCACTTCGAGCGGGTGGCGGGCCTTCGTCATGCTCGGACCGCGGAACGTCAGCGGCGTTTGCGGATGCCCTGGGGTGAGGAATGGAAGCCCGCCTCCAGCAGCGCCGCGACGAGGGGAGCCTCGTTGCCGAGGGCGGTGAGGCCGTTGACCGTGCGCACGGTGAGCGACGAGAGCGCACCACGCGTCACGAGGTCGGCGAGGGCGCGGGCTACGGGTGCCCAGGCGGCGTCGTCAGCCGGCCACGTGAGGGCGGTTCGACCGCCACGTTCGAGATAGGTGACGAGCTCGCCGTCGGCGATGACGACGAGGGCACCCGCCTTACGGCCAGGACGATGCCCGGCGTGAGCATCCTGGGCGGCCGGCCACGGCAGGGCCGCGCCGAACGGGTTGGCGGGATCGCAGGCAGCGAGCACGAGGATCTCCGGTTCGCGTCGACCCCACGGATCGGGTTCGGGCGCTCGTGTGGCACGCAGCGAGTCGACGGCGACGGCGGCACCGAACTGGGACGCCCCGAGGCCCTCGACGAAGTAACCGCGGCGCACGAGGCCACGCTCCTCGGCGCCGGCGAGCACCCGGTAGACGGCGGAGAACCCGCCGGGTATTTCTTCGTCCACGACGGCGCCGCGCGTGACGACCCCGTGTCGGACGAGCAGGAGTTCAGCAGCCATGAACGTGCGCTCGGTGAGGTCGTCGTGGGCCTCCGGCAGGAGCCGCCACCGGCCCGCGCCGTGCGCCGGTCCACGACCCGTCGCGAGACCGGCGGTCGGTCGCGAGCGGGTGGAGAGCGACGGGCCACGCAGGCGCGCGTACCGAGAACCGCGGTTACTCGGAACCCGCGGCTTGTGGGCACTGGCGCCGCCGCTGAGCAGGGCCCGAACCGGCGCGAAGGTGTCACCGCTCGCGGCGCCCTCCCACACGAGTTGCCAGAGGGCTGTCGCGACGGCGGTGTCATCGTGTGATCCGAGAGCTCCCGCGATGTCACGGAACAGGTGACTTCCGCCGCGGGCGAGGACGTCGCGCACCGAGCGCGACGTGACGCGCTGCGCAGCGACAGCGGTCTCGTGGCTCGTGGTGGTGTCAGTGTCGGTGGTGTGCGCTTCGGTGTGATCGGTGGTCTCGTCGTGGGCGCGCGGCGCAGGAGCGTGAGCATCGACTGAATCGCCGGCCGGTGCGTCGCCGGCGCCCGACCGAAGCGTCAACGGTGCCGAGTCGGGCGTGTGGAAACTGATCCATCCGTCGTCGGCCGAGATACTGCCGTGGCCCTGCCAGAGCAGTTCACCCGAGGCGAGCAGTTCGTCGAGGTCGGCGGGCCGGTAGCCGCGAACCCGCGCCGGCAGGACGAGACTCTCGATCGCGGACGCCGGCATGGGCACACCGAGCAGGGGTTCGAGCGCGGCCAGCACGCCGTCGGCACCGCGCAACGTGTCGCCAACCTGCTGCCAGCGGGGCAGGAACCGGGCGTACTGCGTGGCGGACACCGGTTCGATCTCGGCGCGAAGAGCCGCGAGGGACAGCCGACGCAGGGAACGCAGGACGGCGTTGTCGCAGTATTCGCCGGAGACGTCGCCGCCGCCCAGCGCGTCGGGCAGCAGGGCGCCGTGCGTGAGGCGTCCGGCTCGTGTGAGGCGCGTGAGGGCGTTTCGAACGACGGACACCCCGAGGGCGAAGGCCTCGGCCGCCTGCTGCGCCGTGAACGGTGCGTGGCACGCGGCGTACCGCGTGAGCAGATCGTCGAGGGGCGTGTCGCCGGGCTCGAGGAAGGCCTGTGGGACGCCGGGCGGCAGGGCGACACCGAGTGCGTCGCGCAAGCGAGCTGCGTCCTCGACGGCTGCGAGCCTCGTCCGAGAGCCCCACCGAACCTCGATGGCGCGGCGCTCACCGACGAGGGCGTTCCACCAGGCACGGCACTCGTCGGAACTCAGATTCGGGGCGGCATCGCTGTCCGGTGAGGCATCAGGTTCCCCGGTGTCCCGGCTCCCCGAATCATCGTCATCGGAGTCGTGACGCCCCGAGCGCGCAACGATCTCGTCGAGCGTCAACGGGCCGAGGGTGCGCAATGCGTCCGCGAGGTCTTCCGCGTGACGCATCCGGCGGCTCGGATCGAGCAGTTGCAGTCGGCGTTCGTGGCGACGGACGACGTCGGGGTCGAGCAGTTCCGCGATCGACAGGCCACCGGCCGAGCCGAGCAGGTCGGCGAGCAACTCCGGGTCGAGGGACAGAGCGGCGGCGCGGCGTTCGGCGAGCGGCGAGTCGCCCTCGTAGAGGAACTGGGCCACGTAGCTGAACAGCATGGCCTTGGCGTACGGGCTGGGTGACGTCGTCTCGGTGTGCACCACCTGGATGGCGCGGCGCTCCACCGAGCGCATGAGCTCGACGAGGCCCGGCACGTCGTAGACGTCCTGGAGGACCTCGCGCACGGCCTCGAGCACGATGGGAAAGCTCGGATAGTCGCTCGCCACCTCGAGGAGCTGGGCGGCCCGCTGGCGTTGCTGCCACAGCGCCTGGCGGCGTCCCGGGTTCTGACGCGGGAGCAGAAGCGCCCGGGCGGCGCACTCCCGGAAGCGGGAGGCGAACAGCGCGGTGCCACCCACCTCGTCGGTGACGCGGGCGGTGATCTCGTCGGGGTCGAGCACGATCGCTTCGAGCAAAGCCGCGGTGAGGGTGTCGTCGTCGCCCTCGGTGTCGAGCAGCCGGAAGACGAGTCCGTCGTCGGTGTGCATGGCCTGCACGTCGGCGCCGAAGCGTTCGCGCATCCGCGCGCCCACGACGAGGGCCCAGGGCGCGTGGACGGCTGCGCCGAAGGGGGAGTGGACGACGACCCGCCAGTCGCCCATCTCGTCGCGGAAGCGCTCGACGACGATGGTGCGGTCGCTGGGGAGGCGTCCGGTCGACTCCTGCTGCTCACGCAGGTACGTGACGAGGTTGCGGGAGGCGAGGTCGTCGAGACCGACGGCGCGAGCCCGGGCGGTGGCTGCGTCGTCGTCGAGGTCGCCGAGTTCGCGGGCGAACGCTCCGATGGCCCGCCCCAGTTCGAGTGGACGACCCAAGGAGTCGCCCTTCCAGAACGGCAAGCGCGCTGCCTGGCCCGGAGCCGGCGTCACGAGCACCTGGTCGCGCGTGATGTCCTCGATGCGCCACGTGCTCGTGCCGAGCGTGAAGACATCGCCGACGCGGCTCTCGTAGACCATCTCCTCGTCGAGCTCACCGACGCGACGGCCGGGGCCGTCACCGCCCGCGAGGAAGACTCCGTACAGCCCGCGGTCGGGAATCGTGCCGCCGGACGTGACCGCGAGACGTTGGGCGCCCGGGCGTGAGCGCAGGATGTCGTCGGTGCGATCCCACACGATGCGTGCGCGCAGCTCGCGGAACGAGTCGCTCGGGTAGAGGCCGGACAGCATGTCGAGGACGGAGTCGAGCACCCCGGAGGTGAGCGAGGCGAACGGCGCGCTGCGCTGCATGAGCGCGAGCAGATCGGCGCGGGGGACGTCGTCCATCGCCACCATGGCGACGACCTGCTGGGCGAGGACGTCGAGGGGGTTGCTCGGCACCCGGAGAGGCTCGATCTCACCCGAGCGCATGCGCTCGACGACGACGGCTGCCGAGAGGAGATCGCCACGGTACTTCGGGAAGAGCACACCGTGGCTCGTCGCACCCACCTGGTGGCCCGCGCGTCCGATGCGCTGCAGGCCGCTCGCCACGCTCGGCGGCGACTCCACCTGGACGACGAGGTCGATGGCGCCCATGTCGATACCGAGTTCCAGCGAACTCGTGGCGACGACGGCCGGCAGGCGCCCTGCCTTGAGTTCGGTCTCGATGTCGGCTCGCACGTCCTTGCTCACGGAGCCGTGGTGCGCGCGGGCCAGGACGGTCGGAGCGCCTCGGCTCGTGCCCGCACCACCGATGAGTTGGGCGGCCGGCTTGCTGGCGCGAGCGTCGTAGCCGTGCATGAACCCCCCGGAATCAACGTCGGCTTCCGGCTCGTGCGCGTCTGCGGGGTCACCGGGGCCCTCGGATTCCCCTGCGCTCGTGGCACGCTCGGCCTCGGCCGCCTCGAGGCGTTCGCTCCAGATCTCGTTGAGTCTCGCCGTGAGGCGTTCGGCGAGGCGCCGAGAGTTGGCGAACACCAGCGTCGAGGTGTGCGAGGCCACGAGGTCGACGATGCGCTCCTCCACGTGAGGCCAGATGGAGGCCGTTGCCTCGGGCGCGTGATCGTCGTACGAGGCCTCGGCGTCCGGTGTGGGCGTCGTCGCGAGGTCGGCCATGTCCTCCACGGGCACGACGACGTCGAGCTCCCAGTTCTTCGTGCTGGGCGGCTGCACCGTCGTGACCGGGCGGCCGCCCGCGAGGAAGCGCTCCACCTCGCTCACCGGGCTGACCGTCGCCGACAACCCGATGCGCTGCGCCGGAGAGTCGAGCAACGCATCGAGCCGCTCGAGCGTCACGGCGAGGTGCGCTCCGCGTTTGGTGCCGGCGACGGCGTGGATCTCGTCGACGATGACGTACTCGACGCCCCGCAGGCGCTCGCGGGCGCTACTCGTGAGGAGGAGGAACAGCGATTCCGGCGTCGTGATGAGAACGTCCGCCGAGCGCGACGAGAACGCGCGGCGCTCCGCCGGCGTCGTGTCGCCCGAGCGGACGGCGACGCCGAGATCCGGCTCCTCGAGGCCGAGGCGCGTGCTGGCGTGCCTGATGCCGACGAGCGGTGAGCGCAGGTTGCGCTCCACGTCGACGGCGAGGGCCTTCATCGGCGAGACGTAGAGCACTCGGCAGCGACGGTCGACGTCGTCGGGGCGTGGCGTGCTCGCGAGCCGATCGAGCGCCCAGAGGAACGCACTGAGGGTCTTACCCGAACCGGTTGGGGCGACGACGAGCGTGTGCCGACCTTCACTGATGGATTCCCACGCGCCCTCCTGCGCGGGAGTGGGCTCGCCGAACGTTCCCGTGAACCACTCACGCGTGGCAGGGGAGAAGCGCTCGACGACGGAACTGCTCATGACGGCAGCCTCCCACGAGCCGCCGACAACCCCGTCGTCGCGGTGTTTACCCGAAGCGTCACCGGCGTCGGTGGGCTCTCAATCACGCCGTGCGTCGGGGCGCATCCGGTTCGACGCGCAGCACACGCAGCGTCGTGGCGAGCATGACGTAGTGGTTGGTGAGCTGGACGAGTTCGATGGCCTCGCGCTCACTGAGCTGACCGCGCACTCGCTGCCAGGTCGCGTCGGTGAGGTCACCCGTGCGGGCCAACTCGTCCGCGGCTGCGAGCACTGTGAGCTCCCGCTGGCTCCACAGCGCCGGGCTGAGGTCGCCCGTGTCGTTGGCGTCGTCGACCTGGGCCGCGCTCAAGCCCGCGCGCTCGCCGAGGTGACGGTGGTGGGCGCTCTCGTAGGCGCACCCCGAGACGGCCGCGACGCGCAGGATGACCGACTCGCTCTCGCGCCGCGTCAGCGTGCCGAAGGGCATGAGTGAACCGGCGAACGCGAGCCACCCCCAGAACTGCCGCCGTCCCCGCCCGAGCGTCGTGATGAAGGCCGGTGGCTCGGTTCCTGTGACCCGACCCGCGATCCGCGAGCCCAGCCAGGCGACGGCTCCGATCTCGCGACGGCCGCCGGGTGCGATGCGCGCCGTCATCGTGCGTGCTCCCCGTGACGTGCGCTCGGCCTGCCGTCGGGCTGCGGAGTCGTCCACGGGGCGTCCTCGCTGCGGGCCACCTCGAGAGCTTCGCGCAGGTTGGGAAAGCCCCGCAACTCGACGGCACGCTGGGCCAAATGACGCAGCGGGACGACGGGGCGCACCCACGCCGGGGCGCAGACGGTGCGAGAACGGCGGGCGATACCGCGTTCGATGCGGTCGACGGCCTGGGGCAGGGAGCCGAGGCCACTCAACGTGCCCCGGGACCCGAGCAGGGCGTGCGCTGCTCCCGTGTCGAACCCGCGGGAGGTCATCTCTGTGTCGAGTTCGGCGAAGTAGGCGACGCCGACGCGGGCTCCGTCGGGGCGCAGTTCGATGCGTAGGGTGTCGCCGACCGCCTCGACGGCCGCCTTCGACGCCGAGTACGCACCGAGCAACGGTAGGTGCACCGCCGCCGCGAGCGAGGACGTCATGAGGAGGTAGCCGCCGGGGTGCGCCACGTGTCGCGCGGCCGCGCGGGCCGTGTAGTACGCGCCGAGGGTGTTGACCTCGAGCATGCGCTCCATGACACTCGGGTCGCCGCCCGTCATCGGCAGTTGCCGTGCGATGCCGGCGTTCGCGACGACGACGTCGAGGCCGCGGAAGTCGGCTGCGACGCGATCGACGACCTCGTCGACGGCGTCACGGTCGCTGACATCGAGTGCGTACGAAGGGCTGTCGGCGGCCGAAGCAGCCGCTTCGAGCGCGTCGGGCTCGATACCGGTGAGGGCGACACGTGCGCCGTGGGAGGCGAGTTGCGTGGCCAGCGCGGCTCCGATGCCACGTGCAGCGCCGGTGACGAGCACTCGGGTTCCGGGGCGGACATGGGCGGGCGTACGTTCCAGCATGTTCTCCACCCTGGCATGCAGGGACGTGGAGCGTCCGCGGAGTCGGGGAGGTCGGCCGTCGGGCAAGGCGCTCGTTTGGCGAACCGAGTGCGGGCGGGAGAGGCTGGGGGAGTGCGTGAGAGTGAGTTCAATCGTCTGATGCTCGGCGAGTTCGGTGATGCCTACGGCCCGATGGTCGCCTCGAGCCACGTGCTCACCGACCTCGGCGGGCGCACCGCGAACGAGGCGCTCGCCGAGGGGGTACCCGCGCGCCGCGTGTGGGAGGCCGTGTGCGACGCCTTCGAGGTGCCGGAGTCGCGCCGCCTGGGTGAGGATCTCCCCATCGTCGAGCGCCCCTTCGAGTAGCCGGGACGCCTCCCGCCACGCCATGCTGCACGTGATCGAACGCGTGTTCTAACTTTCGTGTATCGTCATCCACAGAAGCGACGCCGGGGAACCCCCGTCCACAACGTGCGTGGGCTGCCATTGCGGGGTTGTCGGTGTTCGCCTCTAGCGTCTGATTCGACACCAGGTCACCCGCACGTGGACCGAGGGCTCGATCGTCTGTAGGCGCGCTCATCCACGATTCGACGAAGGAGAACGCCATGGCCAAGTCCCAGGCTCCCACCACTTCCCCAGGCGGCGACAAGATGAAGTCGCTCGACACCGTGATGGCTCAGATCGAGAAGGCTCACGGCAAGGGCTCGATCATGCGCCTCGGTGAGGACGTGCGCCCGCCCATCGAGGTCATCCCGACCAGCTCGATCGCGCTCGACGTCGCGCTCGGTATCGGCGGTCTTCCGCGTGGTCGTGTCGTGGAGATCTACGGCCCGGAATCGTCCGGTAAGACGACCGTCGCGCTGCACGCCGTGGCCAACGCCCAGAAGTCCGGCGGCATCGCCGCCTTCATCGACGCCGAGCACGCGCTCGACCCGGAGTACGCCCGCAAGCTGGGCGTCGACACCGACTCGCTCCTCGTCAGCCAGCCCGACACCGGTGAGCAGGCGCTCGAGATCGCCGACATGCTCATCCGCTCCGGTTCGCTCGACATCATCGTCATCGACTCGGTCGCCGCACTCGTGCCCCGCGCCGAGATCGAGGGCGAGATGGGCGACAGCCACGTCGGTCTGCAGGCGCGCCTCATGTCCCAGGCACTGCGCAAGATCACGGGTGCGCTCAACTCCACCGGCACGACGGCGATCTTCATCAACCAGCTGCGCGAGAAGATCGGTGTCATGTTCGGCTCCCCGGAGACGACCACCGGTGGTAAGGCGCTCAAGTTCTACGCCTCGGTTCGCATCGACGTGCGCCGCATCGAAACGCTCAAGGACGGTTCGGAGCCCGTGGGTAACCGCACCCGCGCCAAGATCGTCAAGAACAAGGTCGCTCCGCCGTTCAAGCAGGCCGAGTTCGACATCCTCTACGGCCAGGGCATCTCCCGTGAGGGTGGTCTCATCGACATGGGTGTCGAGCAGGGCTTCGTGCGCAAGTCCGGTGCTTGGTACACGTACGAAGGCGACCAGCTCGGTCAGGGCAAGGAGAACGCCCGCAACTTCCTCAAGGACAACCCGCAGCTCACCGACGAGCTCGAGCTGAAGATCAAGCGGAAGCTGGGCATCCTCGCCGACCCGGACGCCGAGGACGCGGCAGGCGTTCTCGACCCGGATGCGCCGATCGACGCCGAGGTTGCG
Organism: Dermacoccus sp. Tok2021; assembly: GCF_019895135.1. Taxonomy (NCBI): domain Bacteria; kingdom Bacillati; phylum Actinomycetota; class Actinomycetes; order Micrococcales; family Dermacoccaceae; genus Dermacoccus; species Dermacoccus sp. Tok2021. The sequence goes on from NZ_JAGTHU010000032.1 coordinate 23,166, forward strand.
GTCGACTTCTGATCGACGCCGACGCGCGACCGGTAACCCGGCGCGCGCCGACTCGTTCACGCGCATGAACCACCGACCTGACGACGTCGGGGGGGCGCGGCGGGGGGGGGCCCCGGCGACGC
>NZ_JAGTHU010000033.1:0-22768 GCF_019895135.1 Dermacoccus sp. Tok2021
CGCTTGACGGGCTGGCCCCGACCGGATCGGTCGGGGCGCTCCTCGTGTTTCGCGTGATGCAGCCGCGCTGTTCGGCGCAGTGTCAGCGCGTCGAGCCCAGCCCGCGGTTCACGGCCACCTGGTACAGCGTGACGCTCGTGGCGATGCCTGCGTTGAGCGACTCGACGGAGGAACTCATCGGCACCGACACGATCTGGTCGCAGGTCTCCGCGACGAGACGCGAGAGGCCCTTGCCTTCGGAACCGACGACGACGACGAGCGGGCGGTCCGCCAGCTCGAGGCCGGGCAGGTCGACGTCACCGTCCATGTCGAGGCCGATGACGAAGAAGCCCGCCTTCTTGAAGTCCTTGAGCGCCGCCGTGAGGTTGCTCGCCTGAGCCACCGGGATGCGCGCAGCTGCGCCGGCCGAGGTCTTCCAGGCCGACGCGGTCATGCCGGCGCTGCGTCGCTGCGGGACGACGACGCCGTGGCCACCGAAGGCCGCCGTCGAGCGGACGATGGCGCCGAGGTTGCGGGGGTCGGTGATGCCGTCGAGCGCGACGACGAGCGGCGTGCCGGGCAGCTCCGGGTCGATGAGGTCGCCCGGGTGGGCGTAGTCGTACGGCGGTACCTGCAGCGCCAGGCCCTGGTGCACGGCGCCGTCGGTGAGGCGGTCGAGTTCGCCGCGCGGCGTCTCGAGCATCGGCACGCCCTGCTCCGTGGCGATCTTGAGCGTCTCGCGCACTCGGTCGTCGGAGTCGATGCGGCTCGCGACGTAGAGCGTCGTCGCGGGCACGCCCACGCGTAGCGCCTCGAGCACCGAGTTGCGCCCGGCGATGACCTCGCTCGAGGTGCGCTCACGGCGGCTCCCGCTCGAACGTCGTCCGTTCGGGGCGCCCTGGGCCGCGCCCGATCGGGCCGCGGACTTGTACGCCTTGTGGTTCGGACGTTCCTCCGCCTTCGGCGTCGGGCCCTTGCCCTCGAGGCCACGACGACGCTGGCCACCGCTGCCGACGGTCATGCCCTTCTTCGAACTGCCCTTGCGAATCGCGCCTCGGCGCGAGGAGTTGCCTGCCATCAGTTGTCCTTTCCGCCCTGCCGCGCGAGACTCCAGCGCGCGCCGTCAGGGGTGTCCTCGACCACGACGCCGGCGTCGGCCAGCTGGTCGCGGATGGTGTCGGCCGCCTCGAAGTACTTCGCTGCGCGGGCGGCCTTGCGCTGTTCGACGAGCGCTTCGACGAGGGCGCCCAGGGCGTCCATCGCCTGGTCCTGGCCGCCGGCCGAACGACCCGACCACTGCGGGTCGAGCGGGTTGACGCCGAGCACGTCCGTCATGGCGGCGACCTGCATGGCGAGTTTCTCGACACGCTCCACGTCGGCCTCGTCGATGGCGGTGTTGCCCTCGCGGATGGCGTCGAAGCAGGCCGCGAGCGCACCGGAGACGTTGATGTCGTCATCCATGGCCTCGACGAAGGCGCGCGGCAGTTCCACACCGGCGACGTCGTCGCTCGTGAGCACGGCGTCGGCGCCGAGCGAACGACGCAGGAAGCCCTCGATGCGCTCGACCGCAGCCGCAGCCTCGGCGAGCGAGTCCGGCGTGTACTCGATCGTCGAGCGGTAGTGGACGGCGCTGAGGTAGTAGCGCACGACGATGGGCCGCACCGTCTTCGTCAGTTCGTTGACGGCGAGGGTGTTGCCGAGCGACTTGCTCATCTTCTCGCCGGAGAGGGTGACCCAGCCGTTGTGCATCCAGTAGCGCGCGAAGCCGAGGCCCGCAGCGTGCGACTGGGCCTGCTCGTTCTCGTGGTGCGGGAAGCGCAGGTCGATACCGCCGCCGTGGATGTCGAACGTGTCGCCGAGCCAGCGTCGCGCCATGGCGGAGCACTCGAGGTGCCAGCCCGGGCGTCCTTCACCCCAGGGCGTGGGCCAGTTCGCGGAGGCGGGTTCGTCGTCCTTTCGCCCCTTCCACAGGGCGAAGTCGCGCGGATCATTCTTGCCACGCGGATCTGCGTCGCCCGCAGCCTCCATGTCGTCGAGGTTCTGACGCGTGAGGGAGCCGTACTCGGGGAAGCTCTTGACGTCGAAGTAGACGTCACCGGAGCCGTCGGACGCCGGGTAGGCGTGGCCTCGCTCGATGAGCATCTCCATGAGCTCGACCATGTCGGTGACGTGCCCGGTGGCACGCGGCTCGTACGTGGGTCGCTTGACGCCGAGGGTGTCGAGCGCGTCGCTCGTCTCGCGTTCGTGCAGGTAGCTCCATGCGAACCACGGCTCGCCCGCCTCGGCGGACTTGCGCAGGATCTTGTCGTCGATGTCGGTGACGTTGCGCACCAGCGTGACGTCGTAGCCGTGCCCGCGCGTCAGCCAGTTGCGCAGCACGTCGAACGCGACGGCGAAGCGCAGGTGGCCGATGTGCGGTGAACCCTGCGTGGTGAGGCCGCAGATGTAGATGCCGACCTTGCCGGGGTTCACGGGTTCGAAGTCGCGAAGCTCGCGAGTGGCGGTGTCGAAGATCTGCAGAGTCACAGGCCCGATTCTATCGGCCTCCGCAGGCGTGCTCGCCCGGCCACGTTCTCGCCCCGGATCGACTGCAGGTGGATCCGGGGCGAGAACCCGCACTAGTGGGTCACTCGTCCTCGAGGCCGACCTCTTCGGCGGCGAGCGTCGTCGAGTCGCCGTGGCCCGTGAGCACGACGGTGTCGCCGGGCAGGGTGAACAGCTTCTCGCGGATCGACGCCACGAGCGTCGGCTTGTCGGAGTAGGAGCGACCGGTCGCCCCCGGCCCGCCCTGGAACAGGGTGTCTCCGGTGAGCACCGCGCCGAGCGCGGGGACGAAGAAGCACACCGCACCCGGAGCGTGTCCCGGCGTGTGCATGACGCGGACGCTCGTGCCGGCCACCGTGAGCTCATCGCCGTCGGCGAGCGCCTCGTCGGGCTGCCAGTCGTGCGTCATGTCCCACAGGACGCGATCCTCGGGGTGGAGGAACACGGGTGCCCCCGTGGCTTCGCGGACGTCACCGGCCGCAGTGATGTGGTCGTTGTGGGCGTGCGTGCACCAGATGCCGACGACCTTGCGGCCCGCAACGGCGTCGAGGATCGGGGCTGCGTCGTGGGCCGGGTCGACGACGGCGACCTCCCGGTCATTGCCGATGAGCCAGACGTTGTTGTCGACGTCCCAGCTGCCACCGTCGAGTTCGAAGGTGCCGGACGTGACGACACGCTGGATGCGCAGGCCGTCCTCGTGTGCGAGAACAGCGGCGCCCTGGTCGGTGAATTCGGCCATCAGAGGGTCACCACCGAACGCAGCACCTTGCCGCCCTTCATCGTGTCGAAGGCCTTCTCGACCTCGTCGAGACCGATCTTCTCGGTGATGAACTCCTCGAGCGGGAAGCGGCCCTGCTTGTAAAGGTCGACGAGCATCGGGAAGTCGCGCTCCGGCAGGCAGTCGCCGTACCAGCTCGACTTGAGCGCACCACCGCGGCCGAAGATCTCGAGCAGCGGCAGCGTGAGCTCCATGTCGGGCGTCGGCACGCCGACGAGGACGACGCGGCCGGCCAGGTCGCGGGCGTAGAACGCCTGCTCGTACGTCTCGGGACGACCGACAGCCTCCACGACGACGTCGGCCCCGAAGCCGCCCGTGAGTTCACGGATCTTCTCGACGGCGTCGTCCTTCTTCGAGTTGATCGTGTGCGTGGCGCCGAACGCCTTGGCGTTGCCGAGCTTCTCGTCGTCGATGTCGACGGCGATGATGGTCGTGGCGCCGGCGGTCCTCGCACCCGCGATGGCCGCGCACCCCACGCCACCGCAGCCGATGACGGCGACGGACTCACCGCGCGTCACCTGGCCGGTGTTGACGGCCGCACCGAAACCGGCCATGACGCCGCAGCCGAGCAGGCCGACCGCCGCGGCGTCGCTCTCCTCGACCTTCGTGCACTGACCGGCCGCGACGAGCGTCTTCTCGATGAAAGCACCGATACCGAGCGCCGGCGTCAGTGCGGTGCCGTCCTCGGCGAGCGTCATCTGCTGCGTCGCGTTGGCCGTGTCGAAGCAGTACCAGGGCTGGCCCTTCTTGCACGCGCGGCACTGGCCGCACACCGCACGCCAGTTGAGGACGACGAAGTCGCCCACCTCGACGTTCGTCACACCCTCGCCGACGGCCTCGACGCGACCGGCCGCCTCGTGCCCGAGGAGGAAGGGGAATTCGTCGTTGATGCCGCCCTCGCGGTAGTGCAGGTCGGTGTGGCAGACACCGCACGCCTCGATCGCGACGACGGCCTCACCCGGGCCGGGGTCGGGAACGACGATGTCGACGACTTCCACGTCGGCGTTCTTGCTACGGGCGATGACGCCCTTGACGGTCTGGGACATACCGGCTCCTCAAATGTTGTCGGGTCTGATCCCAACCTAACGAGAAGCGGTGACAACCTCGACCCGCGTCATGTCAGGGACGGTCAGTCGCGCGGGTAGACGAGCGCCGTGGCGACGGCGGCGATGCCCTCGCCGCGGCCGGTGAGGCCGAGGCCGTCACTCGTCGTGCCGCTCACCGACACCGGGGCGCCGCCGATCGCGGCCGACAGAGCGACCTGCGCCTCGTCACGGCGCTTGCCGATCTTCGGACGGTTGCCGATGACCTGAACGGCCGCGTTGCCGATCTCGAAACCGGCCTCCCGCACGAGCCGAGCAGCCTCCTCGAGCAGCGTGACGCCCTTGGCGCCCGCCAGCTCGGGGCGGTCGACGCCGAAGTGCTGCCCGAGATCGCCGATGCCGGCTGCGCTGAAGAGCGCGTCGCACAGGGCGTGAGCGGCTACGTCACCGTCCGAATGACCCTCGATGCCACGCTCACCCGGCCAGCTGAGGCCCGCGAGCGAGAGCTCCCGCTCGTCGTCGGCCAACGGGTGGACGTCGACACCGATTCCGGTGCGCGGCAGGACGACGTGGGGCTGGCTGGTCATACGGGTTCGGCCTCCGAGCGGTCGGCGAGCAGGTGTTCGGCGACGACGATGTCGAGCGGTGTCGTCACTTTGAGGGCGAAGAGATCACCGTCGACGACGAGCACCTCTCCCCCGGCGCGTTCGATGAGGGCGGCGTCGTCGGTGGCGTCGAGCCCCGATTCGTGCGCGGCCACGAGCACCGAACGACGAAACCCCTGCGGGGTCTGGACGGCACGCAGATCGGCGCGCACCGGCGTCGAGACGACGCGTTCGAGCGCAGGAGCGTCCGCTGCTCCGCCTTCTGCGCTCCTGCCGTCGTCTTCACCGTCGTCCCCGGCGGTCTGCGTGGCCTCGACGACCTTGATCGTGTCGACGACCGGCACCACCGGAATGACGGCGTCAGCCCCGGCCGCCAGGGCCGCGAGCACGCGCTCGGTGAGCTCCACAGGGGCAAGGCAGCGCGCGGCGTCGTGGACGAGGACGATGTCGCACTCGCGATCGAGCGCCCGCAGGCCACAACGGACGGAGTCACTGCGTTCCGCGCCGCCGGCCACGATCTCAACGGGAACGTCGCCGTCGGCGAAATCGCTGAGGACGTCGGCGAATTCGTCTTCGTGCGAGGCCGGAACGACGACCACGACATGCGACACGCCGCCCGTCGCCACGAGGCGACGAACGGCGTGCGTCACGAGGGGCGTACCCCCCAAGGTCACGAGCGCCTTGGGCTTTCCGGCTCCCAGACGGGTGCCGAGGCCCGCAGCGACGAGAACTGCTCCGGCGTTCAGGACGCGAGCACCTCGTCGAGGGTGGCTTCCGCCTTGTCCTCGTTCGTGTGCTCGGCGAGGGCCAGCTCGGAGACGAGGATCTGACGGGCCTTGGCGAGCATGCGCTTCTCGCCGGCCGAAAGACCACGATCCTGGTCGCGGCGCCACAGGTCACGCACGACCTCGGCCACCTTGATGACATCGCCGGAAGCGAGCTTCTCGAGGTTGGCCTTGTACCGACGCGACCAGTTGGTGGGCTCTTCGGTGTGCTCTGCGCGCAGCACCTCGAACACCTTCTCGAGCCCCTCCTTGTCGACGACGTCCCGGACGCCGACGAGGTCGCAGTTCTCGGCGGGGACCTCGATGGTCAGGTCTCCCTGGGCTACGTTCAGCACGAGGTACTGCTTGTCCTCGCCCTTGATCTTGCGCACCTTGATCTCTTCGATCGTTGCTGCGCCATGGTGCGGGTAAACGACGGTCGCGCCGACTTTGAATTCCATGTGGTATTAGCCCCTTTCGCGACCTCCAGGATACCACGCAGCCGCGCCATTCCGGGGCGTGCGAGGCGGCCGAACCGCACATAGCACACCGAAGCAAGCCCCCCGATCGACCGCCCGAACGGGCGAGGCGCGCGACACGCCGAACATTCGGAAAAGTTTCGTTTTGATCACCGGCACGAGGCCCGGCTCACCACGTCGCTCACGAGGCGATAGTCTTGCGTGCGTGACGCGACGAATTGTGACCTCCAAGCGCCGTAGCGCCGGCGTGATGCTCGCGGCCGTGACGGCCGGTGCCACGCTCACCGGCTGCGGTCAGCTCATCAACCCGTACACCACCGAGCTGCAGTACGACGCCGCCGACGGCGTCTCGGCACGCGTCGGCGACCTTCAGGCAGCTGACCTGCTCATCGTCAACGACGGCGAGGGTTCCGAGGGCAAGCTCTCCGGTCTCGTGTACAACGCGGGTTCGTCCGACAGCCAGCTCACCATCACGGTGAACGGCGCCGACACCCAGGTCACCATCCCGGCGAACTCCAGCGTCCGTCTCGACGGCAAGGCCGACGGCAACGACGACAAGAAGGTCTCGCCCGTCACCATCTCCTCCCTCGGCGACGCGAAGGTGGGTGACCAGATCTCGGCCACGCTCAAGACGTCCCCCGGTGGTTCCACGCAGGTCGCCATCCCGGTGCTGCTCGACCAGTACCCCTACGGTGACGCCAAGGTGGAGCACCCCGAGGCCGAAACGTCCGGCAACGAATCGCACGGCTCCGGCCACTGACCCTCGCGTCACACACCGTCTTCAACGGCTTCGGCCCCATCCCTCCTGTCGAGGGGTGGGGCCCCTCCTGTCGAGGGGTGGGGCCGAAGCCGTTCGTCGTGAGGGAGCGGCCGCTCACGCCTCCAGCTTGTAGCCGAGACCTCGGACGGTGAGGATGTGGCGCGGCGCACCGGGATCGGGCTCGATCTTCGCGCGCAGACGCTTGATGTGGACGTCGAGCGTCTTCGTGTCGCCGACGTAGTCGCTACCCCACACGCGGTCGATCAGCTGCATGCGCGTGAGCACGCGGCCCTCGTTGCGCAGGAGCAGTTCGAGCAGTTCGAACTCCTTGAGCGGCATCGAGATCTGCTCACCACCCACCGTCACGACATGGCGCTCGACGTCCATGACGACGGGACCGGCCTCCAGGCGGTCGGGCTCGAACTCCTCGGGCTCGCTCTGACGGCGCAGCACAGCCTTGATGCGGGCGAGCAGTTCACGCCCCGAGTACGGCTTCGTCACGTAGTCGTCCGCGCCCAGTTCGAGGCCGAGGACCTTGTCGATTTCACTGTCCTTGGCCGTCAACATGATGATCGGCACGCTCGAGCGAGTACGCAGCTGCCGACACACGTCGACGCCGGACATGCCGGGCAGCATGACGTCGAGCAGCACGAGGTCGGCGCCGGAGCGTTCGAACTCCTCGAGCCCGTCCGTTCCCGTCGCCGCGACGACGGCGTCGTAGCCTTCCTTCTTCAGCATGTAGGCGAGGGGCTCGGAGTAGGACTCCTCGTCCTCGACGACCAGGATTCGGGTCACAGCTTGTCCTTCGTCTCGGCAGTGCGGCCGGCGGCCGCGCTCACGGGTTCACGGGGCGTGTCGGCGAGTTCGGACGTCTCACGCCCGGCCCTCTCGCCGTTGCACGCGGGGATCTGCATCTCGAACGTCGAGCCGACGCCGGGTTCGCTCCACACGCGGATCTGCCCGCCGTGGTTCGCGCACACGTGCTTGACGATGGCCAGGCCGAGGCCGGTTCCGCCGGTCTGGCGCGACCGGGCCGGGTCGACGCGGTAGAAGCGCTCGAAGATGCGCTCGATCTCGGCGGCCGACAGCCCGACGCCCTGGTCGGTGACCTCAACGGCCACCGCGTCGTCCTCGCTCGACACGGCGACGACGATGCGGGTCTCGTCGCCGGAGTAGTTGACGGCGTTGTTGACGAGGTTGCGGCAGGCCGTCGTCAGGAGGCTTTCGTCGCCGAGCACCAGGTGCGGGCCTTCGTCGGTGCGTACCGACAGGCTGATGCCCCGCCCCTCGGCGAGCAGACGCGTCTCCTCGACAGCGCGGTGCGCGCACTCGGCGAGGTCGACGGGCTTGGCCGTGGCGATGGTGTCGGCGCCCTGCAGGCGCGACAGGTCGACGATCTCCTGCACGAGATTCGACAGCCGTACGGTCTCGGTCTTCATGCGGGCCGCGAACCGGGCCACTGCCTCGGAATCGTCGGCGGCGTCCTCGACGGCTTCCGCCAGCAGACGCAGGCCGCCCACCGGAGTCTTGAGCTCGTGGGAGACGTTGACGACGAAGTCGCGGCGGGTCTCCTCGATGCGACGCGCCTGCGTGCGGTCCTCGACGAGCACGACGACGATGTCGGCGTTGAGTGGCGCCACCCGAACCCGCAGGTCGAGTTCGGCACCCTCGATGGGGCCCCGCGCCAGATTGAGGTCGGTCTCGATGACGCGATTCTCGCGCCGGGAGCGTCGCACGACGTCACGCACCGCGTCGTGGCGCAGATCGACGTCACGCACGAGACCGAGCGCGTCGACGTCGTCGCTGTGCGCGGCAACGCGATCCGAGCGGTCCACGAGCATCCAGCCCGAACGCAGGGTGCGCAACAACGCCTCGGCTTCTCCCGACACGGCAGCCGGCTGCGCGGTGGACGTCGGCGTGGCCGCCGGCGTCGCAGACGGCATGCGTTCGCGCACGGAGGAACTCGACGAGCGTCGACCGAACGCGTATCCACCGACGGCCAGGGGGACGCCGACGGCCGCACCGGTGATGAGGTCGAGAATGGCTGGCACACCGTTAGATTACGCACAGGGGCCCCGGGGAGCAGAACCCTCGGCGCCTCCCTCCGGGCACGTCGCCCAGAGTTCACCTCGGGGCTTGTCTTCGTTCACCGAATCGTGCGACTCTCGCCCGGAAACACCCCCATGCTGGGCATTGCCATGCCCTGAATCCGCCCCGCCCGGGCCCAGTCCAAGGAGGACGAGTGCGCGACGCATTCCACGAGGACCTCGACAAGATCTCCGATCAGCTCGTCGACATGACGAAGCTGGTCGGCACCGCCCTCGAGCGCGCCACCGCCGCTCTTCTCGAAGGTGACCGCACGATCGCCGAGAGCGTCATCGCGGCCGACGACGACATCGACGCCCTGCGTCGTGAGGTCGACGACCTCGCCGTCGACCTGCTGGCACGCCAGCAGCCGGTGGCCACCGACCTGCGCATGGTCGTCACGGCCATGCACATGAGCTCCGACATCGAGCGCATGGGCGACCTCGCCCGTCACATCGCGAAGGTCGCGCGCATGTCGGCGCCCAACGTCACCGTGCCCGAGAACCTGCGCCCGATCATCGCCGAGATGGCTCGCGTGGGCGAGAAGCTCGTCCAGGCGACGGGTGACGCGATCGGTTCGAAGGACGTCTACGCCGCGGTCGAGATCGGCCGCATCGACGACGAGATGGACGAGCTGCACAAGAAGGTCTTCACGACGCTGCTCGGCGACTGGGAGCACGGCATGGAGGCCGGCGTGAACGCCACCCTCCTGTCGCGCTACTACGAGCGTTACGGCGACCACGCCGTGGCCGTGGCCGACCGCATCGTCTACCTCGTGACCGGCCGCTACGGCAACCCGGACGAGGGCCTCACCCGCTGACGCCTCGCCGCACCGCTGACGGCCCGCTTCCCCGGAGGGGGGGGGGCCGTCAGCGCGTCAGGCGGCTGTTCGCATCTGGTGCATTTCTGGCCATCTGGCGGCGATATGTCGCGGCCGGATCAACAGAAGCGCACCAGCTACGACCAGCGGGGTGTGACGACGGCGCCCGCCCCTTCACGCGAAGGGGCGGGCGCCGTCAGGTGATGAAGCGCTCGGGCGATCAGGCCTTGCCCTGATTCGCCACGGCGGCTGCGGCGGCCTCGGCGGCTGCCGGGTCGAGGTAACGACCACCTTTGGTGACGGGCGTGAGGTTCTCGTCGAGCTCGTAGTACAGCGGCATGCCTGTGGGGATGTTGACGCCCACGATGTCGTCGTCACTGATGCCGTCGAGGTGCTTGACCATGGCGCGCAGCGAGTTGCCGTGTGCGGCCACGAGCACCGTCTTACCGTCCCTGAGGTCGGGCACGATGGCGCTCTCCCAGTAGGGCAGGAAGCGCTCGATGACGTCCTTGAGGCACTCGGTCAGCGGCGCAGCCTCACCGAGGTCGGCGTAGCGCGGGTCGGCGTCCTGGCTCCACTCGCTGCCCTTCTCGATGGGCGGCGGCGGGGTGTCGAACGAACGACGCCACGTCATGAACTGCTCTTCGCCGTAGGCCTCCAGCGTTTCCTTCTTGTTCTTGCCCTGCAGGGCGCCGTAGTGACGCTCGTTGAGGCGCCAGTCTCGCTTGACCGGGATCCAGTGGCGGTCGGCGGCGTCGAGCGAGAGGTTCGCCGTCATGATGGCGCGGCGCAGCAGCGAGGTGTGCACGACGTCGGGCAGGAGGTCGGCTTCCTTGAGCAGTTCGCCGCCGCGCACGGCCTCGGCGCGGCCCTTGTCGGTGAGCGGCACGTCGACCCAGCCGGTGAAGAGGTTCTTCGCGTTCCAGTCGGACTCGCCGTGGCGGAGCAGAATCAGCTTGTACGTCATGGCGTCAGCCTAACGTCCGAGCCGCCGGCGTCCGGGGTTCAGTCGTTCTCCAGAAGGTGGCGGAAGGCCTCGAGGTTGCGCGTCGACTCGCCGTGCGTCGTGCGCCAGTGCCATTCCTTCTTCATCGACGTGAGGAAGCCGCGCGAGAGCACATCGTTGAAGATGCCGTCGCTCGCTTCGAGCATGACGCCGAGCAGCCGGTCGAGCGCCTCACCGTCGAGGCCCGCGAGCGGCAGGCGGCCGGTGAGGTAGACGTCGCCCGCACCGTCGATGCCGTAGGCGACCCCCGGGATTCGCAGGTTGCGCTGCAGCAGGAGGCGGTAGACCTCCTCGTGGTTCTCGTCGGGGTTGCGCACGACGAACGCCATCGCCTTGAGCGTGCGATCCCCCACGACGAGCGACGTCACCGTCTTGAGCTTCTTCTCCCCCGGCAGCGTGACGACGAACTCGCCGTTAGACGCTCCGAGTTCCCATTCCAGCTCGGAGGCCTCCAGCCACTCCCGAACCGTCACTTCCGCTGCCTGAACGAGGTCGTCGGTGCTCATGACTCCAACCTACGCGGGCGGGCGGAGGTCAGGGAACGATGGCGCTGGGGACGCCCGCGAGCGCGCGCGAGGCGTCAATGTCCGTGCTCGCGTCGTCGTGGCAGGCGTTCGCGTAGATGTCGAGCAGACGGTCGACGCTGACGTCCCAGCCGTACTGACGAGCGTGGGCGACGGCGCGCTCGCCGAGTTCGGCGCGGCGGGCGTCGTCGTCGAGCAACGACCCGAGGGCCTTCGCCCAGTCGAGCGGATCGTGGCCCTCGACGAGCACTCCCCCGTCACCGACGGCTGTGGGCAACCCGCCCACAGCGGCGGCGACGACGGGCGTGCCCGAAGCCGACGCCTCGATCGCGACGAGCCCGAAGGACTCGCTGTGCGACGGCACCGCAACGACGTCGGCCGCGTGGAACCACCGAACGAGCGCGCTGCGGTCGACGGGCGGCACGAAGTCGACGACGTCCTTGACGCCGAGGTCGCGGGCCAAGGTCTGCAGCGCGAGCGGCTTGTCGAGGCCGGAACCTGACGGGCCACCGACGACGACGAGTCGGAGCCGCGAGCGCCGCTCCGGCTGCTCGGCCACGAGTTCGGCCACCGCACGCACGAGCACGTCAGGGGCCTTGAGCGGCTGGATGCGCCCGACGAACAGCACGACCTGCGCGTCCGGCTCGACGCCGAGATGTACGCGTGCCTCGCGGCGACCGGCGCCGTCGGTCGGTTTGAAGGCGTCGAGGTCGACGCCGGGCGTGACGACCTCGACCTTCGACGAGTCGGCGCCGTAGAGCTCGATGAGTTCGCGCGCTTCACCCGGCGTGTTGGCGACGAGCTTCGTCGCCGCGGTGACGACCTGCTCCTCGCCGATCTCGCGCCCGGCGGGCTCGGGGGTGTCGCCGTCGGCGAGCTGGGCGTTCTTAACGCGCGCCATCGTGTGCATCGTGTGGATGAGCGGCACCCGCCAGCGGTCGGCGGCGAGCCAACCCACCTGGCCCGAGAGCCAGTAGTGCGAGTGCACGAGGTCGTAGTGCCCCTCCGGCTTCGACGCCCCGACGCGCATCATGCCTGCGGCGAACGCACAGAGCTGGCCCGGCAGGTCCTCCTTGCCGAGGCCCTCGTACGGCCCGGCCGCGATGTGGTGGACGGTGACGCCCGGCACGAGTTGCACCTGCTCGCCGAGGGCTGCGCTCGTGCGGCGCGTGAAGATGTCGACTTCGACGCCGCGCTCGGCCAACCGCTTCGCCGTCTCGACGACGTAGACGTTGAGACCGCCGGCGTCGCCCGTTCCGGGCTGCGACAACGGGGAGGTGTGGACGCTCACCATGGCCACGTGCCGCACAGGACCGCTGCAGTCGCGGGCCGCGGGAGCGCTACCGAAGGGCTTGGTGCGAGATTCGTCCACGAACGGTCGAACGATACGTTGGGGCCGTGCATTCCCGACCTGTTGGCGCCGTGACGCGGGGGACGACGAACCCCAACCGTCTGCGCCGCCAGGACCGCTGGTTGACCGGCCCGCAGGCCTGGCGACTGCGCCGGAGTGACGATCCGCCGATCGTCGTCGACCTCGGATACGGCGCCTCCCCCGTGACGGCCGTCGAACTGCACGACCGACTGCGGCGGGTACGTCCCGACGTGCGGACGGTCGGCATCGAGATCGAGCCCTCACGCGTCGCGCAGGGGCGTGAGCTGCTCGCGCACAACCCCGGTCTCGCAGGCCTGTCGTTCCGTCGCGGCGGTTTCGAGATACCCCTCGACGCCGGCCGCAGCGCGACGATCGTGCGCGCCGCGAACGTCCTGCGTCAGTACGACGAGTCCGAGGTGGCGGGCGCGTGGGAGCGGATCTGCTCGCGCCTGGCCCCGCACGGCCTCCTCCTCGACGGCACCTGCGACGAGCTCGGGCGGCTCTCCACGTGGGTGGCCGTCACCCCCGACGGCCCGGTGAGTTTCACGATTTCGCTGCGTTTGGCAGGCCTCGGCGACCCCATGGACGTCGCACCGCGGCTCGTGAAGTCGCTCATCCACCGCAACGTGCCGGGCGAACCGGTGCATGCCTACCTCGCAGCGCTCTCTCGCGCGTGGGCGATCAATGCACCGCTCGCTCCTCACGGCGCGCGCCAGCGCTTCGTGGCGAGCGCCCGGGCTCTCAAGGACGACGGCTGGCCACTGCTCGACGGCCCGACGCGATGGCGTCTGGGTGAGATCACGGTCGACTGGTCGGCTGTCGCGCCCGCGCCTGACGGGGACGTGCGTCAGATGTCGACGCTCGCGACGAACAGCCGCGAGCCGGGTACGCCGGTGACGACGGCGTCGGGGTCCGAGGCCGACGACCACACACATTCGAGACGCTCCAGACGGATGGCTTCGTCACCGCAGCGCACCGTGACCGGTGCGTCGAGCGCGAGCATGACGGCGGGAGCGCCGCCGATCGGCAGCGCCGTCGGTGTTTCGTTCGGCCGTACCTCGAACAGCTCGAAATGGGGCGCTGCTGTGGGGTGATGCAGCGTCGACCCATCTCCGTCTCCCAGGCGCCGCGGCTCCTGGGCTTCGACCGGCGTCCTGACATCGACGATCGTGAGCAGTTCCTCGACGTTCGTCTCCTTGGGCGTGAGCCCACCGCGCACGACGTTGTCGGAGTTGGCCAGCACCTCGATCGTCGTACCGTGCACGAACGAGTGGAGAACCCCCGCTCCGATGAAGTAACTGCGCCCGGGCGTCATGACGAGGTGGCGCATCGTGAGCAGAACAACGACGCCCACGTCACCTGGGAACTGCTCGTGCACGTCGAGCACGGTGCTCAGTGCCCGCGCGGTCGCTTCGTCGGCCGAACCTGCGTCGACGAGCGCCCGGACGGCGGCCACGACAGCAGCCACGAACTCGGCCCGGTCATCGGCAGGAACGTGGAGCAGGGCCGCCAACAACGCGTGCGCCGGATCAGCCGCGCCCCTCGCCTGATCCACGAGAGCGGTGAGCGCGGGCACGTCGAGGCCGACAAGGAGCGCGCTCGCTTCGTCGAACGGCAACGAGCCGGCGAAGGCTTCGCACTCGGTGAGCGGTACCCACGCCTCCGGTTTGGCCCAGGAGTCACCGTAGACACCCTCGGGGGCCGACGCCGCCCGCGCTGCGTCGGGATGTGCCTGGATGGAAAGCGCCCTGTCGGCGGCGAGGATCTTGAGCAGGAACGGCAGACGCCGACCGAAGGCGTCGAGCGACCCTGTGCCGAGGTGGCGTTCGTCGTCTCCGGCGATGTGTTCGTCGAGACCGCAGAAGTGCCCGTCGCCGAGGTCGACACGGGCCGGGCCGGCTTCGTGGGCGCCGACCCAGAGCTCAGCCTCGGGCGTGGCACTCGGCTGTTCGCGCCCGGCAAGCTGCGCCAGGGCGACGTGCGAGCCCCAGGCGTAGTCCTTGATCACGGGTTGGATGCGGTGCAACGCTCTTCCTCGACCTTCTTCCCGGCCACCCCGTCGGGCAACTCGGAACCGAGTCTAGTTCTGATGGTCGTTAGAGAGGAATGCGCCGACGACCTGGCGCACGCGACTGCGGTGGCCCCACAGCAGCCCGTTCTCGTCGAACACCTCGAGCCGGGCGTTCGGCAGATACTCCACGAGGCGCTCCGCCGACGAGACGGGATGGACGGTGTCGCCCTCCTGCGCGAGCACGAGTACGGGGAGCGTGAGATCGCGCAAGCGCTCGACATCGGGTACCGGCACGGCGTGGGGCAGGTCGCGCAGCGCCTCAGCCATCCCGGGGCCGAGGAAGACCTGGGTCTGCTGCTCGACCCATGCCCGCGCCGCGTCGTCGCCGCGCACGGCCTCGGGTAGCTCGGCTTCGAGTTGAGCGCGAATCGGGCCGGCGTCACCGCGCGCCGACGCCTCGGCCATGGCGCTGTACCGTTCGAGCCCCTCGCTGTTGCGAGGTGAGTCGATGACGGCCGGAATGACGAGGACGACGCGCTCGAACCGGCTCGGGTCGCGTTGCAGGATGCGCAGGATCGACCCGGCACCCATCGAGACGCCCAGCGCGCGCGTGGCTCCGTAGGCGTCGGCGACGGCGAGCAGCTCGTCAGCCGTGTGGTCGTAGTCCCAGCCGTCGAACGCGGGCGCCGAGCGACCGTGCGAGCGAAAGTGAAAGAAGACGCGCGTGCCGTCGACGCCCGACGCGTAGGGCCGCGTCGAGGGAATCGAGGCTCCCATACCGTGCGCGAACACGGTGACGGGTTCGCCTCGCCCTGCCCTGACGACCTCGAGAGGCCCCGACGGGCCGTCGATGAACTCAGCTGCCACAGCTGGTCACCACGGCCCGTAGGGGCCGCTCGAGTTGCCCTTGCCGGGCCGCACGAGCGGGCGGACGTCGGCCAGGAAAACGCCCGCGGCGACGACGCCGATGATGCCGAGCAGACTGACCGGACGCCCGAGTGAGATGAAGCCGAGCAGCGCGGCGACACCGGTGATGGCGACCCACGCGGGCTTCGTCAGCTTGCCGTGCGCCTGGAAGAGGTCGGCTCGCCCGCGCAACGCCTCGACGAAGGCCCAGACCTCGACGCCCAACAGGATGACGCTGAGGATGAGCATCGCGCCCATCTGGAGCTCGAACAGGAAATCCATGCCCTCACTGTAGAGGCGCTGCCCGACAACCCGCTGAGGGCGCCCACCGCGAGGTCAGCGGCGCTCTGCCTGGTGCGGGTTGACGAAGAACAGGACGGCCACGACACCGACCGCGACGACGGCCGCGGGAAGGTAGAGCGACTCGCCCATCGCACGGGAGAAGGACTCCGCTGCCACGGCGGGGACGCGAGCGCCGGCCCCCGCTTCACCCGCGGGCATCGAGTAGCCCCCGAGGTGGGACGCCAGTCGCGATTCCATGAGGGCTGCAATGGCGGCCGAACCGAGCACCGCACCGAGCTGGCGCGTCGCGTTGAAGACTCCGGAGCCCGCACCCGCTCGCGCGGGCGGGAGGGTCCGCGTGGCCGTCACGGAGATCGGCGCCCACATGAAGGCGTTGGCCAGACCGAGCACGAGGGCGGGGGCAACGAGCTGCCACCACGGGGTGTCGGAGTGGAGAGCGAGGCCGTACCAGACGATGCCCACCGCGAAGCACGTGAGCCCGAAGCCCGCGATGAGGCGCGGGTGCATCCGGTTGACGAGGCGACCAGCAACAGGCGCCAGCCCGAGCGTCAGCACCGCCGTCGGAGCCATGAGGAGGGCCGCCTGAGTCGGCGTCCAGCCGCGTACGCTCTGGGCCCACACCATGATCGGGAAGTTCATCGCCGTGATGGCGAGGCCCACGCCGAAGATCGCGACGTTGGCGAGCGAGAAGTTGCGGAACGTGAAGAGCACGAGCGGAATGAGCGGCTCCGCACGCGTGAGGCGCTGCCACACGACGAAGGCGACGAGGACGGCGATACCCGCCACGATGAGCAGCGGCACCGAGATGACACCCGTGATCGTGCCCCAGTCGTAGCGGTTGCCCTCCTGCAGGCCGAAAACGAGCAGGAACATGCCGATGCCGGAAAGCAGCACGCCGATCCAGTCGAACGTGTGCGTGTGGACCGGCAAGCTCGGCACGAGCTTGAGTGCCATCACGAAGGCGATGATGCCGACCGGAATGTTGATGAAGAAGATCCACTCCCAGCCGACGTGGTCGATGAGCACACCGCCGAGGATGGGGCCGACGAGCGTCGCGACACCGGCCACCGAGCCCCACAGACCCATCGCCGTACCGCGGGTCTCACCGGGGAAGATGCGCGTGATGACGGCCATCGTCTGAGGGGACATGGCCGCAGCGCCGAGGCCCTGCAGAACGCGGGCCGCGATGAGCCCCTCGATGGACCCTGTGAGGCCACACCACAACGAGGCGAGCGTGAACACCGCGAGGCCCACGAGATAGACGTTCTTCGGCCCGTACCGGTCACCGAGACGCCCCGAGACGAGCAGTGGCACCGCGTAGGCGAGCAGGTACGCGCTCGTCACCCAGACCACCGCACCGAGATCGGCGTGCAGACCGTTCATGATGGCCGGCGTACCCACGGCGACGATCGTCGTGTCGAGCAGGATCATGAAGAACCCCAGGCACAGGGCCCACAGGGCCGGCCAGGGGTTGTCGAGGGTCGTGTTCTCGCGTCGCGGGGCCGCGGGCGTCGTTTCAGACGTCGATGATGACCGTGAAAGGTCCGTCATTGGTCAGTGCCACCTTCATATCGGCGCCGAAACGCCCGGTTTCCACCGCGATTCCCGAAGCGACGAGAGCGTCGGCGAGAGCATCAACGAGTGGTTCGGCGACGTCACCCGGGGCCGCCTGGCCCCACGAAGGTCGTCGCCCTTTGCGCACGTCACCGTACAGCGTGAACTGGCTGACGACGAGCACGCCGGTGCTCTCGCCGCGTTCTGTGAGGTCGCTCACGGAGACCTCGCCCGGCATGATGCGCAGCCCGGCGATCTTGCGCGCCATGGCCTCGACCTGAGCGTCACCGTCGTCGTGGGTCACTCCGACGAGGGCGACGAGACCCGGCCCGGGCAGTGCTCCGACGACCTCACCGTCGACCGTCACCGACGCCTCGAGGGCGCGCTGAACCACGGCCCTCATTCGGCGCCCGCTCCGGGCACCAAGAGGCGACCGGTCGTCGGCTCGCCCAAGGCTTCGGTGACCCCGCCGACGCGCTTGCCGTGACCGAGGATGTCGGCCTTGGCCAACTCGTCGAGCGCAGGCGAATCGATGCCCATGCGACGAAGAACCGCCGCCGCCACGACGGGCCGGGCGCGCTGAGCGCCGTCGGCGATCTTCACTGCGACCCCACGACCATCGGGCAGGCCGATGGCATAGCAGGCCTCCGCGCCGTCCTTGGCGATGAGCCCGGGCACGCCGGCGACGAGGGTGGACACGTCACGTCGCGAGCCGCCGAGGAAGGCCGGAGCGTTGCGGATGGCTCGAGCAACCCGCCACTCGTGCGTGCCCTCGGGAGCTGCTGCGAGACGACCGAAGGCCCGCGCCAGGCCCGCCATCGACAGCGACATCACCGGGGCGCCGCACCCGTCGACACCCATGGCTGCCACCTCGTCATCGGCGATCTCGGCGAGGGTCTCGGCCATGAGCTGCTGAACCGGGTGGTTGGGATCGCGGTACGTCGTCGTGTCCCAGCCGTTGATCGTGCACGTCGCGAGCATGCCCGCGTGCTTGCCCGAACAGTTCTGGGCGATCGGGACGGGCTCATGCCCCTCTCGGGTCCACCGCTTGCGGTCGACGTCGTCGTAGGGCAGGTCGGGGGTGTTCTGCAGGTCGGCCTCGCTCAGGCCGTGACGCTCCAGGATCGCGCGCACACCGTCGATGTGGAACTGCTCACCGGAGTGGCTCGAACACACGAGGGCGAGAAGTTCGTCGGGTAGGTCGAGCCCGGCGCGCACCATCGCGAGCGCCTGCAACGGCTTGTTCGAGGAGCGCGGAAAAATCACCGCGTCGCTCGGTCCCCACGCCGCTTCGACGCCCCCGTCAGGACCCGTGACGGTGACGAGGCCGTGGTGCACGGATTCGACGAAGCCCGACCGGTCGACCCGTGCGAGCACGGGCGCCGAGGCGAGGGCGGCGGAGACGGTCTGCGCATCAAGAGGGTTCACACCTCCAGCCTAGGGGCGGACACCGACAACCGGCAGCCCGGCGGAGACAACGCAGGCCCCGCACCGCCGAAGCGGTACGGGGCCTGCGGCCTCACGGCATCAATGCTGCGCACGATGCCGCCCGAGACGTTCGTGAACGTCAGTGCTTGTTCTTGAAGTCACGAGCCTTGTCGTCGATCGTGTGGCCGTCACCGTCACGGTCAGCGGTGCGACCGCGCGCGGCGTCGACGTCACGGTCGCCCGTGCGACCACGCGTGCCGTCGGTGTCGACCTCGACCTCCTCGTGGGCAACCTCGGTCTGCACACGCTCGGTGTCACGAACCTCGTCGACATCGAGGCCGACGCGCTCGACTGCGACGGTCTCCTTGTCGACGACCGGGCGCTCCTCGTGGAGCGTGACCGTCTCGGTCTGCTCGCCAAGGGTGACGTTCGACGCACGCTCGTTCATCGGCTCGCGCGTGACGTTGACCTCTTCGCGGCTGACCGGCACGTCGACCTGCTGCTGGTCGGTGACGACGTACTTGCGCAGGCGGGCCTTGCCGCTCTCGCGACGCTCGGTGCCGACGTTGACGCGCTCCTCGTGGCGCACGACGCCTTCGCCGTCACCGTTGTCCGCGATGTCGCGCGCCTTGTCGTCGACCGTGTGGCCGTCGCGGTCACGGTCCGCGGTGACGTCACGGCGGTCGCCGTCGAAGTCACGGTCGCGGCCGGCAGCGCCTGCCACGCCTGCGGCACCAGTGGTACCCGCAGCGCCACCGACGGCGGTGTCGCGGTCACGGTCACCGTCGAAGTCACGACGGTCGCGGTCGCCCTCGAAGTCGCGGCGGTCACCGGCGCCGTTGCCGAGGCCGTAGTAGTGGTAAAGCGCCTCTTCCTGCTCGACGTCGAGGTGCTTGTCGGCGTCCTGACGCGGAGCGTCCTTGATCTTGGCCTTCGAGTACGGCAGGTGGAGGTCGTCGCCCTCAACCCGGGCGCCCTCGAGCGGAACGAAAGATTCGGAGGTGCCGAACAGACCGGTGTTGACCGTCACCCAGGCCGGCTGACCGGTCTGGTCGTCGAGGTAAACCTCGCCCACGGAGCCGACCTTGTCGCCGTCGCTGTCGTAGGCCTTGCCGGAACGGGCTGCCAGAACATCGTCAACGGAAAGCATGTGCAATCTCCTATCGATGAAGGTGTGCACGCGCCGGATCGTCCTGGAACGAACCGGAGTTCACCGGCCGTGCGTCTTGCTCACCACGCAACCACTTTTGGTGGCCCCTGTCACCAGGCTCCGTCGCTAGGGGTGCGAAAACGCATGCAACCTCAGCTTGAGCGGGGCGTCCAAGACCACCCGCCGATTCACCCTCCGGAACGGACGCGGCCAGGTTTAGGGGTGGCGCAACTCATCCCCAAAGGTGGTCAGGCCATCCGACGGAGTCCCAGCGGGCCGCACCGCGACAACAAATGTGATTTATGTCACATTATTCGTCGCGGGCGGACAGCCCGGGCGTGTCACGGCTGGACGATCGGCGTCTGAGCCGCAGCCACCCCTCCGACGTACAGTTCCGCATCGACCGGCGTCGATCGCTTGAGCACGACGAGACCGATGGGGCCGTCGACGTGGTGACGAGCCACCGACGTCAGGCGCCCGACGGGCCGTTCCGTTCCGGCCACCGTGACGTCGGCCCCCACGTCGGGCAGAGTGTGCCCACTTCCGTCGAGGTGGACGAAGGCCAGTCGACGCGGCGGACGGCCGAGGTTGTGGACGCGCGCGATGGTCTCCTGACCTCGGTAGCACCCCTTGTGCAGATGAACCGCCGTGCGCAGGAGATCGAGTTCGTGCGGGATGGTGCGGTGGTCGATCTCCGCCAAGCCGTCCGGGTGCCACGCATTGACGCGCAGCGCCTCGAGCGCCCACAGGCCCACCGGGGCGCGGTCGCCGAACTCCTCGACAAAGCGTTCCCGCGGGACGACGAGCTCCCGCCAGGCCCAGTCGGCGCCCGGGTGCTCGACACCGCCCGAGTAATCGGCGGAGTCCTCCCCCATCCGCGGCCACGGGTCGACCCAGGCGATGACACCGCGCTCACGCAACTCCTCGGGGGTGGACGGCGCTGCGGTCGGTTCACCGATGACAGCGTAGGAATCCGTGAGGTCCTCGACCTCGACCCGCAACATGAACCGCATCCGCTCGAGGAACTTGGCGAGACCCGCGGCCTTGCCGGGGTCGGTCGTGATCCACGTGCGTTCTCCGTCGTCGACGACGTGCAGGTCGTACTCGACGTGCCCCTTGGGCCCGAGCACGAGAGCCTGCGTCGAGGTGAACGGCGCGAGGTTCGCCAGGTGCTGCGTCGTCATGGAGTGCAACCAGTTGAGGCGGTCTGGTCCGCTCACCCGAACGACACCCCGCGACGAGAGGTCGACGGCACCGACACCGTCCTCGAGCATCTTCTGCTCGCGCAGTGGGTCGCCGTAGTGGGCTGCCACGTTCGACCAGACGCCGTCCGCCGCGACCGCTCCCGGCCAGGTGAGAGCGGGCGACGCCGGCCCTGAGGTCGACTCGTTCGGGGTCTCGTTGCGTACGTCCTCGTTCACACCCGCCACGGTACGCCAGCACACGAAATCCCCCGGGCGCCCCGCCTATGCTTGAACCATGTCCGAGCAGCCGCCACATACGCCCCGTCACGCCATGGACGACGAGCCCGCCGAGGAGCGAAGCACTCGCTCCTCGGATGCTGCCTCCTCCGACCGCACCGAAAGGCGCGCGGGCGCGCAGGCTGCCGGTCGCAAGAAGCGCGGCAAGCTACGCACGCTGCTCTACATCCTGCTCGCCATGCTGCTCGTCGTCATCCTTGCCGTGGGCGGCTTCCTGCTGTACCTCAAGTACATCCTCGACAAGGACATCTCACGCGAGGACCTGCTCCCCTCGAGCACCGTGAAGCGCGACGACGCGGCAGGCGACTCACAGAACATCCTCCTGCTCGGCTCGGACAGCCGCGACACGAACCTTCGCGACGGCAGCCGAAGCGACGTCATCCAGCTCGTGCACATCAGCAACGACCGCAAGAAGGTCGAGGTCGTGCACTTCCCGCGTGACATGTACGTCGACATCCCGGGGCGCGGCAAGAACAAGATCAACGCCGCCTACGCCTACGGTGGCCCGACGCTGCTCGTGCAGACGATCGAGAAGGCCACGAACGTGCGCATCGACCACGTCGCACAGATCGGGTTCTCCGGCTTCGAGAAGCTCACGGACCACATGGGCGGCGTCGACATGTACGTCCAGCAGCCGGTCGACCTCGGCAAGGACGGCAAGTGGGAGCAGGGCATGAACCACTTCACGGGCCTCCAGGCGCGCCGCTACGTCCAGGAGCGCAAGCAGCTCGCGCAGGGCGACATCGACCGCGGCAAGAACCAGCAGGCGTGGATCTTCGCGATTTTCCAGAAGGCGAAGTCACGCGGCGTCCTGTCCAACCCGATGACGATCACGAACATCACCAAGGACATCTCGAACAACCTCGCGGTCGACAAGGACTTCACGACGAACTACATGACGTCGTTGGCCTACAGCCTGCGGGGCCTCAAGCAGGAAAACATCACCTTCTACACCGCGCCCATCACCGGCTTCGGCAACGAGCCGGGCGCCGGCTCCGTCGACTACGTCGACGAACCCGCTCTGAAGAAGCTGAGCGACGGTCTGCGCAAGGACGACATGACGGGCGTCCCGAACGGCCGCAAGGGCGGCTGACGCTCCCCGAGCACCTTCGAGAAAGGGGCCCCCGCCCGCGAGCCGGGTGGCGGGGCCGGCGGACATTTTGTTGACAATCCCCA
>NZ_JAGTHU010000034.1:0-19794 GCF_019895135.1 Dermacoccus sp. Tok2021
TCCCGGGCCACCCCCCCCGCGGCAAACACCCGCCCTGCGGGCGCCCACCCCGGCGGCGCGCCCCCACGAAGGGCGGATGTCGTCAGGTGGGGCGCCTCACGGCAGCACGCGGGGGCTGTACTTGACCGCCGCTCGCGCTTCCGCGCGTGCTCCGGCCTTGGCCATCGCGACCTTGCGCGCCTTGGCCGTGTTCTGCGCGATGAGAAGCAGCGCCTGCTCGGCGCGCTCACGGCGGAAGGTGGTGCGAGCGCTCGTGTTCCACGAGCGGTTGAACAGACGCTTCGCCGCAGCGAGCTGATCGGGCGACTTCGTGGTCAGCTCGTGCGCGAGGTCCATGGCGGCAGCCAGCGGGTCGTCGCTCACCTCGGAGGCGAGACCGAGCTCGACGGCACGATCGCCGGAGACCATCTCGGCCGTCATCGTGAGCTTCTTCGCCACGTCGATGCCGACGAGTTCCTTGAGCGACTGGACGCCGCTCATGTCGGGGATGAGCCCCCACTTGCCCTCGAGCACCGACCACTCGGCGTCAGGTGTGGTGTAGCGGTAGTCGGCGCCCAGCGCGATCTGCAAGCCGCCGCCGTAGCAGTGGCCGTGAACCGCGGCGACGACGGGAACCGGCACGCGCCGCCACGCCCAGCAGGCTTCCTGGAAGGTGTTCGTGCCGCGCCACGGGCGAGGGATGAACGCCGGGATGATCTTGGCCGGGGCCTTGTTGACCGATCCGAAGTCGAGACCGGCGCAGAACGAGCGTCCCTCACCCGAGACGACGACGACGCGGACGGCCTTGTTCGTGCGCACGTGGTGCGCCGCAGCCACCAGCTCCCCGAGCATGGGCAACGTGAGGCCGTTGAGCTTGTCCGGTCGGTTGAGCTTGACGTGGGCGATGCCCCCGGTGATCGTCGTCTCCACATTCGCCATTGCGTCAGCGTACGTCGACGGCGCCGCGTCCGACAGGCGATTGCCCGGGTTGTGCAGCGCACGAGCCATTCGTCGGCCGTCAGCCTGACGACGATCGTGCTCGTACAGCCCCTCGAGCACCATCGCCTCGTGGGCGGCGCCGCGGTAGAGCTCGAAGGCCGCCACGGTGATCCACGGAACGACGGTGACGACGAGAAGGACGACGGGCAGCGACACGTGCTGCGTTCGACAGGAGCACCGCACCCGCGAGCACGGCGAGGGTCGCGAGCAGGATGAACGTGTGCAGGCCGGCCCAGGAGCGGGTCGTGAGGTAGTGGGCGAGGTACAGTGCCACCGTGTAGAGGCCCACCGGAACGGCCAGCGCCAGAGCGGCGACCGTGTGGTCGACGTGCGAGCCCGTCTTCTCGAACGACAGGGCGACGACGTGCAGGCCCCCGACGACGGCCGCCAGGCTCGGCCACACGAGGAAGTGGGCGTAGCCGAAACCGAACGAGCGGCTGCGGAAGCGATGGAGCACCTTGCCGAACGGGGTGATGAAGTAGCTCCACCACATGCCCACCGCCATGGCGATGCCCGAGAGCGCCACGAGGATCGCGCTGCCCCAGTCGATGGTGCGCTCGGCGTCTCCGAGGATCTCCTCGAGCGTCAGCACGGGGCCCGCGACGATCTCGCCGATCGTGATGATGGTGAGCAGGCCGTGTCGCTCCGCGATGTGGTGGGCGTGCCACGGGGTGCCCTTTCCACGTTCGGCGATCAGGGGCCCTGTCAGCTCGACGCACGTGACGAGAGTCGTCAGGGTGAAGATCGCCGGGAGCGGCAGGTGCATACCCTCGAGAAAGGTCGTGGCGACCCACAGGATCTGTGCGACGACGAGGGTCGCCATGTACGTCGCGATCGCCCTGCGGTGCTCGGGGTCGCTGCGATAGGCGCGCGCCCACTGGCACAGCATCGCGCCCCGCATGATGACGTACCCGATGACGATGACCGTGTTGTCGAAGTGCCCTTCCTCGATCGCCTCGAAGGTCCGCGGGATGCCGAGGGTGAAAATGACGACGCCGACCATCTGCACCATCGTGAGCAGACGGTAGAGCCAGTCGTCCGAGTCGTACGCACTCGCGAACCAGGAGTAGTTGATCCAGGCCCAGATGATGCCGAAGCTCGTGAAGGCGAACGCCCGACGGCGCCCGCCACGTGGCCCACCGCAATCCCGTGCGCGAGCTGCGACGCCCCCGTCGCGACGGCGACGACGAACGTCAGGTCGAACAGGAGCTCGAGCGTGCTGGCCACGCGTCCGCTCTCGTGGGGGTCTCGGCCCGACATCGGGCGAATGCGAGAACGAAGGTCGTCGGCGGTGACCGAGGGGGTCGTCATGGCCGACACTATGACCCCGCGCGTCGACGCGTCAGAGCGCCGTCCACGCTCACGCGTCGGTGCGCAGCTCCGCCGACTCGTAGGTGCGGGCGCCCGCCAAGGACGGCGCGTAGGCGTGCACGGTGAGGGCTGGGCTGTCACCGAAGGCGCTCGTACGGTGAATGAGACCGGGCGCAAGCCAACGGTGTTCGTCGGCCGTCACCACGCGCGTGGTCTTCTCCCCCGACGGCAGGTGCACCTCTTCGAGCAACGATCCGCGCACGACGACGAAGGCACCGGACGCGGCACCGTGATCGTGCCAACCGCTCGTGGAGCCTGGCGGCCAGGTGATGGCCCACATCTCGAGGTGGGGTGTGCCGGCCAGCGAGGCACGGCGGCGGTTCCCGTCGGCCGGCAGGTCGTCGAGATGCGCGGCCAGCGAATCGTCGCTCGCGAAGAGTCGGGCCACACGCACGAGTTGCTCGTCGGTGAAGCTGGTGATGCCGGGGGCGTCGGACGAGGTTCGCATGGTGATTCCTGGAGTGATGAGGCAACCCAACCCGCAGAAGGCG
This sequence comes from Dermacoccus sp. Tok2021, assembly GCF_019895135.1. Taxonomy (NCBI): domain Bacteria; kingdom Bacillati; phylum Actinomycetota; class Actinomycetes; order Micrococcales; family Dermacoccaceae; genus Dermacoccus; species Dermacoccus sp. Tok2021. The sequence continues at coordinate 2,841 of NZ_JAGTHU010000034.1, forward strand.
GGGTCGACCGCGGACATCTCCCAGCCAACCACCTCCACCGAGCGTCCACTCCTCCCGCACCTGTGGATTTGCTGACACTTCCCCTGCGCAGCCGTCAATTTCCCGACAAGGGACGCGGCAGGCCGCGAGCAGGACGGAGACAGGGAAGACCGCCGAGCAGCGACCGCCGCACGGCGGGAAGGGGGGGGGGGGGGGGGGGGGGGGGGGGGGCGGGCGCCCCCCCCCCCCCCCCCCCCCCCCCCCCCCCCCCGGGGGGGGGGCGGGCGGCGTCGTCATGTGGCGCAGTAGCCGCGCGCGGAAGCGGTGAACGGGGCGTCGGACGGTCAGATGACCGGCACGATCGGCAGATATGCAGAAACATCCGCGCGCTGACCGGAGACGCGCAGCTTCCCGCCTGCGGCAGCCTCGGCCCACGTGAGGCGACCGGTCGCGAGGCGTAGCCACGTCGCCGCGTCGGTCTCGGTGACGTTCGGCGGAGTGCCTCGCGTGTGCACCGGGCCCGCGACGCACTGCACTGCCCCGAACGGCGGAACACGCACTTCGACCGTGCGCCCGGGTGCCTGGATGCCGAGCTCCTCGAGCGTGTAGCGCACGGCGGTTGCGGTGACGGGTCGCGTCGCGGCCTCGGGGTCGAGCGCCCAGGTGAGGACGGCCTCGCGGCCCGCGGCGGGGTCGATACGTCGACGAGGTGGCATGGCGTCGATCCTAGAACGGTGTCGCCCCCTTCCCTCCGACAGGCCCGCCCCGGGTAGCGCGCGGGCAGGCTTGCGCTGCACCACAGCCGACGCAGGACGAGGCAAGCGAGCCCACCGACCTAGAGTTGGGGAATGGCCCGCCGTCGCTCCTCCCCCGACCCCGCGCCGTCCGCACCCACGAACGAACGCTTCGAGTTCGTGCGCGACGATCGCGGCGGCGTGACGGTGATGCGCGACGGTCACCCGCAATCGCACGTCGACCCGGACGACCCGACCTCCATCGAGTTCGAGTACGTCCAGCACTTCGCGATGCTCGTCGACGCTCTCGCGCCGCCGGCTCCCGCACCGCTCGGGGTCACCCACGTCGGCGGCGCCGGGCTCACCCTGGCGCGCTACGTCGAAGCCACGCGCCCCGGCTCACCGCAGATCGTGCTCGAACCCGACACCCAACTCACCGAGGCCGTGCGCCGTGAGCTGCCTCTTCCACGCAGCCACCGCATCCGTGTGCGCGGCGTCGACGGGGCGGCCGGCGTGCGCGATCTCAAGGACGAGTCGGCGGACGTCGTCGTCCTCGACGCGTTTGCGGACGGGCGTGTGCCCGCGGAGCTCGTCTCCCCAGCGTTCGCCGATGACGTGGCGCGAGTGCTCAAGCCGAGCGGTGTGCTACTCGCGAACCTGTCCGACGAGCCGGGCTTCGCCTGGACCGGCCGAGCCGCGGCAACCTTCGTCGTGCGGCTCCCCCACGCCGTCGTCGTCGGGGCCCAGGAAGTGCTCAAGGGCCGTCGGTTCGGCAATGTCGTTCTCGCTGCGACACGGACGGAATCGTCCCTCGACGTCGCGACGATTCGACAAAGCGCGGCTCGCGCCATGTTCCCCACGGGAGTCCGGGCGGGCGCCGAACTCACCTCGCTCTTCCGCGGCGCGCCCGCTTTCACGACAGATGCCGAACGATCCCCCGTCCCACCCGAACTCGGCGCGTGGCGAGTGCGATGACGCGCCCCGCTCGCCCACGGAAGGTCACCTGATGCCCGAAGGTCACGTCACCCACCGAATCGCCGGCATTCTCAACGACCAGTTCTCCGGACGTGTCGTCGAATCCTCGTCGCCGCAGGGCCGATTCAGCGACAGTGCCGCTCGCGTCGACGGGCGAGTCTTCGACGCGGCCGAGGCGTGGGGCAAGCACATGTTCGTCGGGTTCGAGGGCATGGACGAGCGCGTCAACATCCACCTCGGGCTGCTCGGCAAGTTCTTCTTCACCGAGGGAATGGAACCGGCCGACGTGCCGGCGACGGGCGCCATCCGGTGGCGGCTCGGGGTCTCCGCAACGGACGGCGACCCGCGCGGGAGCGTCGTCATGGATCTGCGGGGGCCCAACGTCTGCGAGCTGCGCACGCCCGACGAGGTCGACACGATCACGTCGAAGCTCGGCGCGGATCCCCTGCGCGGTGACGCCGACCCCGAACGTGCCTGGGCTCGAGTGCGACGCACGAGCACGCCCGTCGCCGCGCTCCTCATGGATCAGAAGGTGTTTCCCGGCGTCGGCAACATCTACCGAGCCGAGGTGCTGTTCCGTCACGGCATCGACCCGAAGATGCCCGGCAAGTTCCTACGGCGCGAGGAGTTCGACGCGATCTGGGCGGACTTCGTCGCCCTCATGCCACTCGGTGTGCGTGACGGTCGAATCGACACCGTGCGACCCGAGCACACGCCGGAGGCGATGGGGCGCGAGCCGCGCGTCGACAAGCACGGAGGCGAGGTCTACGTCTACCGCCGGGCCGGTCAACCGTGTTTGGTGTGCGGCACACCCGTTGCGCTCGAGGAGTTCGCGGGCCGCAACCTGTTCTGGTGCCCGTCGTGCCAGCCGCGCCATCGTCGGCGCCGCGCCAATGCGTGAACTTGCATCACGAATCCCGCTGCCTCGTCACCGCGCCGCGGATCTCGAGCGCTACCGCGGCCGGCTCGCGTCGTTCGCCACGACGAGTGGTGAGCGCTTCGTCGCCTCGTGCTGGGACGAATCACCGTTCGGCTCGTGGGGCGGCCTGCTCGTCGCGGAGGCCGACGGCTGTCGAACCCTCTACGTGGAGAGCGAGATCCTCGCCGACGACGTGCGGCTGCTCCACGGCATCGACAACGTCGTCCTTGCTGACGTCCGCATCGCGCGGGCGGGGCAGGAATGGGCCGTCGAGGTCGATCCCGTCGAGGGGCCACCGCTGTCACGTCTCACCCTCACGCTGGGTAGCCCGACGCGCCGCGGGGCCGTCATCTCACGCCTCCCGTTATCCGTGACCGAGACGCGCGGGTTCGCCTGGTTCACCGAGATCATGCTGCGCGTCCTGTCGCTCGGTGTGCCGAGCTTTCGCGCGGTGTACGCCGTCGGACGCCTACGCGACGGCCGCCGCGAGCACCACTGTGCGCGCGGCGAGCGCGTCATCACGGCCGTCTCCGGCACCTACACAGGACGGCCACTCGGCAACCTGACGGACCTCACCGCGTGCGGCTTCGGCTTCAGTGACCCGCCGAGACATCCTGCCGTCGGAGAGATGACCGCGCTGCGCCAGCGGTGACCCCCGGCACGCGGCTTGCCGTCAGGCCGAGAAGACCTTGCCCGGGTTGAAGATGCCCTTCGGGTCGAGTGCGCGCTTGATCGCGCGCTGCATGTCGATGACGACACCCGTCTGCTCCTGCTCGAGCCCCGGCATCTTGAGCAGGCCGACGCCGTGCTCGCCGGTGACGGTGCCACCGACGGCAAGGGCGGCGTCGATGATCTCGGCGAACGCCGCTTGGGCGCGTTCGCGGGCGGCGTCATCGCCGGGCTCGGTGATGAGCAGCGGGTGGAGGTTGCCATCGCCGGCGTGCGCGATGTTGGCGATGACGGTGTCGTGCTTCGCGGCGATCTCCTCGATGCGCGAGAGCATGCCGGGCACCTCGGCCTTGGGCACGCAGACGTCTTCGGTGAGGGTGTCGCCGAGGCGTTCGAGCGCCGGGTAGGCCAGGCGGCGCGCCGCGAAGAACGTCTCCGCTTCCTCCTCGCTCGTCGAGCGGGCGGCGAAACTCGCTCCGGCGGAGGTGAACACGTCGACCATGCGGGTGGCCTCCTGCTCGCCGACGGCGCCCGGGTCGTCGATGCGGCCGAGCAGAACGGCAGCGCCGCCCCTACCCTCGCTCTTGCCGTCGAGGTGCTCGGAGCACATGTCGAGCAGGCCCATGTTCTTCCAGTCGTCCACAGCCTTGAGGCACACCTGGTCGACGAGTTCGAGTGCGGAGGGAGCGATTCCGGCGTCCGCGACGCCCTGGACGGCGACACCGGCAGAGACGACGTCCGGGAAGAACCCGACGACCGTCGTCTCGGGTGCGCGGGCCGCGCGCAGCTTGACGGTGATCTCGGTGATGATGCCGAGTGTTCCCTCGCTGCCGACCATGAGGCCGACGAGGTCGTAGCCGACGACGCCCTTCGCCGTTCGCCGTCCCACGCGCACGAGTTCGCCTGTACCGGTGACGACTTCGAGGGCGAGGACGTAGTCGCGTGTGACGCCGTACTTGACGCAGCACAGGCCGCCGGCGTTGGTGGCGCAGTTGCCGCCGATCGTCGACCAGGGCGCGGAGGCCGGGTCCGGCGGGTACCACAGGCCCTGCTCTCCCGCAGCGGCGCGCAGGTGGTCGTTGACGACGCCGGGCTGCACGACCGCGAGGCGCTCCGTCGCGTTGATCTCGACGATGCGGTTCATCTTCTCGAGGCTGATGACGACGCAGCCGTCGAGTGCGTTCGCGCCACCCGACAGGCCCGTTCCGGCGCCCCGTGGCACGACGGCGACATCGTGTTCGAGGCAGGCCAGAACAACCTGCTGAACCTGCTCCGACGTCGTCGGTCGTACGACGGCGGCGGGGGTTCCGAACGGCGCCCACTCGGCCTCGTCGTGGGCGTAGGACGCGATGACGTCAGTGTCGGTCACGAGGACGTCGGCGGGCAGAACTTCATGCAGGGCTTCGACGATCGCAGGCATGGTCCGACCATACTCATCGGCAGCAGCCCATCGACAGAGTGCCCGCCGCGGCTCACGACGAGACCCAACATTCGCAAAGTCCAGTGGAGCCATCCAACTGTTCGGTGCGTCTCACCCTCAGCGTGGCCACAGAACCTGCCCCGCAACGCTTTCAGATCGCCGATGAAGGAACGAGACCGATGACGACGTCACCGAACGCACCCTCCCGGACCACGCCGAACCTCAATGCCGTCCCCAACGCGTTCTGGGTCGGTCTGGCCGTCGGTCTGCTCGGTTTCGGCGTCAAACTCAGTCAGACCTCAACGCAAACTCACAACGGCGAGGTCACCTCGTGCTCGTCCGTCGATCTGACCGGTTTCTTCGTTGCGATCGCTCTCGGTGTCTGCGCCTGGGTGACGTGGTCTCCGACCGTCCAGCGCCTTGCGGACAAGCCGCCGGTGGCGCTGCGCGCGGGCTTGGTTGCCATCCTGCTCGCCCTGGCCGCCGTCCACCTGCTGCGCGGCTTCGGGCTGATCCTCTCCCCCTGCTGATCGTGTGACGCTCCCGCCGCTTTCGTTCGGTCGATCAGCTGAAGACCTTGCGCAGCGGCGCCTGGTGCGTCTCGGCGAGCTCGGCCACCGGCACGGAGAACAGGTCGCCGACGGCGAGCGCTCCCCCGCCCGTTTCGCCGATCTTCGTCGCGGGCACGCCGTGCCCACCGGCCATGGCCTCGAAGGCCTCGACGTGCTCGGGCGCAACAGCGACGAGTGCACGTCCGGCCGACTCGGAGAACAGCGAGACGAACGCGTTGCCCTGCTCGAACTCGACGGACGCACCCACACCGTGACGCACCGCACCCTCAGCCAGTGCGACCGCGAGGCCACCGGACGAGAGGTCGTGCGCCGAGGCGAACAGGCCGTCACGCGCACCGTCGATGAGGACGGTGGCGAGTGCCTTCTCGTTGTCGAGGTGAATCTGCGGCGGCGTGCCACCGAGGTGGCCGTGCACGACGCCCGCCCATTCGGAGCCGTTCAGCTCGTCGCGCGTCTCGCCTAGGACGTAGAGCGCGAGGCCAGCGTCCTTCCATGCCGACGGCGTGCGCTTGCTGACGTCGTCCATGACGCCGAGCACAGCGACGACGGGCGTCGGGTGGATGGCCACGTCACCGGTCTGGTTGTAGAACGACACGTTGCCGCCGGTCACCGGCGTACCGAACGAGCGGCACGCCTCGATGATGCCGTCGACCGCCTGGCTGAACTGCCACATGACACCCGCGTCCTCCGGCGAACCGAAGTTGAGGCAGTCGGAGACGGCGAGCGGCGTCGCACCCGTGGCCGCGACGTTGCGGTACGCCTCGGCGACGGCGTGCTGGGAGCCGATGAACGGGTCGAGCTTCGTGAAGCGTCCGTTGCAGTCGGTGGAAACGGCGACGCCCAGGCCGGTGCCTTCGTCGACGCGCACGACGCCCGCGTCGTCCGGCATCGCGAGCGCGGTGTTGCCCATGACGTAGCGGTCGTACTGGTCGGTGATCCACGACTTGTCGGCGATGTTCGGCGAACCGAGCACAGCGAGCAGCTGCTCGCGCAGCTCGTGACCCGACGACGGGCGCGTCAGCAGTGACGCGGAGTCGGACTGCAGTGCGTCGAGGTAGTCGGGGCGCGCGAGCGGACGCTCGTAGACGGGGCCGTCGTGAGCAACAGAACGCGGCGGAACGTCGACGACGACCTCGCCGTGCCACGTGATGACGAGGTGCTCGCCGTCCGTGACCTCGCCGAGAACGGTGGCCTCGACGTCCCACTTGTTCGCGATCGCCATGAACTCGTCGAGCTTCTCCGGCTCGACGACGGCCATCATGCGCTCCTGCGACTCGGACATGAGGATCTCCTCGGCCCGAAGGGAGCTGTCGCGCAGCGGAACACGGTCGAGCTCGATGCGCATGCCGCCGTCACCGGCCGAGGCCAGCTCGGAGGTCGCACACGAGAGGCCCGCGCCACCGAGATCCTGGATGCCCTCGACGACGCCCGCGGCGTACAGGTCGAGGCAGCACTCGATGAGCACCTTCTCGGCGAACGGGTCGCCGACCTGAACGGCCGGACGCTTGGCCGGGCCCTCGGCGTCGAACGTCTCCGAGGCGAGAACAGAGACGCCTCCGATACCGTCGCCGCCCGTCTTGGCGCCGAAGAGGATGACCTTGTTGCCCTTGCCCGCAGCCTTCGCGAGGTGCAGGTCCTCGTGACGCAGCTTGCCGACGCACAGGGCGTTGACGAGCGGATTGCCCTGGTAGCAGTCGTCGAAGACGACCTCGCCGCCGATGTTCGGCAGGCCGAGGCAGTTGCCGTACCCGCCGATGCCGGCGACGACGCCGGGCAGCACGCGGGCGGTGTCGGGGTGGTCGAGGGCGCCGAAGCGCAGCGGGTCCATGACGGCGATCGGGCGCGCGCCCATGGCCATGATGTCGCGCACGATGCCGCCGACGCCGGTGGCCGCGCCCTGGTAGGGCTCGATGTAGCTCGGGTGGTTGTGCGACTCCACCTTGAAGGTGACGGCCCAGCCCTGGCCGATGTCGATGACGCCGGCGTTCTCACCGATGCCGGCGAGCTGCTTGCCGCGCGGGGTCTCGCTCGGCAGGTCGCCGAAGCGGCGCAGGTGCACCTTCGAGCTCTTGTAGGAGCAGTGCTCGCTCCACATCACGGAGTACATGGCCAGTTCGGCGCTTGTCGGGCGGCGGCCGAGGATCTCGCGGATGCGGGCGTACTCGTCCTCCTTGAGGCCGAGTTCCGCCCACGGCTGCTCGACGTCGGGCGAGGCCTCGGCCTTCGTCACCGTGTCGAGGCCGTCGGTCTTGGGAGCAGCGATGATCTGGTTGCTGTCGGTGTGGTGTTCGCGGGCGCCGGCTTCGTGGCCGGGCTCGGGCGTCATGCTCAGGTCACTCATGTGTTCTCGTATCCCCTCAGACGTTCGCGAGCGCCTTGATCGCGCTCGTGAAGAACGTCAGGCCGTCGGTCGAGGGGCCGAAGCCCTCCTCGACGCAGTGTTCCGGGTGCGGCATGAGGCCGACGACGTTGCCGCGCTCGTTCGTCACGCCGGCGATGTCGCGGTAGGAGCCGTTCGGGTTGCCGTGCAGGTAGCGGAAGACGACGCGCCCCTCGCCCTCGAGTTCGTCGAGGGTCTTGGCGTCGGCGACGAAGCAGCCCTCACCGTTCTTGAGCGCGATGGTGATCTCCGCGCCCTGCTCGAAGTCGTTCGTCCACGCGGTGGAGGCGTTCTCGACGCGAAGCACCTGGTCGGTGCAGAAGAACTTCTGTTGCTCGTTGCGGATGAGCGCGCCGGGCAGGAGGTGGGACTCGCACAGGATCTGGAAGCCGTTGCAGATGCCGAGCACCGGCATGCCGCCCTGCGCGGCGGGCACGAGCTTGTCCATGACCGGCGCGAAGCGCGCGATGGCGCCGCAGCGCAGGTAGTCGCCGTAGCTGAACCCGCCGGGTACGACGACTGCGTCGACGCCCTTGAGGTCAGCGTCGCCGTGCCACAGGTCGACCGGGTCTCCGCCTGCGAGACGGACGGCGCGCTTGGCGTCGTGGTCGTCGAGCGAACCGGGGAAGGTGATGACGCCGATCTTCATCGGGCGTCCTCGTCGGCCAGGTCGTGGACGCTGATGACGTCCTCGATGACCGGGTTCGACAGGAGCTTGTCGGCGGCGTCGCGCGCCGCGGCGAGGTGGGCTTCGGTGACGTCACCCTCGACCTCGAGGACGAAGCGCTTGCCCTGGCGCACGTCGGTGAACTGCTCGAAACCGAGGCGCGGGAGCGCACCGGCGACGGCCTGACCCTGGGGGTCGAGGATCTCGGACTTCAGCATGACGTCGACGACGACGTGGCCCATGGGTTAACTCCTGCAGGTTTTCTTTGACACCGGCGTGGGCGTCGTTGGCTGGCTGAGGCGAACCTTTTGCCCTTCCGAGTGTACGGGGGCGGCGGCCTCCGCCCGACGGCGAGATCGGGCTCGCTGTCCCACCGACGAGCCAGTTCTGCGACGTCGAGCGAGCCTGCCAGAGGCCGGTTGCCCGTACTCCGCCGGGCCGGCGTTGCCTCCACGCTCGCGCTCGGGGCATGTGGCCCCGAGCAAACCTCCGCCGGTGGGGGCGCATCCGAGTCGAAGACCTCGAGCTCTACGGCGAGCGAGTCCTCCACGTCGAACGACAACAGTTCGTCCGACAGCCCATCCTCGTCGGCAAGCCCGTCGTCGGAAGGCACCTCCTCAAGCGGTTCCACGGCAAGTGAGAACTCCGGGCCCACGGGCGCCCGTCCGGACGCCCCCGAGACGATCAAGGTGCCGAGCAGCGAGGTCCTCAAGAGCGCGAAGGTCGTCATGGCCGGCGGGTACAAGGCATCAAAGGACTCCGGCTACGCCAAGCTCTACAGCGTCTGGAAGGTGGACGGCACGGGGCCGGGCGAGGCGACGATCCAGTACGAGCTCCTCGACTCCGCGGGCAAGGTTCTCGAAACCACCGAGGACAAGATCAACGTCGGCTCGGGCACCGGAATGACGAAGGTCTCGAACAAGATCAGCAAAGCCCCCGCCGGCGCGAAGAAGGTCCGCATGAAGATCACCAAGGTGACCGAGGACGAGAACTCCCACGACATCTCGGTGAGCAACGTCAAGGTGACGAAGGACGGCCACGAGGGCCGTTGGCCGCTCATCACGGGCACGTTCAAGGCGCCCGGGGACATCGGCCCGGTCGGTTTCAGCGCCGTGTGCCAAGACTCCACCGGTCGCGTCGTGGTCGGCAACGGCCTACCCACCGTCACCGGCGCCAAGAGCGGCGACTTCCGAGTCAAGCTCGGCGCGGCACCGGAGCACTGGGAACCCAGCAGCTGCTTCGTCGGACAGACGGGCTGACCGCAGCAGACACACGAAGCGCGGGCGACCCGGTGGAGGGCGCCCGCGCTTCGTGCGTCCCGGGGCTCAGGCGAAGATGCGACCCGTGAGGTTCTCGTACGCCTCGACGTACTTGGCGCGGGTGGCCTCGACGACGTCGGCCGGCAGCGCAGGCGGCTCCTCGCCACTCGCCTTGTCCCAGCCCGATGCGTCGGAGGTGAGCCAGTCGCGTACGAACTGCTTGTCGAAGCTGTTCTGTGCGCGGCCAGGCTGCCAGTCGTCGGCCGGCCAGAAGCGGGACGAGTCGGGCGTGAGCAGTTCGTCCGCGAGCACGAGCGTGCCGTCGGCGCGAACCCCGAACTCCACCTTCGTGTCGGCGATGAGGATGCCGCGCTCGGACGCGATCTCGTTGCCGCGCTGCAGGATCCGGACGGTGAGGTCCCGAATCTCCCCGGCTCGCTCGGCACCGATGAGATCGACGGCCTCGTCGTACGTCATGGGCTCGTCGTGCTCCCCCAGCTCGGCCTTCGACGTCGGCGTGAAGATCGGCTCGTCCAGCTTCGACGCGTCCTCGAGCCCCGCGGGCAGCGCGACGCCGCACACCGAACCCGTCTCGCGGTACTCGGACAGCCCGCCACCGGTGAGGTAGGCGCGGGCGATCGCCTCGAGCGGCACCATGTCGAGACGCTCGACGAGCACCGCGCGCCCGGCGACTGCCTCCGGCACGTCCGTGGAGATGACGTGGTTGGGCACGAGGTCCGCCATCTGCTCGAACCACCACAGCGACAGCTGCGTCAGCACCGCGCCCTTGTCCGGAATCGGCGTCGACAGGACGTAGTCGAACGCCGAGATGCGGTCGCTCGCGACGAGCAGTACCTGGTCGTCGCGCGGGTTGCCCGCGTCGTCGAGCGGCGCGTAGAGGTCACGCACCTTGCCCGAGTAGACGTGCGCGTAACCCGGCAGGTTCGGGGCGTCGGTCATGGACTCTCCTTGGAGCGGTGCGGGTTCGTCGAGGGTGTGGGCGTGAGGCTCAGACGATGATCTCGCCGCGCAGGGCCTTGAGTGCGATGTCGCTGCGGTAGTGCGAGCCGGGCAGGTCGATCTTCTCGACGCCCGCGTAGGCCACCTCGCGGGCCTCGCCGAGGTCGGCGCCGAGGGCGACGACGGAGAGCACGCGGCCACCCGAGGAGACGAGCGTGCCGTCGTCGCCGGCCTTCGTGCCCGCATGCAGGACGTAGGCGCCGCCACCGGCGCGCGAGCCGTCACCATCGACGTCCTCGAGCCCGCTGATGGGGTCGCCGGTCTTGGGCTGAGCCGGGTAGCCGTCGCTCGCGACGACGACGGTCACCGCGGATTCGTCGCGCCACTCCAGCGCCGGTAAATCGGCGAGTTCGACGCGTGCAGCCGCGCGCAGCAACTGGCCGAGCGGGGTGACAAGGCGCGCGAGGACGACCTGCGTCTCCGGGTCACCGAAACGCGCGTTGAACTCGACGACCTTCGGGCCCTTCGACGTCAGCGCGAGGCCGACGTAGAGCACACCCGCGAACGGGGTGCCGCGCTGCGCCATCTCGTCGATCGTCGGCTGCGCGACGGAGCGCACGATCTCGTCGACGAGATCGTGCGGCGCCCACTCGAGGGGCGAGTAGGCGCCCATGCCACCGGTGTTCGGGCCCGCGTCGTCGTCACCGACGCGCTTGAAATCCTGCGCCGGCTGCAGCGGCACGACGCTCGCGCCGTCGGTGATGCAGAAGAGGGAGACCTCCGGGCCGTCGAGGTACTCCTCGATGACGACGGTGGAACCCGCGTCGAGGCAGGCCTTCGCGTGGGCGAGCGCTTCGTCACGCTCGTCAGTGACGACGACGCCCTTGCCGGCAGCGAGCCCGTCGTCCTTGACGACGTGCGGGGCACCGAACGCGTCGAGCGCTGCAGCGACGGCATCCAGATCGGTGCAGGTGTGAGCCCCCGCAGTGGGGACGTTCGCGGCGTTCATGACGTCCTTGGCGAACGACTTCGAACCTTCGAGGCGAGCGGCCTCGGCAGAGGGGCCGAACGTGTCGATTCCTGCAGCCCGCACCGCGTCAGCGACGCCCGCGACGAGCGGCGCCTCGGGCCCGATGACGACGAGGTCGGCCCCGACCTCCTGCGCGAGCGCCGCGACGGCGTCGCCGTCGTTCGCATCGACCGGTCGGCAGTCAGCGATCTGCGCGATTCCGGGGTTTCCCGGCGCTGCGAGGACGGCTTCGACCTGCGGGTCTGCGGCCAGACCCCTGACGATCGCGTGCTCGCGCGCGCCCGTACCGACGACGAGTGTCTTCATGCGCCCAACCCTACCGGGGCTGCCCGCGACCGAACGGGGCGTAGGTGGGCCCGCAGAGCGCGCGGGCGTCCGTGCGACGAACATCGCAGGGCTCGTTGTCGAGATCGCAACACCTGAGCCTGCGGGAAAGGTACACGGTGTCTTGTTCCGACGCACGGTTCGCCGTCTGAGCGCGCATTGGATCAGAGCAAGTGCGGCCAGCTCCCGACGTTGCACTGACCATGCTCGTCGCTGCCCGTCGCGAGCACGACCCCGTCCGCTCGGAGCCCGAGGGTATGACGGGCGCCCGCGGCCACGGCGATGACATCCCGCCAATCCTGGACATCGCACTGGCCGTGGCTATTCGAACCGGCGGCCAAGACTCGCCCCGAGCCGGTGAGCCCCACGCTGTGGTGACTGCCTGCGGACACCTGGACGACGTTTCGCCACGTCAGGACGATGTCGACTCCGCTGTTTCTCGCCCCAACAGCCAACGAGCTTCCGTCGACCGTGCACGCAAGCGTGTGGAGGTAGCCCGCCGAGACCCCGACCACATCCCGCCAACCGACCACGTCCAACTGCCCCGCTCGATTGTTCCCTGCAGCAAGAACCATTCCGGCGGTCGTCACTCCGACGGAGTGCCAATCACCGCAGGTCACAGCCGTGACCCCACACCATTCATTGACGGCCGCCTGGCCCTCCGTGCTTCGGCCGGTCGCAACGACAGTCCCGTCCTGACAGACGCCCAACGTGAAGCGCCACCCGGCAGCAACAGTTCGAATACTGTTCCACGACCTGACATCACACTGACCGTTCCCGTTCCAACCGACGGCGAGAACAGTGCCGTCAGACTTCAGACCCACGGTGTGAGACTTGCCGGTGTTGGTGAACGCGTGCACGTTCCCCGCCGCTACGGCCACGATGTCGCTCCACCCGCCCACGGCCCCTTCGCCGGCGGAATCACCCCCGGACGCGACCACCGTGCCGTCACTGCACAAACCCACAGAGTGGCGACACCCGGCAGCGAGGTGGTTCGCGAGGGAAACAGAATGGCTCGGCATGGTCCCAGTCTGCTGCGCCTAGCTGTGAAGACCAGGAACGTTGGTCCGGTCTCTGAGAAGCGGCGACGCACGATGATCTGATCGGGTGACAAACGAAGGCCTCGCTAGGTGCAATTGGAGTGTCTGGTTCCCACACCACGCCGGGAGGCCTTCAGTGCCCACGCTGCCCGCTCCAACACCGCTCACACAGTCCGTACCCGCTTGTGTCTGGCCCGATGATCATCGACGACGGGTGGCACTCGCGCCGCGGAACGCTTGTGATGTGTCGTGGAGAACCGCCGCGAAATGGGCGATCCGTTACACGAGTGAAGGCGGTGACGGCCTACAGGATCGCTCCAGCCGTCCACCTCGCCAGCCTCGTTGGACTCGCAGACTCGAGCCGGGACGTGAGGCATCGAGTGAGGCCAGCGCCGCCATGAAGACACCTGAAGGGCCCTGCTACGCGGCGAAGCACGCGTGGGTCAGGCGACAGCCTCGAACGACAGGCGAAGCCCGAGCGCCTCGCTCACCTTCAGCACGGTCGTCCAGGTGGGGTTGCCCTGGTCGGACAGGGCCTTGTACAAGCCGTCGCGGCTCATGCCGACCCGGCGGGCGAGTTCGCTCATGTTGCCCGACCGGGCGATGACCCCCAGAGCGCGGGGCACCGCGGTCGGGTCCTCGTGAGACTCCTCGAGGGCGATGTGCAGGTAGCCGGCGACGTCCTCGATGTTCTCGAGGTAGCTCGCGGCGTCGAATCGGGTGTAGGTCTCAGTCATCGTGCCCCTCCTGCGTGTTCCAAGCGCTGGCCAGTTGCCGCGCCTTGGCGATGTCGTCGGTCTGGGTGGACTTGTCCCCGCCGCGCAGCAGCAGGACCACCTGCTGCTGTGCGGCGCGTCAGGTAGATCCGGTATCCGGGGCCGAAGGTGAGACGCAGCTCCAGGACGCCGCCACCGACCGGTTTCGCATCGCCGAGGTTGCCGGCGCTCAGACGATCGAGACGGGCCAAGATCCGCAGACGGCCTTGCCTGTCCTTCAGCCGACGCAGCCAACGATCGAAGTCCTGGGTGGTGAGAACCTCGAACGTGTGTCGATTATAGTCGACAGAGGGGATTCGGGCCAGAGCTCTCCAAGAGGTCCGCTCCGCGGCAGGAGTGGGCGCGAAGGTCGGTCGTGCGCCGCGTGAGTACTTGCTCGCACAGGGCTGACGTCGCTCGACCCGAGCGGGCCGCACAGGCGCGCGTGAGACGGGCGCCGGGCGGGGCGTGATCGCACACCGAGCGACGACTAAGCTGGAGTGCCACCCTGCGAGGGTGAACGGACCGCACGGCGATGGGAAACACTGCGTGAGCACAGCTCAGGGCACACGTTCGCACGAAGAACTGCCCGACGAGGTGAAGCAGGAGATCGCGCACGAGCAGGCGCACGTCGATCGCGTGTACTCCGAACTGGCGAAGGCCGGCGAGCGCGTTCAGCTCGTCGAGAGCGAAGGCCTCGCGCGCGGGCGCGCGAGCCGCTCCGGCGACATGCGCGACGAGGAGAAGGCCGGCCTGTTCGAACGCGACGCCCTCATGTTCTCCGCGGGCAAGCGCCGCGCCACTCTCGAGCAGCAGTTCGAGGGACTCGTCTTCGGACGCCTCGACATGGACCACGCGATGAGCTCCGACGGTTCCGGCTCGGTCTCCACCGGCTCCGGCGACGACCTCGAGGTGCGCTACATCGGCCGCCTCGGCGTGCGTGACGACGAGTACGAGCCCCTCGTCATCGACTGGCGCGCCCCCGCGGCGTCGCCCTTCTACCGCGCGACGCCGGTGGCGCCCGAGAACGTCGTGCGCCGGCGTGTGCTGCGCTGCCGCGACGCGAACGTGCTCGGCGTCGAGGACGACCTCATGGTCGTCGAGGCGCCCGAGGGCATGACGGTCGTCGGCGACGGCGCGCTCATGGCGGCGCTCACCCGTTCGCGCGGCGCGCAGATGCGCGACATCGTCGCCACGATCCAGCGTCACCAGGACGAGGCCATCCGGGCCGACGCGCGCGGCGTCACCCTCATCACGGGAGGCCCGGGTACGGGCAAGACCGTCGTCGCGCTGCACCGCGCGGCGTACCTGCTCTACTCCGATCGCCGCCGCTTCGAGTCGGGCGGCATCCTCGTCGTCGGCCCGTCGTCCGCGTACACCGCCTACATCGAGCGCGTGCTGCCCTCACTCGGTGAGGACTCCGTCGCTCTCCGAGCCCTCGGCGACGTCGTGGGCGGCATGACGGCAACGCGCCTCGACACCCCGGAGGCCGCCCGCATCAAGGGCACGCTCAGCATCCGCACGGTGCTCTCGCGCGCGGCGAAGGACGTGGCACCCGACGCGCCGGGGAGCCTGCGCGCGATGGTCGCGGGCCTCGCCGTCAACCTCGACGAGCCGACGTTGCGTCGCATCCGCGGCCGCCTGCTCTCTCACCACCAACACAACAAGCTTGCGGGCGACCCTAGCGATGTTGTCAGCGAACTTGCTTCTGCCGCATGGAATCAGGTGCGCACGCACACGAACATGGAGCGAACCGAGTTCATCGATCGGTTCGAGGACAGCCGTGACGTCGAGGCGTTCGTCGCCGACTGGTGGCGCCCGATCGACCCGCGTCAGGTGCTCCTGTGGCTCACCGACGCGGGCCGCCTGGCGCGCTTCGCCCGTGGCGTCCTCACCGACGCCGAACAGGCCGAGCTCGTCCGCTCGTTCGAGGCCGCCCTCGCCACCGGTGAGTGGTCCGTGGCCGACGTCGCCCTCGTCGACGACCTGCTCGCGCGCCTCGCCGAGGTGCCGGAGGCCCAGCGTGAGGAACGCGGCTTCTACGAGATCGAGGAGTTCGAGAGCCTCTCGGACTACGGCGTCACCGAGGTCGAGGTGACCGGTTCGCGCCGCCAAAGCCACGACGTCGGCTACGAGGTGACGCCGAAGGATGCCCGTGAGCGCCTGCTCGCCGGACGCCTGACGCGCGCGGACGAGTACAGCCACGTGCTCGTCGACGAGGCGCAGGACCTCTCCCCCATGCAGTGGCGGGCCGTCGGCCGCCGCGGGCGCTACGCGTCGTGGACCGTTGTGGGCGACCTCGCGCAGGCGTCGTGGCCGGACCTCGAAGAGGCCACTGCGGCGCGCGACGAAGCGTTCGGCTCGAAGAAGCGTCAGAGCTTCCACATGACAACGAACTACCGCAACGCGCGCGAGATCTTCGACTTCGCCGCCGAGCTCATCCGCCGCTACGTGCCGGACGCCGACATCCCGCAGGCCGTTCGCGAGACCGGCAATCACCCGACGTCGGTCACGGTGTCCCCGAACGACGTTCTCGCCCAGGCCCGCTCGGAGGTCGCCACGCTGCTCGAGCAGGTCGACGGCAGTGTCGCCGTCATCGCTCCTGCGAAGTGGCGTGAGGTTCTCGAGGAACTCGACGGACGTTCGGGGCGCGTCGTCGTCATCGACCCGATGTCGACGAAGGGCCTGGAGTACGACGCGACGCTCGTTGTCGACCCCGATGAGATCACCGCGGAATCGCCTGGCGGCGCCCGGGTTCTCTATGTTGTGCTGACTCGTGCCGCGCATCGCATGACGGTGCTCGACGTCCGCTGACCCCGATGCGAAGGGCCCTGCCATGACGACCACCCCCGAGCCTGCCATGCCGCCGAGCGACGGTGGGCGTTCGCCACACAGTTCCGTGGCCGGTACGTCGGACGAGGTGCTGGGCGCTTACCGGCGCAGCATCGACAACATCGACGCGGCGATCATCCACATGCTCGCCGAGCGCTTCCGCATCACGCAGGCCGTGGGTGAGTACAAGGCGACGCACGAGCTGCCGCCGGCAGACCCGTCGCGCGAGGAGCGTCAGGTTGCGCGGCTGCGCGCGCTGGCGACCGAGTCGGGCCTCGACCCGGAGTTCTCGGAGAAGTTCCTGCGCTTCGTGATCGACGAGGTCATCCACCACCACGTGCGCGCCGCCGAGCGTGGCTGACTCGTAGGACCGCAGCGAAGCGAGGATCCTGCGAGTCAGCCACGCGACAAAGGCGCGCCAAAAACACCGTGCCGCCGA
>NZ_JAGTHU010000035.1:0-18539 GCF_019895135.1 Dermacoccus sp. Tok2021
CCCCCGCCCCCCCCCCCCCCCCCCCCCCCCGCCCCCCCCCCCCCCCCCCCCCCCCCCCCCCCCCCCGCCCCCCCCCCCCCCCGCCCGGGCCCCCGCCGGCGGCGCCCCCCCCCCCCCCCCCCCCCCCGGCCCCCCCCCCCGCCCCGCGGCCCCCCCCCCCCCCCGGGCGGATCTTTCCCTCGGTGCGCGTCGCCCGTCAGAACAAGCCGGTGACGGCTCCGTCGGAGTCCACGTCGATGGCGAGTGCGGCCGGCTTCTTCGGCAGGCCCGGCATCGTCATGAGCGAGCCGCAGACGAAGACGACGAAGCCCGCACCGGCGGCCAGGCGCACCTCGCGCACCTCGACGACGTGGCCCGACGGGGCGCCGCGTTCGGCGTCGTCGGTCGTGAACGACTTCTGCGTCTTCGCGATGCACACGGGAAGGTGGCCGTAACCCTCGTCCTCGAACTGGGCGATCTGCTTGGCGACGGCCGAGGGGATCTCGAGTCGCTCCGCGCCGTAGATGCGCTGCGCGACCGTCTCTGCCTTCGCCGCGAGCCCGAGGTCGTCGCCGTAGGTGAACGACAGCTCGGGCTTCTGGCCGGACGTGATCTCGACGAGGGCCTTCGCGAGCCCCACCGCGCCCTTGCCGCCGTCGGCGAAGTGGGTGCAGATCTCCACCTTCACGCCGAGCCCCTCGACGTGTTTCGTGAAGGCCTCGATCTCGGCGTCGGTGTCACTCGGGAAGCGGTTGACGCCCACGACGACGGGCAGGTTCCACACGTCGCGGATGTTCGCGAGGTGGCGCTCGATGTTGCTCATGCCGGCGAGCATCGCCTCGACGTTCTCCGTCGTGAGGTCGGCGACGGCCACGCCGCCGTGGTACTTCATCGAGCGCACCGTCGCGACGAGGACGACGGCGTCCGGGCGCAGGCCGGTGAAGCGGCACTTGAGGTCGATGAACTTCTCCGCGCCGAGGTCGGCGCCGAAGCCGGCCTCCGTCACGGTCCAATCGGCGTGAGCGAGGGCGGTCTGCGTCGCCGTCACCGAGTTGCAGCCGTGCGCGATGTTGGCGAACGGGCCGCCGTGGACGAGGGCGGGGTTGCCCTCGAGCGTCTGGACGAGGTTGGGCGCCAACGCGTCGGCGAGAAGAGCCGCCATGGCGCCGTGGACGCCGAGGTCGCTCGCGGTCACGGGTGCCTTCTCGTAGGTTCGCGCGACAACGATGCGACCGAGGCGCTCCTTGAGGTCGTCGATCGACGCGGCAAGGCAGAAGATGGCCATGACCTCGCTCGCGACGACGATGTCGAAGCCGGATTCTCGCGGCACGCCGTTCGTCGGGCCCCCGAGGCCGATGACGATGTCGCGCAGCGCGCGGTCGTTCATGTCGAGCACGCGTTTGAAGGTGATGCGGCGCGGGTCGATGCCGAGCGCGTTGCCCTGCTGCAGGTGGTTGTCGAGCACCGCTGCGAGCAGGTTGTGTGCGGCGGCGATGGCCGCGAAGTCACCGGTGAAGTGAAGGTTGATGTCCGTCATCGGGTTGAGCTGGGCGCGCCCTCCGCCGGCGGCCCCGCCCTTCATCCCGAAGACGGGCCCCATGCTCGGCTCACGCAGCGCGGCTGCGGCGGACTCGCCGATCTGCGCGAGCCCGTCGACGAGGCCCACCGTGGTCGTCGTCTTGCCCTCGCCGGCCGGCGTCGGGCTCGTCGCGGTGACCAGCACGAGCTTGCTGCCCTCACGCCGGTCGCGCCCCTGAACGTACGGCAGCGAGACCTTGGCCTTGTGCGGGCCGTAGCGGAAGATCTCGGACTCGGGAATGCCGATCTTCGCCGCGATGTCCTCGATGGGTTGCATGGGGTAGGCGGCTGCGATCTCGACGTCGCTGGGCATGCAATCCTCGTGGTTCAGGGGACGATGACGTTCGCGGGTGTGAGCGTCGCCGCTGACGCTACCTTTTGCGCAACTGCTGTTTCACACTCGGCCGAGAGCGAGCGCGACGAACATGAGAGCGGCGACGCTCTCACCGTCGGTGACCTCACCGTCCGCGACGAGGCGCATGAGGCCTTCCCACGGCACGGCACGCACGGCGGAGATCCCTTCGGCCTTCTGCTCACGGGCTGCCCTCTCGGCGTCCTCGACACTGGCCGGGGCCTGCAAGCCCGTGGCGAGAAAGACGTGCTCGGGGGCGTCGCACACTCCGTTGAGTGCGTTCATGCGCCCGATTTCGCGCCACTCGCGGGCCGTGTAGCCGGTCTCCTCGACGAGCTCACGCTGCGCTGCGAGCAGCAGGTTCTCACCGTCGCTGCCGCCGGCCGGTACCTCGAGTGACATCGCCTGGGTGGGGTAGCGGTAGAGCGAGACCATGAGGACTTCGTCCTCGTCCGTCATCGCGACGACGAAAACGGCCGGATTGCGCATGGTGACGACGCCGTACACGCCTTCTCCGCCGTCGGGGCGCACGACGGCGTCCTCCCGGACGCTGATCCACGGGTTGGTGTACTTCGGGGTGCTCGAGCGCGTGGTCCAACAGCCGGAGTGCGTCATGACTAGACCGTAGCCAACGGCCCCCGCCGTGGCGTCACCGCGGGGCGCCGGCACCTGCTTTACAGGCGTCCGCAGTGGGTTCTGACATGCTGGGAACCATGAACTTCCGTTCCCTGTACGCGCACGGATTCGCCCGCGTCGCGGCGGTCACTCACCCCATTGCGCTCGCCGACCCGATGACGAACGCCGAGCGCGTTCTCGAGTCGATGCGTGAGCTGCACGACGAGGGTGTGGCGGCCGCGGTCTACCCCGAACTCAACCTCTGCGGTTACAGCGTCGAGGACCTCGTCATGCAGGACGTGCTGCTCGACGACGTGCTGCGCGCGATCGCCGCCGTCGTCGACGGTTCGCGCGGGCTCACGCCCGTCGCCGTCATCGGCGCGCCGATTCGTAAGGGCCAGCGCCTCTACAACTGCGCAGTCGTCGTCAAGGAGGGTGAGGTTCTCGGCGTCGTGCCGAAGAGCTACCTGCCCAACTACCGCGAGTTCTACGAGAAGCGCTGGTACGCGTTCGGCGAGGATCAGCGCGGTGAGCACGTCGACCTCGGCGAGGAACTCGGGGAGGTGCCCTTCGGCCCCGACCTCGTCTTCCGGGCGCTCGACCTGCCGGACCTCGCGATCCACGTCGAGATCTGCGAGGACGTGTGGGTGCCCATCCCGCCCTCGTCCGAGGCGGCCCTCGCGGGCGCGAGCGTCCTCATGAACCTCT
This sequence comes from Dermacoccus sp. Tok2021, assembly GCF_019895135.1. Taxonomy (NCBI): domain Bacteria; kingdom Bacillati; phylum Actinomycetota; class Actinomycetes; order Micrococcales; family Dermacoccaceae; genus Dermacoccus; species Dermacoccus sp. Tok2021. The sequence continues at coordinate 3,233 of NZ_JAGTHU010000035.1, forward strand.
CCGGTTCACCCATCACGGTCGGCAAGTCGGCGCAGCGCAGCCTCGTCGTCCAGAGCCAGTCGTTCCGCACCCTCGCGGCCTACGTGTACGCCGCGAGCGGTGAGGGTGAATCGACCACCGACCTCGCCTGGGACGGCCAGACGATGATCTACGACCAGGGCACCCTGCTCGCCGAGACTCAGCGCTTCCCCGAGGGCCCGCGCTCCAGCGTCGCGGACATCGACCTCGGCGCCATCCGCCAGGCGCGTCAGCGCTACGGCAGCTATGACGACAACCGTCTGAGCTTCGGCCCGGCGCGACCGCTGCGCGAGGTCCCGTTCGAGCTCGGTGTGCCGGACGCCGACCTCGGTCTCAAGCGCGAGATCGAGCGCTTCCCGTTCGTGCCCGCCGACGAAGCCCGCCTCGCCCAGGACTGCTACGAAGCGTACGAGATCCAGGTCAGCGCACTCGAGCAGCGCATGCGCTCGATCGGCCAGCCGAAGATCGTCATCGGTGTCTCGGGTGGTCTCGACTCGACGCACGCGCTCATCGTCGCGGCCAAGGCGATGGACCGCCTCGGACGCCCGCGCACCGACATCCTGGCGTACACGATGCCGGGCTTCGCGACGAGCGACCACACGAAGTCGAACGCGTACAAGCTCGGCGAGACGCTCGGCGTCACGTTCGAGGAGGTCGACATCCGCCCCATGGCCACGCAAATGTTGAAGGACCTCGGCCACCCGTTCGGGCGCGGTGAGGAGGTCTACGACGTCACGTTCGAGAACGTCCAGGCCGGTCTGCGCACCGACTTCCTCTTCCGTATCGCCAACAGCAAGGGCGGCATCGTCCTCGGCACGGGTGACCTGTCGGAGCTCGCACTCGGCTGGTGCACCTACGGCGTCGGTGACCAGATGTCGCACTACGGCGTCAACGCCGGCGTCCCGAAGACGCTCATGCAGCACCTCGTGCGCTGGGTGGCTTCGAGCGACCAGTTCGACGAGCGCGTCGGCGAGACGCTGTTGTCGATCCTCGACACCGAGATCACGCCCGAGCTCGTGCCGACGAAGGAGGGCGAGACGCCGCAGTCGACCGAGGCGAACATCGGCCCGTACAACCTGCAGGACTTCACGCTCTACCACGTGCTCTCGCAGGGCTTCCGCCCGAGCAAGATCGCGTTCCTCGCCATGCACGCCTGGGACGATGTCGACGACGGCCGTTGGCCGGCCGGTTTCCCGGAGGACAAGCGCCCGGTCTACTCCCTCGAGGAGATCCGTCACTGGCTCGAGGTGTTCTACAAGCGCTTCTTCAGCCAGCAGTTCAAGCGCTCGGCGCTGCCGAACGGACCGAAGGTGAGCGCCGGCGGTGCATTGTCTCCCCGCGGCGACTGGCGCATGCCGTCCGATGCCTCGGGCAAGGCCTGGCTCGACGAACTGGAGCGCAACGTCCCGAAGGCCTGAACGCTGGCCTCACGGGCCGGACGTGAAGACGAACTGCCCACGCTCCCGAGGGGGCGTGGGCAGTTCGTGTCGCTTCGTGGGCGGGCCGGCCGCGCGTCAGCCGGCGAGCGCTTGGTCGGCTTCCTGCGGCGGCAACCAGTAGCCGAGCGTCTTGATGCAGTCGCGACGAAGGCCTGCCGCGCGCAGCTTCTTCGTCAGGGCGCGGGTCGTGACGGTGTCGCAGGCGCCCCACGCGAACAGCCGCGTGCAGGTGGCCTCGGGGGCGTGCAGGTTCGTGCGTTCGCCGGGCGCCCCGTCTGCAGCGACGAACGCGGCGATCTCCGCATCGACGGCGTCGAGCAGGCCCTGACCGTTGTCGGTGCGACGCACCCAGCGCAGCGAATCCTGTGCACGTAGGCGAACAGGCAGCGCACGGTCCTCGGGGTGCACCCACTCGAGGACAACAGTGGTCGGCGCGGCGCTCACGGCGTCGAGGAGCGAGTTGATCGCCGGCAGGGAGGCGGTGTCTCCGACGAGGAGGTGACGGTCGACGTCGTCGCAATCGGGCAGGGACGGTTCCGACCCGTAGAGGCTGGCCTCGATCTCGTCGCCGGGGACGGTCTGCTGCGCCCAGCGGGCGGCAGCGCCGTCGTGGATGGCGAACTCGAGCCAGAAGGTGCCGGTCTCGACGTCGGGGTCGACGAGCGTGTAGGCGCGCTGGTGGCCGGCGCCGGTTCCCGTGGGATCGGTGAACCACAGGCGCACCCACATCGTGGGGTACGGGGCATGAGTGCGCAGGAATCCGTTGCCTGCGCAGCGCACGCGCTGGTAGGTGTCGCTGACGCGCTCGGTTTCGAGGACGGTGAAGACGAAGTCCTGCGCGCGCAGGTCGGCCAGGATCCGGCCGGCCTCACCGCGATCGACTGGGCGCAACGCGCGAGCGCGTGCGGTGGTCGGGGTCATCATCGACGCCTTCCGTCTCGACTGCGGGTGCGGGCGTTGCATCGAGCAACACATGTGAGGTTAGCATTGCCTAACTCACGTTGCCAGGCATTGCGTCACGTCGACGTGACGTAACTGCTCATCTGCTGTTGTCCCTTCATCGAAAGGTCCCCCGTGATCAACCGCCGTGGTTTCCTCGCCCTCGCCACCGCAGGCACTGCCGCCACCGCACTGGCCGCCTGTGGCACCGGCTCGTCGTCCGACGAGTCGTCGGAGAGCAAGAGCTCGGGTGGGGGCGCCGGGTCTGGCTTCCCCGTCGAGGTCAAGCACGCGTTCGGTACGACGAAGATCGAGAAGGCCCCGACGAAGGTCGTCGTCGTCGGGTGGGGTGACGCCGACGTCGTCGCCGCCCTCGGCCTCGCGCCGGTCGCGGCACCCGAGGTGACGTGGGGCGCCAACGCGAACAAGTCCACCGACTGGCTCGACGCTCAGCTCAAGAAGATCGGGGGCAAGGCTCCGGCGCGCTTTAGCGACAAGGACGGTACGCCCGTCGACAAGATCGCGACGTACCAGCCCGACCTCATCCTCGGAACGAACTCGGGTCTGACGAAGGAGCAGTACGACAAGCTCTCGAAGATCGCCCCCACGGTCGCGTACCCGAAGGTCGCCTGGGGCACGTCCTGGCAGGAGTCGACGACCATGATCGCGACCGCTCTGGGCAAGAAGGCCGAGGGCGAGAAGCTCATGGCCGAGACCAAGAAGAAGATCAGCGACGCCGTCGCCAAGTACCCCGAGCTCAAGGGCAAGACGGCCTCGTGGGTCTACTTCACGCCGACGAACCTCAACACGGTGGGTGTCTACACCCCGAGCGACAACCGCCCGCGCACCCTCGCCGAGTTCGGCCTGCCCGATGGTGACGGAATCGCCAAGCAGACGAAGAGCAGCAAGTCGTTCTTCGTCGACCTCTCTGCCGAGAAGGCCGCGCAGATCGACTCGGACATCGTCGTGTTCGACGAACTGCAGGGCGCCGAGCCGAGCAAGATCAAGAGCAACGCCCTGCTGGGCAAGATCCCGGCGATCAAGAACGACACGTTCGTCTCGATCAAGGAGCAGAAGCCGTCCGCGGCGATGTCCGGCCCGAGCGTGCTGTCGATCCCGGTCGCTCTCGAGACGTTCCTGCCGCAGCTCGCCGCCGCGGCCAAGAAGGTCAAGTAAGTACCTCGAATGACGGCTGCGCGCGTTCCGCATCGCGGTGCGCGCGCAGCCGCATTCGATGTGATCACTAGCCTCGATGCCGATGTCATCCACCACGTCACGCCCTGACGCGCAGGCACCGAGCCGATCGCGGCTCGTCGCCGGTGGCCTCGTGCTGCCCGCGCTCCTCGCGGTCGCCGTCGTCGTGTCCCTGCTCGTCGGGGCCACGGCGCTCACCTCGGGTGACCTCGGCGCGCTCCTGTCTGCACGCGGCGACCGTACGGTCGTCGGCATCCTCATCGGGGCGGCTGTCGCGATGTCGGGTGCCGCGATGCAGGGCATCACGCGCAACCCTCTCGCCGACCCGGGCATTCTCGGCATCAACGCGGGGGCATCACTGCTCGTCGTCGCGGGCATCACGTGGTTCGGCATCAACTCGCTTCTCGGCTACATCGGTTTCGCGCTCGTCGGCGCCGCGCTCGCCGCGGTGGCCGTGACGGCGCTCGCGACGGCGGCCTCACGCGGGTTCGGCGGATCGGGCAACAGCCCGCTGTCGATGGCGCTTGCCGGCATGGTGTTCACCGCCGGCGCGACCTCCGTCGGGTCGGCACTGCTCATCGCCGACGGCAAGTCGCTCGACGTCTACCGCTTCTGGCAGGTCGGCTCGGTCGCCGGTCGCGAGATCGGCGACATCGTTCCGGTGCTGCCGCTGCTCGCGCTCGGCTTCGGCGTTCTGCTCGTCGCGGGACGGCGCCTCGACATCCTCGCCATGGGCGATTCCGTGGCGCGCGGCCTCGGCGAGAAGCCCGAGAAGCTGCGCTTCGTCATCGGCGGTGCTGCAGTGGCACTCGCGGCAGGGGCCGTGGCCGTCGCGGGGCCGATCGGTTTCGTCGGGCTCGTCGCGCCCCACCTCCTGCGTCCCCTCATCGGGACGTCGTACCGCGTGCTTCTCCCCGCGTCAGCCTTCGTCGGGGCCAGCCTCGTTCTGCTCGCCGACACGCTCGGCCGCGTCGTCTCCCCGCCCGGCGAAGTGCAGGTCGGCATCATGACGGCCGTCCTCGGCTGCCCGGCCCTGCTGTGGGTCGTCGCGAGGATGCGATCGCTGTGAACGAGACGACATCGACTTCTCCCTCCGCGACGCAGATGTCCCCGACGACTCTCGAGCGGTCGCGCGTCGACACCGATCCGCGCAAACGGCGCCGCCTCGTCGCCCTCGGCGCACTGATCGTCGCGACTCTGGCGATCTTCCTCGTCCGGGTTCTCCTCGGCGACTTCACCTTCACCATCACCGATGCCGTGCGCATCGTCCTCGGTGAGCAGATCGACGTGAGCGGCGCGAACTACGTCCTCATGGAGTCGAAGCTGCCGCGGGCCGTGGCAGCCCTCGTCGGTGGGGCGCTCTTCGGCGCGGCAGGTGCGGCGATGCAGTCGCTCGTGCGTAACCCACTCGCGAGCCCTGACGTCCTCGGCATCTCGCTCGGCTCGAGTACAGCGGCCGTGTTCTGTGTGACGTTGCTCGGATGGTCCGGTTGGCCGATCCTCTTCGTCGCCGTGCTGGGCGGCTTCGCCGTCTCCGGCGTCATCCTGGCTCTCGCCAAGGGGCAGACGGCGCGCATGATCCTCGTCGGTATCGCGATGGCTGCGGGTCTGCAGTCGGTGATCCAGTGGATCCTGCTCAAGTCCAACGCCTTCCAGGCGCAGGACGCGATGGTGTGGCTCGCCGGTTCGGTCTCGGACGTCACGTGGCCCGAGATCGCACGGCTCGCGGGTATCGGGCTTCCGATGCTCGTCGTGCTCGCCCTCCTGGCTCATCGCCTGCGCGTGCTCGAACTCGGTCGACCGCTCGCCGTCGGCCTCGGCGTTCCCGACGGCGCCACACGAGCCTTCGTCTTCGTCGGCGTCGTGCTCGGCATCGCCGTCGCGACGAGCGTCTGTGGCCCGGTCGCCTTCGTCGCCCTGCTCGCCGGCCCGATCGCCCGTCGTCTCATGGGGCGCACGAGCATCGTCGCTGCGGCTCTCGTCGGAGCGAGCATCACGATTGCCGGCGACTACGTCGGCGCCTACCTCATCCCCGGCGGCGGCAAGCTGCCCGTCGGCGTCATCACCGGACTCGCCGGCGCGCCCGTGCTCGCCTGGCTCCTCGTCGCATCGCAGCGAGGACGATCGAAAGGAACGCCATGACCCGGCTTCGCACCGAAGAACTCGTGCTGCGCTACGGGTCGGGGCGCAACGCCGGCCCGGATGTCGTCCGTGACGTTTCGCTCGACGTGCCGGACGGGAAGGTCACCGTCCTCATCGGTGCCAACGGCTGCGGCAAGTCGACGCTGTTCGCGGGCCTCACCCGACTCATGACGCCGGCGTCCGGGCGGGTGCTGCTCGACGACGCCGACGTCGCGTCCGAGCCGACGCGTGACGTCGCGAAGAAGGTGGCGCTCCTGCCCCAGAATCCCCTGGCTCCCGAGGGGATGAGTGTCGCCGAACTGGTGCGCCAGGGACGCACCCCGCACCTCGGGTTGCTCGGGCGCGGCGGCCCCGAGGACGACGAGGTGGTCGCCGAGGCGATGCGCGTCACCGGCGTGGACGACCTCGCCGAGCGACCGGTCGAGGAGCTCTCCGGCGGTCAGCGTCAGCGGGTGTGGCTCGCGCTCGCACTCGCTCAGGACACGGACATCCTGCTGCTCGACGAGCCGACGAGCTTCCTCGACATCGGTCACGCGGTGGAGTTGCTCGACGTCGTGCGGCGCCGCAACGCCGAGCGTGGCACGACCGTCGTCATGGTGCTGCACGACCTGTTCCTCGCGGCGCGTTACGCCGATCGTCTCGTCGCGATGTCCGAGGGGAAGATCGTCGCGCAGGGCGCGGCGGCGGAGGTTCTCACCGCCGAGCTGGCGAAGCGTCTGTACGGCATCGAGTGTGTGGTTCTCGAGGATCCCTCCACGGGTCGTCCTGTCGTCCTGCCGCGCTAGTGTGAGCCTCACAGTCGGCAGTGTTCGGGAGGGGTTCGTCATGAAGTCGCTCAGGGTGGTCACGGCAGGGCTCGCGCTCACCACGGTGCTCGCCGGGTGCGGCACGTTCGGTGCGGAGGGCACCTCGACGAGCAGTTCCTCGTCGCAGAGCTCCAGTTCGACGAGCGAGAGTTCGCCGTCGGAGTCGTCGTCGAGCGAATCGTCCGCGACGGAGTCGTACACCTCGTCCGAATCGTCCTCGTCGAGCTCGTCCCCGACTTCCTCCTCGAGTGCCTCGTCGAGCGATGCGGGCAACGCCGCTCTGCCGGCCGGCACAAAGCTCGTCACGGCTCCTGACGCCGGGATGAGCTTCGGCGTGCCGTCGGGCTGGCAGAAGGTCGAGGCGTCGCTTCTCGACAACCCGCGCTCGAAGAACAACATCGAACCGCTCGCGAAGAAGTCCGGGCTCACGCCCGAGCAGATGGTCAAGCAGTTCGAGACCCAGGCCGACATCGTCGTCATCGATCTGTCCGGCACGTCGAACTTCGCCGACAACGCGAACGTCACGAAGGTCGCCATCCCCGTGAAGCCCACGAAGGGCCAACTCGACTCGTCGTTCGACCAGATCGGCGGAAAGCCCGTCTCCTTCAGGGAGATCGAGACGCCGCTCGGACAGGGTGTGCAGTACGAGTACAGCCTGCCGGTAGCCGAGACCACCGTCCGCGGCGTGGCGCTCTACGTGCCGGACGGCAAGGGCTCGTACCGCAACATCACTGTCAGCTCCGGCACGGCCGAGCGGGCACAGAAGCTGGCCAAGGACATCGTCAGCAGCCTGCGTGAGTCCTGACCCTGTGTGGTTGTCGCGCCAGGAGTTCGAGGACGCCGTCGGTGACGCGCTCGACGCGGTGCCGACGCAGTTCCTCGACCGCCTCGACAACGTCGTTTTCCAGGTCGAGGACGAGCCCACGCCCGAGCAGCTCGCCGACGTCGACGGTGGGGAGCTGCTCGGTCTGTACGTGGGCGTCGCGTTGCCTGACCGCGGAGATGGCTATGGATGGGGCAGCTTGCCCGATCGCATCTACCTGTTCTCCGGTCCGATTCAGCGACTCTCGAGGACGCGGGAGGAAGTCGTCGAGCAGATCCGCGTCACGTTACTGCACGAAATCGGCCACTACTTCGGCATCGACGACCACCGCTTGCACGAACTCGGGTGGGGCTGAGCCGGCTCAATCGCTGAGAGCCCATGCCCCGACGACGTCGGGGCGATCGGTCTCCCACATCGCCACCGTCCACCCGGGGATCGGGCGGGCACGCACGTCGCTGACGTCGTCGCGGTCCAGCGGCACCGTGATGCCCTCGCCCGTTCCCTTCAGGAGCGCCTCCTTGCGCGTCCAGATCTCGGTGAAGACGCTGCACGCCGCCCGCGAGGACGTCTCGAGCGCTGCGGTGACGGCAGCCCGCTCGCGCAAGTGCAGCTGCGTCGCCACGTCGCGGACCACGTCGAGCTCGGCCACCTCCTCGAGGTCGAACCCGACGGGACGTTCGGCGAGGGCGAGCGCGACGACGGGACGCGGGCCACGCACGCTGGTCACCGAGAAATGCAGATCGGCTGCACGCGGATAGGGCCGTCCGTGCGGGCCGCCGCACTGCACACACGGACGGTGGTCGATGACGATCTCGGCCGGAGACCCGCCGAGACGCGCAGCCAGTTCGGTGCGCAGCAGGGCCCGGCGGGCGACGAACATGCGGTGGGTCTCGCCGTCGCGCAGCGTGTTCGCGTGGTGAAGCTCGTCGGGGGAGAGACACGCACGTTCCGCGTCGAGGTCGTCGGTCGGGGCAGGCGTGCGCAGGATGATCGTCGGGGGCGTGATGGGCTGACGCTCGCGGCTCACAAGCTCATCGTAGGCGGGTTGCGAGGTGGGTACCTCGGTCCCGGTCCGCACCTCGCACGGGCGGAGCTCCGGCGTTGTCGGTGGGCTGCGTTAACCTCGCGCACGTGACGATGAAGTTCGAGCCGGACGAGGCCACGTGGGTGCTGTCGAGCACCGATGTCGGTCTGGCGGCTGTCGTCGGGGAGGGTGCGTTCAGCCGGGGCCTCGACTATGCCATCGGCGGCAAGGTCGTCGCGCTGGCCACGGCGGACCGTGGGCGGGTGCTCATGGGTACCGTCACCGGCAACGGGCTCGCCCCGTACCAGTGCCTCGTCACGCACAAGGGCGAGGCGGCCAACGGTGAGCCGCTGTGGGTTTCGCGGTGCACGTGCCCTGTCGCCACCGAGTGCAAGCACGCCGTCGCCGCCATCATCGCGGCGCGCCGTGCGATTACCGACGGCGTGAGCAAGGGTTCGGTCTCGCGCACCCCCGCACGTTCGAGCGCCCAGTCCAACGTCGTGCCCCTCTTCGGCGGCAGCGGCGTGGCCACCGCGTCCTGGCGGGCACGGTTGTCGGAATCCCTCGGACCCTCGGAGCCCGAGCGGGTGGAGAAGCGGGTCGAGAGTCCCACGAGCAGTTCGTGGCGCGCCCAGCTCGGTCTGCAGTTCGAGGCCAAGGCTCGGCCCACGTCGATGTCGGACTCGACGCCAGTGCAGCGCCTCGAGCTCAAGCCGACGAAGCTCATGCGCACCGGGCGCTGGTCGCGCACGGCGACGTGGGTCGACGTGCGCAGTAGCGCGGGTATCTCCGAGGCCGAAGAGCATCAGCAGGAAGTGCTCAAGCGCTTCGTCGCGGCGCACAAGCCCCAGGTCGGCAGCGGTCAGACGGTCTACCTCGACGAACTCGGCCCGGGCGTCTGGCCGGGGCTTCGCGAGGTGGCCGACGCCGGCATCACGCTCATGCTCGCGGCCACGCCCGGTGAGGGCGTCACGCTCGCCGAGCCCGCGGAGGTCACGCTCGGCATCCACCGCAGCGAGGCCGGGCTCGTCCTGACGGCCGACGTCGTCGGCGTCGACCTCGAACCCGAGTTCGGTACGGCCATCCTCATCGGCGAGCCGGCTCACGGCGTCGCCGTGCTCGACCGCGGCAGCCTGCGGCTCGTACCGTTCCACGAGACGCCGCACTCGGTGCTCCAACCGCTCCTGCTGGGCGACGTCATCGAGATTCCCGAGGACGAGATCCCCGAGTTCGAGAGCGAGTTCCTGCCCCGCCTGCGTCGTCACACAAGCATCAGTGACGTCACGAACACCCTGAGCGATCCGGTCGAACCGCGTCTGCTCCTCGTCGTCACGCCGAAGACGGTGGGCAAGGTCGAGGTCGAGACGTTCTTCACCTACGGCGACAAGCGAGTCACGTCAACGCCGGTGGGTCGTGGGCGTCAGTTCTCGAGCGAGAGCGCCGTCATCGCCCGCGCCGCCGTCCTCCTCGGGCGTCTGCGCCTCACACGTTCGGTGCCCGGCTTCGATCTGTGGGTCAAGCCGAAGGCCGAGCTCCTCGGCATGGAGGCGGTCAAGCTCGCCGACGCCGTTCCCGAACTCAAGGCCGTCGACGGTGTCGACGTCGTCATGGCGGGTGAGCTGCCCGTCTACGAGGAGGCCGAGGACGATCCCATCATCGAGGTGGGCGTCAACGAGGCCGGCAACAAGCCGGACTGGCTCGACCTGCAGATCAAAATCAGCGTCGACGGCCAGGAGGTGCCCTACCCCAACCTCATCGAGGCGCTGCACCGCGGCGACGAGACGATGATGCTGCCGTCGGGCACGTACTTCCGGCTCGACTCGCCCCAGCTTCGTGACATCTCACGCGTTCTCGAGGAAGCCCAGGAGCTCACCGACAAGACCTCGGAGAAGCTGCAGATCAGCCGCTACGACATCGGCCTGTGGGATCAGCTCGTGGGTCTCGGGGTTGTCGAGCAGCAGCGCACGGCATGGCAGGAGGCCGTCGAGGGCCTGACGAAGCAGGGCTGGAACCCGCGGGCGATCGAGACGCCGGTGGCGTTCGATGCCACGTTGCGGCCCTACCAGCTCGAGGGCTACGCCTGGCTCGCCAATCTGTGGGACGCGCGTCTCGGCGGGGTCTTGGCCGACGACATGGGCCTCGGTAAGACCATCCAGACGCTGGCGATGCTCGAACGGGCCCGCGCGGCAGGGGAACTCGACGACGCTCCGGCCCTCGTCATCGCGCCCACCTCGGTGCTCGGCGTGTGGGCACGCGAGGCGGCGCAGTTCACGCCGAAGCTGCGTGTCAGTGTCCTCAACGCCACGTCGAAGAAGCGCGGCACGGAGGTGGCCCAGGAGATCCGCGAGGAGCGTGCCCATGTCGTCGTGACGAGCTATGCGGTGGCTCGCCTCGATGCCGACAACTTCCATGCCTGCTCGTGGCGCGCCCTCGTGCTCGACGAAGCCCAGATGGTCAAGAACCACACGTCGCAGACGTTCCAGGCCATCAAGAAGATCGGGGCGCCGTTCGGCCTGGCCATCTCGGGCACGCCGCTCGAGAACTCCGTCATGGATGTCTGGTCGCTGTTCAACCTCGTCGCGCCGGGTCTCTTTCCCCGCCCGGAGGACTTCATCCGGCGCTACCGCAAGCCGATCGAGCAGGGCGAGGGGCACGTCGTCACCGACGCCCTGTCGGCGCTGCGCCGCCGCATCGGCCCGCTCATGTTGCGTCGGCGCAAGCAGGACGTGGCCCCCGACCTTCCCGAGAAGCAGATCCAGCGGGTCGATGTCGCGCTGTCGCCTCAGCACGAGCGCGTCTACAAGCGGCACCTTCGCCGCGAGCAGCAGCGCGTCATGGGGTTGCTCAAGGATCCGGACGCCAACCGCGTCGAGATTCTCGCGGCGCTCACGCGCCTTCGCCGACTCGCGCTCGACCCGGCGCTCGTCGACGACGAGTTCTCTGGGCGGAGCGTCTCGCGCAAGGTCGAGGCCGTTGTCCAGCAACTCGCCGACATCGCGGGCGAGGGGCATCGTGCGCTCGTCTTCAGCCAGTTCACCGACTTCCTCACCATCGTGCGTGAGGCCGCGGCGGATGCCGGTGTTTCCACGGCCTACCTCGACGGCTCGACCCGCAACCGGCAGCAGGTCGTCGACGAGTTCAAGGACGGCGACGCCGACGCGTTCTTCATCTCGCTCAAGGCGGGCGGCACCGGGCTCACGCTCACCGAGGCCGATTACGTCATCGTCCTCGACCCGTGGTGGAACCCGGCCGCCGAGGACCAGGCCATCGATCGCGCCCACCGCATCGGGCAGACGAATCCGGTCATGGTCTACCGCTACGTCAGCGCCGGAACGATCGAGGACAAGGTCGTCGAGCTGCAGGAGAAGAAGCGCAAGCTCTTCGAGGACGTCGTCGACGCAGGGGCCGGCGGTGGTCGCCTGAGCGGCGCGGACATCGCAGCCCTTCTCGAATGAGAACGAATCAAGTATCTTGATGTCAAGATACTTCGACGGAAGGTGCAGCCGATGACCCGAGAGTGGAACGCCAAGGTCTACGACGAGCTGCCGTTGCCGCACGTTGCCTGGGGCAAGCGCACGATCGAGCGCCTGAACCTCGCCGGCACCGAGCGCGTCCTCGATGCCGGCTGCGGTACGGGCCGCGACGCCGAGGAGCTCCTGCGCCGGTTCCCCGACGTCGAGCTCGTCGGCATCGACGGGTCGTCGCAGATGGTGGAGCAGGCACGCGAGCGCTTCGCCGATCGGCCAGCCGAGCGTGCGAGCTTCCACGTGCGCGACCTCGAGCAGCCGCTCGACCTCGAAAACTCCTTCGACGCCGTGATGAGCGTGGCCTGCTTCCACTGGATCGCCGACCACGACGCGCTGTTCGCGAATCTCGCCGAGGTGATGCGTCCCGGCGCCCGCCTCGCGTCCGACTCTGGCGCCGAGGGCAACATCGCCATCGTCGAGGCGGCCATTTCCCGAGTTCGCGGCGTGCCGAACGAGCCGAAGGGCTTCGTGGGGCCGCAGGAGACGAAGGAGCGCCTGGGGCGTCACGGCTTCGACGTCGAGCGCGTCGAACTGCGTCCCAGCCCCGTGCGCATCGACGATCCGGCCACGATGGAGCGCTACCTCGCCACGATCTGTCTCGGTGGATACCTCGACGGCATGACGGATGACGAGGCCCGCGAGTTCACCCGGGCCGTGCGTGAGGCGATGAGCGAGCCCGTGCTCGACTACGTCCGCCTCGAGATCGACGCACTGCGCCGCTGACGTTCAGCCGCGAAGGATCGAGGTCATCTGCTTCCCTCGGGCGAGTTCGTCGACGAGTTTGTCGAGGTAGCGGATCCGCTGCGTGAGGGGGTCCTCGATTTCCTCCACCCGGTGCCCGCAGATGACGCCGGTGATGAGTTCCGCGTTCGTGTTGAACGCCGGGGCCTCGTCGAAGAAGCCCTGCATCGTCACCCCGTCGTAGATGACGCGGCGGATGCCCTCGTCGTCATACCCCGTGAGCCACGTGATGACCTCGTGCAGCTCGGCGACGCTGCGCCCCTTGCGCTCCACCTTCGTGACGTAGTGCGGGTAGATGCTCGCGAACGGGGTGTCGAAGATGCGGTGGCCTGCCATGGTCACGAGTATGCCGGTTTGCACAGCGACGGAGGCGATGCGCCCGTACGGTCGGGGGCATGATCGGTTTCGGACGGAAGATGCGCAACTACGCGGGCGCGTGCGCCCTCGTCACGGGCGGCGCCTCGGGGCTCGGTCTCGAACTCGTGAGGCTCCTCGCCGCTGACGGCGCGCGAGTGCTCGCCACCGACATCCACGAGAGCGTTGACCCCTCCCTCCTGCCGAACGGCGTCGACTACCTGCGCCTCGATGTCCGCAGCGACGACGACTGGGCTGCTGCCCGCACCTGGGTGCAGTCGCACTGGGGCCACCCCGACGTTCTCGTCAACAACGCCGGCATCGCCGTCGGCGGTCGCATCGAGGCCGCGGGCATGGCCGACTGGGATCGTGCGCTCGCCATCAACCTCATGGGCGTCGTGCGGGGGTGTCACACGTTCACGCCGATGATGAAGGAGCGCCGCAGCGGCCAGATCGTCAACACCGCCTCCCTGGCCGGCCTCGTTCACGCGCCGGCCATGGCCACGTACAACGCGACGAAGGCCGCCGTCGTTGCGGTGAGCGAGACGGTCTCCCACGAACTCTCGCCCTTCGGCGTCGACGTGAGCGTCATCTGCCCCTCGTTCTTCCGCACGAACCTCGCGAGTTCCCTCGAGGGCGCTGACCGGGAGATGGAGGAGAGCGCGACGAAGCTCATCGACGAGGCGCCGCGCTCGGCCGCGCAGGTCGCCGCGGCCGCCTTCGCGGGGATGAAGGCGGGCAAGCACATCATCCTCACCGAGCCCGACGGGCGCGTGGCTTACGGGGCGAAGCGCTACGCGCGTCCGCTCTACGAACTCGGCATGAAGTCGGCGGCGAAGCGCCTGGCGAAGGGCAAGTCGCCCCAGCCCGGTGCGATGCAGGTGGCCGACAGGTTGGCTCGAGCTCGCGCCGCCAAGTCCTGACCGGCCGCGGCAATCCGGGCGTTGTCTGACGCTCGTGACCACCCGCTGCACCCGACGCCTGTGGCCGCCGTTGTCAGCCGATTCGTAGGAATGCCGAATCACGTTGGCAAGCGGAACTCTTCACCAACTTCTCACCCACAGGGGTGGGTTCGCCGCGGGGGTGGAGGTCGTAGCCTCAAGGGGTGATGAACGCTAACCCGATCCGCTTGGCCGTCGTCGACGACTACGAAGTGGTGGTCAACGGCCTGGTCAAGATGCTCGAGCGGTACAAGGACCGTGTCGTCGTGGTCGAACTGGACACCACGCCCCAGGAGCCGGAGGTCGCCGAACAGTGCGACATCGTCCTGTACGACACGTTCGGCCAGGCTTACGGTGACGAGGTCACGCTGTCGCACCTCATCGGCGCCCCGAACGTTGGCGACGTCGTGGTCTACACCTGGAACTTTCAGCCGGATCTTGTGCGCCGCAGCCTGGAGGCCGGCGTGAAGGGCTACCTGTCGAAGACGCTCCCGGCCTCGGAACTCGTCGCAGCGCTGGAGCGGGTCCACGCCGGGGAGACGATCGTCTCCGCCGAAGTGGGTACGGGGCCGATCGCCGGTGAGTGGCCCGGGCGCGAAGAGGGGCTCACGCCTCGTGAGGCCGAGGTGCTCGCGCTCATCACACAGGGGCTGTCCAACAACGAGATCGCAGCCCAGACTCACCTGTCGATCAACTCGGTGAAGAGCTACATCCGCACGGGCTACCGCAAGATCGGGGTGACGAGCCGGAGTCAGGCTGTTCTGTGGGGAGTGCGCCACGGGTTCGAGCCCGACCACCGACGCATCGTTGCCGGCTCGCAGAACGGCCTGTGACCACCAGGCGCTGACGCCGAAACCGGCCCCCGACGAACGTGCGCCAGTTCACACGCCCTCGATTTGCCCGACACTCTCCGGTCGCCTAATGTTTACGGAGTCAGCCCGGAAGGGCATCGCGGCAGGAGCCGCTCACACTGACTGTTTTGGTTGGTAGATGAGTGTGCGGGTCGGGTGCTTGGGTTTGATGGATTTGTCTGGAGCCAAGTGCGCGAGATGAAGATCCTCATTGGTCACGGTTGTGGCGGTGGCGGGTTGGATTTGACGCCCAAGAGCCGGATGGATTAAGTTAGAGAAGTTGCCCCGGAAACGGGCCGCCACCACTGGGTGGGGCTTGTTGATGGTGTGTGATGGTGTTTTGAGAACTCAACAGCGTGCCGATGTGATCATCGCCAAACAACAATTTTTTGCTGGTCTTATGGCTGGTGTTGTTCTGGCTGATGTTTGATGGATGGATACAAGACACACGATCACTTTTTGTGGGTGGTGGTGTGGTGTCACCGTTTGATTTCGGCTGGGATACAGA
>NZ_JAGTHU010000036.1:0-17847 GCF_019895135.1 Dermacoccus sp. Tok2021
CGGGCGCCCCCCGCGCCCCCCCCGGCCCCCCCCGCCCCCCCCCGGGGGGGGGCCCCCCCCCCGGGGGGGGGGGGCCCCCCCCGCCCGGGGGGGGGGGGGGCCCCCCCCCCCGGGGGGGGGGGGGGGGGGCCCCCCCCCCCCCCCCCCCCCCGGGCCCCGGCGAGCGCGACGCCCGCCGCCCCGAGGAGGGCCGGCGGGCTTCGAGGTCAGGAACGCTTGAGGCGCCGCGCGACGGGGCCGGTGAGGCTGTTGATCTCCTCCACCCGCAGGCGGTTCGCGACGAACAGGTACACCGCGAGGAAGATCGAGCCGACGACCGCGATCTCGAGGAAGGAACCGAAACGCGACACCGGCAGCGCGTCGTGCAACGGTAGCTGCACGAGGAAGCCGACAGCCGTGGCGAGCAGTGAGGCGATCGCGAGACGTACGTACGTGCGTACCGTCTCGGACATCGGCACGTGACCGATCTTGCGCTTGAGCAGGACGAAACCGACGGATGCCTGGACGACGTTCGACAACGTCTGCGCCAGGCCAACGCCGACGCCGACCCAGTGGACGCCGGGCTGGCCGAAGAAGTGGGCGCCCTGCAGCCCGGTCCAGTCGGTCAGCGCACGCCCGAAGATCTCCTCGGTGAGGTTGTGCCAGTTGAACCACGGGAGGGTGAGCCCGATGGCGGTGCCGGTGCACAGGATCTGCATCCAGAAGGGCGTCTTGGCGTCACCGTAGGCGTAGAACACGCGCTGGATGATGAGGCAGAGGCTGAACGGCACGAGGCCGATCATCATCGTGATGGCGATCGATCCGATGGCCCACAGGCTCGACTCGACCGGCCCGACCCACAGGCCCACGAGGGGGAAGACGAGGACGAAGCAGCCGAACGTCAGCATGACGGACGCGATACCCGACAGGCGGATACCCGTCGTCATGTCGTCCTTGACCTTCTGCGTCTCGCCGCGACCGGCCGCCACCGACATGCGCGTGAACAGCGCCGTCACGAGAGAAAGCGTGATGAGCGAGTGGGGCAGGCTGAACAGGAGGAAGGCGTTGCTCTGGGCTGCCTTGTTCGGCTGGCCGTCGGGCTGGGAGGAGAGCAGCTGCGTCGTGACGACGAGGCCGATCTGCTGGACGATGACGGCGGCGAAGGCCCATCCGGCCATCGTCGAGGCGCTGCGCAGACCGACGCCGCGGAACTGGAAGTTCGGCGAGTAGGTGTATCCCGCGCGCTTGAGGAGCGGGATGAGCACGACGGCCTGGGCGAAGATGCCCAACGTCGCGGGCAGCGCCAGCATGATCATCATTTGGGTCGTCATGCCGCTGAAGCCGGGCGTGTCGGCGCCGTGCGGGTACATGAGGATGTAAGCGGCGAGGCCCGCAATGATGACGACGTTCGCGAGGGCGGGGCTCCACATGAAGGCGCCGAAGCGACCCCGGGCGTTGAGCACCTGACCGAGGATCGTGTAGAGGCCGTAGAAGAAGATCTGCGGCAGACACAACAGGGTGAAGATCAAGGCCACGTGTGCCTTGTCGTCGGTCATGTTGTTGTTGTCGAAGAGGCGATAGACGAGTGGCGCCGCTGCCATGAAGACGACGGTGACGCCCGCCAGGATCATGAATGTCAGCGTGAGAATGCGGTCGGTGTACGCCTTGCCGCCGTCGGAGTGCTCGAGCGCACGGGTGATCTGTGGAACGAGGACGGCGTTGATGACACCGCCGGCGAGCAGCAGGTAGATGATGTTGGGCAGCGTGTTCGCGACGTCCCACGTGTTCGCGACGCCGGTGCTCAGACCGATGGCGGCCACCGTCATCGAGGTTCGCAGCAAGCCCAGAACGCGCGAGACGAGCGTGCCGGCCGCCATGATGGCCGAACTGCGCAGGATTCCGCCGCGCCCGCCCGTGTCGGCGGCCTGGTCGGCTGCGTTGCCACCGACCTCGCCGGGGGAGGTCTGTGGAAGCGCCTGGGTTGCGGGCGCACCCCCTGTTTCACGTGAAACGCCGGCCTCGCGGCGCGAACGGCTCGAGACGTTGAGCGCGGCGTCGGCGTCGGTGTCCCACGTCTTCTCGGCCTCACGACGCTCGCGGTAGGCGTCGACGTCGGAGCGGGAGATGACCTGCGTGTGGTCGCTGCTCGCGTGGCTCCGACTCTCGTCGAGGTTGCGCAGCCACTGAGCCTCTTGGTCGGCCTCGAACCAGGCGTCGTAGGCCGAGCCGATGCTCGTGCCCGCGACGGAGGGCATCTGCGGCACGTGCCGTCGGGCGCTGGATTCGTACAGCGCGCCGAGAGAGCCGGGGCCGTCGTTCGACATGGGCAGGGTGCTCCTACAACTGGATGTCCCGCGCGAGCTCATCGCGTCGGCGGGTGCCCTTCTGCCTGTTGCGCACGAGGCCGTAGCAGAAGACGAGCAACGCCACGATACCGAGCACCCAGAAGATCCAGGTACCCGTGGGACGCGCGTTGATCTCGATCTCGGCCCCGTGCTTGTCGCTCTCGCCGAGGCGGACGTCCCCCGGGCCGGTGACCTTCGCGTCGACACTCACGCGCCCGGCGGCCTGCGCAACCGTGGGGACGCGCACCGACGTCTGTCCCTTGCCGGGGATGTCGACGGCGTCCGGCTGGCTGCGGAAACGCACGGCGTAGGTCCGCGGCGTGAGCTTGACCTCGATGCCGTGGACGGCGCGGGCCAGGCCGTTCTTGACGGTGACGCTGATGGGACCGGAATCGGAGAAGAAGTTGACGCGTGACGGCACGACGGCGATCTGTTGGGGAATGGCGGAGACGGTCGACGACGCGTGCTCGACGAGACCGTCGACGTCGGCCGGGTCGCCGCGCCAGCGGGTGCTCGTCACCTGGTCGAGGTTGCGAGTCCAGGCGGGAACGATGTCATCGCCGTCCACGACGATCTCGGCCATTTTCGTCAGGGTGGCGAGGGTCCTGTCGGCAGTCGTGATGTCGCCGGCGTCGAAGGCGGGTGCGGCGACTCGCGGCCACACGGTTTCGGACGGCGGGGCCTGGGGTGCCAGATCGACGACGGGCGCCGAGGTGGATTCCTCGGTACTGAGAGCTGCCGGCTGCACCCAGGGTGCCTGCTTGAGAGCCGAGGCGATCGCCTTCAGCCGACCGACGGGGACGGTCTCGCGCCCGCCCATGATGACGAGCGAGCGCTCGGCGGTGGGCTGCTGCTGGTAGATCGCCAGACTCGATGCGCGCAGCGAGGCGGCGGCCTCGGCGTTGGACATGGACGCGTCGTTGAGCGTGCGGCTCAGCGGCGCGTTGTACCCGACCATCGTCACCTGATTCGTCGTGCGTCGTGTCGCCGAGGTGACGGCAGCGACGTCGGTGCGATCGAGGGAGACGTTCGGGGTGAGAACCACGGGCCGCGAGCCACGCGTCTTCTGCCACGCGGCGGTCAACCGGGCGGTGGAGCCGGCGTCCAGCGGCGCGACAGGTGCCGCGACGACCGTCTCGGACAGTTCGGACAGCTCACTCGAGAGCGGACGCGAGAGCGAGCGTTCGAGGATCTTCTGCGACCCGGCGGGGCGCCGGGCGCTCGTCAGCGCGGAGAGGTCGGGGTCGCCGTAGGGCGTGAAGGCGATGCTCTGGTTGCCGGGACGCTCGGCGAGCTTGGCCCGCAGGTTCGCCGCCAGTTCGTCGACGCTCGCTGCGGGTTCGCTCGGCTGGGTGCCGGGCGACGTGGATCCCGAGTCGGCGGAATCCGTCGACTCCGAACTCTCTGAAGGCTCCGACGTGCCCGAGGAGTTCGACTCCGTCGAACCTTCGCTCGACGGCGATGCGGAGCCGGACGCCGATTCGGACGGGCTCGACGTGCCGTCGGACGTGGGGGAGGCAGACGGTGACGCCGGGCTCTCCTGCGTCGTTTCCTGCTCGGCCGTGGGGAGAGTGCCGTCCTGAGCCGCAGCGGGGTCGAGCACCGCAGGGTCGATGAGCCACGTGACGGGCACGCCAGGGTCGGAGGTGATGAGCCGCTCGATCGTCGAACCCGGACCGATCGCCTTGCGCCACGCCTCGAGGCGTTCCTCGCCGGTGGCCGTGAGGAGCTTCGGGTCGTTCGGCAGGGTGACGGGCACGACGACG
This sequence comes from Dermacoccus sp. Tok2021, assembly GCF_019895135.1. Lineage (NCBI taxonomy): Bacteria > Bacillati > Actinomycetota > Actinomycetes > Micrococcales > Dermacoccaceae > Dermacoccus > Dermacoccus sp. Tok2021. The sequence continues at coordinate 4,091 of NZ_JAGTHU010000036.1, forward strand.
GACGCCGACATCCGCGTGAACGTGGCGTCCTTCGCAGCCCACGAGACAAAGCTGTGGAGCCTCGTCGTGGGTCGGCCGGCACCGCGCAGTTCGATACGCAGCGGCAGCGTCGCCATCGTGTAGCTGAGGTCGAGTTCGCTCGAGGTGAGGGACAGCTTCACCGTCTCGGAGGTGCCGGGCATGATCGTCGGCACATCGGCGTCGGCGGACGCCGACGCTCCGAGCGGTAGCTTTCCCTCCTCCCACCGCTGCTGCGCGGCGAGGGAGTCGAGAGGCCGAGTACCCACACGAGCACGCAGAGTGGCTCCGTCGATGGGCGTGTCACCGGTGTTCTCGACGATGACGCTCACGGTGGTGCCGGAACCGGTCGTCGCGGTGGCCGGAGCGCCGCTCGTCATCCACATCCGGACGTCGCCGTTGGTGACGATTCCGGGCCGTGGGAGCGCGCTGACGTTCGAGCGGGGGTTCGGCGGTGCGGCGCTCGCAGCAGGAGCGAGGCCGAGGAGCGCGAGCAGGCAGACGAGGGCCGCCACGAGCGCGCGGGCCGACGCGGAGCGTGTCATCTGGGGGCCGGAACCGATCAATGTCCGGTGAGCCGGGCCCAGGCGGTGGCTGCGATGCGGCGCTCGTTGGGGAAGGTCAGCTGTTCGTGGGCGCGGTCGAGGCGGAACCAGCGCGCGTCGATGGCCTCGTGGTCGGGGTCACCTTCGATGCTGATCTCTCCGCCGACCGCTTCGAGCAGGTAGTGGTGGACCATTTTGTGGATGCGGAAGCCCGGAATCGAGAACCAGTAGTCGATGACGCCGAGCGTGACGAGGGCGCGGCCCTTGATGCCGGTCTCCTCCTCGACCTCGCGCTCGGCCGTCTGCACGAGCGTCTCGCCTTCTTCGATGTGGCCCTTGGGCAGGCACCACTCGACGCGTCCGGCTCGGTTGTGCCGCGCGATGAGAGCGAGATAGGCCTGCTGGTCACGAACGTCGACGACGACTCCGCCCGCAGAAATCTCCTCCAGCGAGCCCAGGCGTGAAGCCCGCTGCATGCGCGACGAGGAGACGGTCATTGCTCCACCTTAACGAGAGCGGCTGGGAAATTCTGGTGCCGCCGGGCCCCTCGATACCCTTGGCCGGTGACGCCTACTCGAGCAGCCTCCGTTCAGCCCGCGCAAAACCGACCGAACGGGTCGGTACCGAGCGGAGCGACGATGCTGGCCGAGGCTGTCTCGCACCTCGAACCGGTCATGCCGATGCTGCGCGAACTGGGTGAACGCTTCACGTCGGCGGGCCACGAGATCGCCCTCGTCGGTGGGCCGGTGCGTGACGCTTTCCTCGCGCGCACGTCGCCCGATCTCGACTTCACGACGTCGGCGCGCCCTGAGGACACCGAGCGCATCGTCGCCGGATGGGCTGACGCCGTGTGGGATCTCGGGCGTGCTTTCGGGACGATCGGCGTCCGTAAGGGCGATTTTCAGGTCGAGATCACGACGTACCGAGCCGACGCCTACGACCGCGAGACGCGCAAGCCGGTCGTCGAGTTCGGCGACTCGCTCGACGACGACCTCGTGCGTCGCGACTTCACCGTCAACGCGATGGCGCTGCGGCTGCCCGACCTCACCTTCGTCGACCCCTACGGCGGCCTCGCGGACATGGCGGCGCGGAGTCTGCGCACACCCACGTCGCCGGAGGTCTCGTTCGGTGACGACCCGCTGCGCATGATGCGCGCGGCGCGTTTCAGCTCGCAGCTGTCGTTCGACATCGCTCCCGAGGCGTTCGCGGCGATGACGGAGATGGCCGGCTCGATCCGCATGATCTCTGCCGAGCGGGTGCGTGACGAACTCGTGAAACTCCTCATGTCGCCGGCGCCGCGGCGCGGGCTGACGGCGCTCGTCGACTCGGGTATCTGCGAGTACGTGCTGCCCGAGGTGCCGGCGCTCGCGTTGGAGATCGACGAGCACCACCGTCACAAGGACGTGTACGAGCACTCCCTCACGGTGCTCGAGCAGGCGATGGACCTCGAGGGTCCGCGCGACGTTCCCGGGGTCGAGGAGGCGGAGGTCGTCGAAGGGCCCGACCTCGTGCTGCGCCTGGCCGCGCTGCTGCACGACATCGGCAAGCCGGACACGCGTCGCTTCGAATCGGGCGGCGGCGTCAGCTTCCACCACCACGAGCTCGTCGGTGCGAAGCTCGCACGAAAGCGGTTGCGGGAGCTGCGCTTCGACAAGGACACGATCAAGGCTGTGTGCCGGCTCGTCGAGCTGCACCTGCGCTTCCACGGCTACGGCAACGGGGAGTGGACGGACTCGGCGGTGCGCCGCTACGTCACGGACGCCGGACCGTTGCTCTCACGCTTGCATCTGCTGACGCGCGCCGATTCGACGACGAGAAACAAGCGCAAGGCAGCTCGCCTGCAGGCCACCTACGACGACCTCGAAGCCCGCATCGAGCGGTTGAAGGCCGAGGAGGAACTGGCGGCCGTTCGTCCGGAACTCAACGGCAACGAGATCGCCGAGGTGCTCGGCATCAAGCCCGGCCCGGTGCTCGGCAAGGCCTACCAGTACCTGTTGTCGGTGCGCCTCGACGAGGGAGTCATCGGCAAGGAGGCGGCGGCCGACCGGCTGCGGACGTGGTGGGCCGAGCAGCCTGAGTCGCAGGGCTGAAACCGTGTGTTCTTCGGGTGCCGGCCGAGGTCGCGTGCGTAGCGTGATGGCTGCATGTGTCATCTGCTGATGCGAGAGGGAGTGGCGCGATGACGACGGTTGAGGTGGTCTGGCGCGGGCTGGACGACGAGTCGCGTCTCGACGTCGCGTCGGTCGAGTTCGACGCCGACGGCGGCTTCGTCGCCACGGGGCGGCAGTCGACGGAGCGCTACCGCGCCCAGTGGGATCTCGTCGTCGACTCGTCCTGGCGCACGCGCCTGTTCACGGTCGACGTCGAGGGCCACGCGCCGTCGTCGGCGGCCGAGGATCTCGACGCCCCCGACGAGACCGGTGGCTCCCCCGAGCCGGTGTGGCAGCGCCACCTCAATCTGTGGCGTCGTGACGAAGGGTCGCGCTCCGTGTGGCGGTGCGAGAGCGGCGAATCCGGTGATGTACCGGGCGATTTCGGCCCGATCGGCATCGCAGATGACGCGCTGGAACTCTTCGTCGAGTCCCTCGACGTCGATCTAGCGGGGTGCCCGCTGACGAACACGATGCCGATCCGCCGGCTCGGCGTGGACGCGGCCGGCGTCGGGGAGCGTCCGATCACGACGGCGTGGGTGTCGTTGCCCGACCTCGCCGTCATCCCGTCGGCGCAGGTGTACTCCTCGGGCCCCGAGGGACTCTCGGACATCGCGTCGGCCCTCGACGATCGCGTCGTCTCCGTCGTGCACTACCGCTCGGCAACGCGTGACGTGAGCGTCGACCTCGCCGTCGACGCTCACGGCCTCGTCGTCACCTACCCCGAACTCGCGGCGCGCATCGACGTCGACTGACCCGCTCTCGGTTGCAGCGTGACCACGTCTGAAGCCCGGCCGCTGGTGCGGCCGACGTCTCTCGTGCTCAGTCCGCCGGCGTCGAGCGTGCGGCGGACGCCGTCGGATTCCTCGTCGTAGAGCTCCTCGGGCAACTCGCGGCTCACTTCTCCTCGATCTTCACGCTCGTGATCGTGTGCTTCTTCACGGGCGTGCCTTCCTGTGAACCGTCCTGGTTGCCGTCGGCCTCGATCTTCTTCACGACGTCCATGCCCTTGCTCACCTGGCCGAAGAGCGTGTACTGCGGCGGCAGGGCCGTGCCGGAATCACCGGTGACGATGAAGAACTGTGAGCCGCCCGAATTCGGCTGGCCCGTGTTCGCCATCGCGATCGAGCCCTCCTTATACTCGCCCTCCTGCGGGAACTCGTCCTCGATCGTGTAGCCCGGCCCGCCCGTGCCGTCACCCTTCGGGTCGCCGCCCTGCGCCATGAAGCCGGGGATGACGCGGTGGAAGCTCACGCCGTCGTAGAAGTGGTAGCGGGAGAGGACGACGAAGTTGTTGACGGTCTTCGGTGCCTTCTTCGCATCCAGCGTGATGACGACGTCGCCGACGTCCGTCGTCATCGTCGCGGTGTAGGTCTTGTTCGCGTCGATGCACATGGGCGGGGCGTCGTCGAAGCTCTGCTTCTTCTGCGCGGAACCGTCGGCCGGCGGGCACTGCGTCGAGGCATTCGCACTGCCCGAGCCTCCCGAACTCGACGAGCCGGACGACGAGTCGTCCTTGCCGCATCCGGCGAGAGCGAGCGAACCGGCGAGCAGGCCGAGGGCAACGGTGCGGCGGGGCAGCGAGAGGTTCATGCTGCGCAGGGTACTTCGCCGACGCGCGCGGGTGCCGAGAACTGCTGGCGCGACGACGTGTCGGGGCGGTCGCCGATCAGTCGACCGTCACGAGGTGCAGCAGCAGGCCCGCATGACGCTCCGTCGCACGCCGCGCTTCCCGCAGCACGGCCAAGGGGTCGTTCGGATCGTCGTTCGTTTCGGCCGACGACACGACCGACAGGCCGACCATCTCCATGCCGCGCTCGCGGGCCGCAAGGGCACCCAGCACGGTCGACATCCCGACGCAGTCCGCCCCGGCGTTGCGCAGCATCTTCACCTCGGACGGGGTCTGATACTGCGGCCCGGGAACGAACGCGAAGCACGCGTCACGCAGAGACGGCTCGTGCTCACGGGCGAGTTCGGCAAGGTTCTGCGACCACATGCCGCGCAGGTCCGCGAACTTCGCCGAGCCGACGAGCGGCGTCGCGAACGTTGGGTTGAGGTGGTCACGAATGATGAGCACGGTGCCGGGGGCGATGTCGTCGCGCAGCGAGCCGCAGTCACTCGTGAACACGACACGCTCGGCGTTGAGTGCCGCCGCAACCCGAATGGGGTGGACGACGGCGTGCACCCCGTACCCGTCGTAGAGGTGCGCTCGCCCGGTCTGGACGAGGACGTGGCGCACATCGCCGGCCACGTCGCCGGGATCGTCCGAACCGATCCGCACGAGGAGAAGTTCGGCATGGTTGTCCTCAGCCGCGGGCTCGACGAAGCCCGGCACGGACGGTGCGTCGGCACGCCACAGCACCTCGACCGACGTCTCTGCGTCGATGTTTCCCGTGAAACCGTCGGCGTCGCTCTCGTCTGCGGCGGAAGTCCCCGTCAGCGCGTCCAAGGCTCCGCGCCATCCCGTGCCGAGGATGAGGAGAGCGTCGACGTACTCGACGCCGGAGGCGGCCCGAATGTAGGCGGCGGCCGAGTCGGCCAGCGTCATCGCGGCGTTGAACTCCGCGGCCGCGTCGGTGGGCCAAGAGGGCAATCCGTGGGTCTGGCTCTGCGTCATGTCTTCAACGTAACGCGGCAGCGTGCGCACAGGAGGACTCCCCGGCGGACTCCGGATGTATCGAACCGAGACATTGCGTGGTGCACAATGGACGGCGATACCTCTGGCCGCACATGTGTTCGGCCTGTTCTGGAAGGAACGCCCATGCGTAAGTCCCTGTCGATGGCGGCCGTCGCCGTCCTCGCCACGTCGCTCACCGCCTGCAGTGCGACGGGTGGCCGCAAGGCCGAGGAGCAGGCGTCGATGAACGCCGGCAAGGCCACGACGCCGCGCATGACGGTTGCGCTCATCACGCACTCCGGCCCGGGCGACACGTTCTGGGACATCGTCCGCAAGGGCGCCGAGGACGCGGCGGCCAAGGACAACGTCAAGCTCGAGTACACGGCCGACCCCGACGGCCCGAAGCAGGCGAACCTCGTGCAGCAGGCCATCGACAAGAAGGTCGACGGCATCGCCGTCACCCTGTCGAAGCCTGACGCGATGAAGAGCGCCGTCGACGCCGCCCGCAAGGCCGGCATTCCGGTCGTCGCCCTCAACGGTGGTCTCGACGACTGGAAGAAGATGGGCGTCGAGAGCTACTACGGCCAGGACGAGAAGATCGCCGGTGAGGCCGCGGGCGACAAGCTCAAGTCCGGTGGCGCGAAGAAGGTTCTGTGCGTCATCCACGAGCAGGGCAACGTCGGCCACACCGACCGCTGCGCCGGTGTGAAGAGCAAGTTCGCGCAGACGGAGAACTTCTACGTCAACGGCAAGGACATGCCGAGCGTGCAGAGCGCCATCACGAGCAAGCTGCAGCAGGACAAGACGATCGACTCCGTGCTCGCCCTCGGTGGTCCGTACGCGATGACGGCGACGAAGTCGGTCAAGGAATCCGGTTCCAAGGCCAAGGTGTTCACGTTCGACACCTCGAGCGAGGTCATCGGCGCGATCAAGAACGGCTCCGTGCAGTGGGCTGTTGACCAGCAGCCGTACCTCCAGGGTTACCTCGCCGTCGACTCGCTGTGGCTGCGCAAGAACAACGGCAACATCGTCGGTGGTGGCCAGCCGGTGCTCACCGGCCCCGCGTTCATCGACAAGAACAACGTGGCCGACGTGGAGAAGTACGCCAAGAGCGGTCGCCGCTGACCCTCACCCGGACGCATCACGCCTGACGATGCCCGCCGCACCTCACGTCGAGGGCGGCGGGCATCGTCGTGGGTGAGGCTCGACGGGTTCGACGTCTCGCCTGCGCCTTGGGGTGTGACGCGTCCACAGTTACTCGTCGGTGGGACGCGCGGGTAACCGATCGGCTCTGCGACGATGCCAGCATGGCCGCCCAACACATCGCTTCCGACCTCGTCGCCAACGTTCACTCCGTCGCGGTGCGCGTCGGGCAGAAGGTCGAGGCCGGTGAGGAGCTCGTGCTCCTCGAGTCGATGAAGATGGAGATCCCGGTCGTGCCCGAGGAACCCGGCACGGTCGTCGAGATCCGCGTGGAGCCCGGTGACGTCGTGCAGGAAGGTGACGTGCTCGTCGTCCTGCAGTGACACCGGCCGGGAGGCCGACCCGCTGACGACGAAATGTATCGAGTCGATACACGCGTGACCTACGATAAAGGACGGCGAGGGCGCCCCTTCGCCATGCCCGCACATCCGAAAGGGAGTTCCGCGTGTCGACTCCTGCCACTTCGAGCGACTCGTCGAGCGCTGCCGACGACCGGGTGAGGAACCGCCACGCTCTGGCGCGATACCTCTCCCGCCCCGAGATCGGCTCGCTCTTCGGCGTTCTCGCGATCGCCCTGTTCTTCCTCATCGTGGCCGAGCCGTTCCGCCACATGGCGAACACCGGCACGATCCTCTACCAGGCCGCAACCATCGGCATCATGGCCGTGCCCGTGGCGCTGCTCATGGTCGCCGGCGAGTTCGACCTCTCCGCAGGTGTCGCCGTCACGACCGCCGGAATGTCGGCGTCGTTGCTCGCCTGGTACTTCAACTTCCACGTGTGGGCCGCCGTCGGGCTGAGCCTCCTCATCGCGCTCGCGATCGGCGCGATCAACGGTTTCATGCTCAACCGCAGCGGGTTGCCGAGCTTCCTCATCACCCTGGCGACGTTCTTCGTCCTCCAAGGCGTCAACCTCGGCCTGACGCGCGCCGTCACCGGCGGCGTGGCGAGCAACGACATCAGCGACATGGCCGGCTTCGACTCGGCGAAGGCGATCTTCGGAGCGTCGTTCTCGATCGGCCCCGTCAACATCAAGATCCCGATCATCTTCTGGATCATCCTCACCGTGATCGCCGCGTTCGTCCTGCTGCGCACCAAGATCGGCAACTGGATCTTCGCCATCGGTGACGACGAGAAGGCCGCTCGCGCGGTCGGCGTGCCGGTGTGGAAGGTTCGCATCGGCCTCTACATGTTCATCGGCTTCTGCGCCTGGCTGTCGGGCATGCACCTGCTCTTCGCGTTCAACCGCGTCCAGTCCGGTGAGGGCATCGGCAACGAGTTCATCTTCATCATCGCCGCAGTCGTCGGTGGCTGCCTGCTCACCGGCGGCTACGGCTCGGCGGTGGGCGCCAGCCTCGGCGCGCTCATGTTCGGCATGACGCAGCTCGGCATCAACTACGCGGGCTGGAACCCCGACTGGTTCAAGGCGTTCCTCGGCGTCATGCTCCTCGCGGCCACGCTGCTCAACACCTTCGTCAAGCGAAAGGCGGACTCACGATGATCCGCATCAAGACGGGGCAGCCCGAGAAGCCCGGCAAGGGTAGTGTCGGCGGCGAGCACGCCGAGCGGCCCGGAAGTCTGCCGGTCGACGGCACCGACGCGACGAAGTGCGACGCCGTTTCACGTGAAACTGCCGAGACGCCCGCGGAGCGTGAGAACGCGCCGATCGACTCGACGCCGGCTGGCCGGGTGACGAGCGACGACGTCGCCGACCCCGACGCGCTCGTGCAGCTCCTCGACGTCGGCAAGGCGTACGGCAACGTCGACGCACTGCGCGGCGTCGACCTCACCGTCCGCCCGGGCGAAGTGACGTGCGTGCTCGGCGACAACGGCGCCGGTAAGTCGACGCTCATCAAGATCATGTCGGGCCTGCACGACTACACGTCGGGCACGATGCTCGTGGCCGGCGACGAGCGGCACTTCAGCTCGCCGCGCCAGTCGCTGGCGTCGGGTATCGCCACGGTGTATCAGGACCTCGCGCTCGCTCCGCTGCAGTCGGTGTGGCGCAACTTCTTCCTCGGCAACGAGCTGACGCGCGGCCCGTTCGGCGTGCTCGACATCAAGAAAATGAAGGCCATCTGCGGCGAAGAGCTGACGAAGATGGGCATCGTCATCCCCGACCTCGACCGTCCGGTCGGTGGGCTTTCGGGTGGTCAGAAGCAGTGCATCGCCATTGCGCGTGCCATCTACTTCGGCGCGAAGGTCATCATCCTCGACGAGCCGACGGCGGCGCTCGGCGTCAAGCAGTCCGGCGTCGTGCTCAAGTACATCCAGGCGGCGCGCGACGCGGGCCTGGGCGTCGTCCTCATCACGCACAACCCGCACCACGCCTACCTCGTGGGCAACCACTTCGTCGTGCTCAAGCTCGGCCGTGTGGCGCTCGACGCGTCGAAGGACGAGGTCAGCCTCGACGAGCTGACCGCCCAGATGGCCGGCGTCTCCGAACTCGAGGCCCTCGAGCACGAACTGCGCAAGGACGACGTCACGGTGAGCACCTCACCACTCGACGTCGACTGACGCCCCATACCGAAGTGCCCCGGATCGCTCGGCGATTCCGGGGCACTCGTGCGTTCAGGCCGCCGGCGTCAGCGCAGCACGTGCGAGTGGGCGAGGACGAAGTTGCGCTCGTCGTAGCCGTACGCGCCCGCAACGGCCGAGAGGATGCCCGAGAGCGGGTCGTGCTCGTGGCGGATGACGACGAACTCGTCCACCCGCGTCAGGGTCAGCCGCGGCCAGACGCCGAGGCTCGTGCCGCCGTCGATGGGGATGATGACCTGCGTCGAGCCGTTGCTCACGCGCAGTTCCGAGGCGGGCACAGGCATCGTGCCCTGCGTGCCCGTGGCGATGAGGACGCGGTTCATCGGCTGCGTGAGGTCGATCGTCAGGGTGTTGGCGCGGGCCGCCACGGTTGAACCGTCCTGCAGCGCCAGCAGGTCGAACCCGCGCTGACGCACGCGCCACTCGACCGTGAGGTAGCCGATGCCCGACGCCAACCGGTCGAGCGCCACGACGCGGTGCAGCTTCACGGTGCGCCCACCGACGACGCTGATGCCCTGTGGCGGCCGCGACGGTCGACGGCGCGCAGGCACGACATCGACACTCTTGCGTCCAGTGTTGTGCCGGGGCGCAGCCACTGAGCTGCTCGACGCAGGGGACGGCTCGCTGCCGCCCCACGACCCACCGAGGCTCTGCGTGGGCGCCGCGCTCGGTGCCTCCGCCTCGATCTCACCCGTCTCGACGCGCTCGCCCTGCTGACTGTCGGACAGATGCACCGGGCTCGGCTCCGCGCTGATGACGCGCAACCACGCGCCGTCAGGGTTGCCGAGCTGCGCGTCGGGGACGTCGCTCGGACGCGCGGCTGCCTCGGGCGCCTGCGGCGGCACCGGGGCGGGCTGGGGTGAGGGTGCGTGACGCGCCGCGTCACCCGAGTTGTAGCCAGGAGGGGGCTGCAGCGTCACAGCCGGCTCCCCGCCTGCTGCAGCGCGCCGTCGAGCCCGGCCTCGAAACCACGCGCGGAGACGTTGACGCGCCACCCGTCACCGTCCCGCACGACCTCGGCGACGGCGGCGGCCGTCACCGGACCGATGGCGCGCGCCAGGTTGTCCGTGCGCGCGATCTCGCGGCCGGACGAGTCGTCACGGAACGTGATCGACAGGTCGCTCACCTCGTCGAGGGTGCGCTTCGACGCGTTGGCCCGCGGGTGGACGAACGCAAGCACGACGACGCGCTCGACGTCCGCCGGCGCCGCGGCGAGGTCGACCTCGACAACGCCGTTCGACGCCCCCAGCCGCGTCGTCTCGTCCGGCGTGGCCGGCTGGTTCGAGTGAACGACGTGCTCGCGGCTCTCGACCCGGTCGCGCACGAGGGGCATGGCGGCCAGCCCGATGCGTTCCGACAGCGCCGTCTCGGTACCCGTGTTCCAGCGCACGTCGATCGACAGCACGCGCACACCGGCGTCACGCCCGAGCGGGAGGCCGTCTCCGGGAGCCAGATTCGTCGTGTCAGGCATGTCCGAACTTCTCCTCGAGGAACGCGCCCTGGATCTCCAGGGCGTCACGGGCACTCTCGATCGAACGCTTCGCAGCCGACGCCGCGACGCCCTCGATCGTCGTCAGTTGCCGGATGAGCATGTCCTGCGCCCCGCTGACGCCGCGCGCGGCCAGGTAGGCGTTGATCGTGTCGGGCACGTGGGCACTCGCGGTGCGCTCCAACGTGACGAGCGTCTGCACGTCGAGCAACTTGGCCGACGGGTCGCCCACGACGTCCTCCAGGTGGTCGCCGATGAGCCGGCACAACACCATGGCCCGCCCGGGCACCTGACTGCCGAGCGAACGCAACCACCGCACGTACGGCACGAGCGCAGCACCGACGGCGTCGACGGTTCCGGGCGTCGGGCCGCTCGGGCGCTGCGGTTCGTCGCGCGAGAACCACCCCACGTCAGATCACCTCAGGAACGGCCCGGCAGCTGACCGCTGTTACGCGACTCGTTGCTCTCGATCTGCTCCTTGCGCGCACGCTCCATGTACGGCTCGGCGCGCTTGATCTGCGTCTGCAGCGACGAGATCGTCTGCGCCATCGAGTCGGTGGCGGCGGCGCGGTAGGAGTCGATGGCGTCCATCGTGGCGAAGACGTTGGTGAACGCGTTCTCCAACTTCTCCACCTCGACGAGCGACTCGGTCGACTTCGCGTTGATCTCCGCACCCTGCGTGCGCAGCTGCTTGCTCGTGGCCTCGATCATGTTCGACGTGGTCGAGCGCAGTGCGTTGATCTGGTCGAGCACGAGCTTCTGGCGAGCCAGCGCCTCGGAGACGATGACGGCCGTGTACAGCGCGGCGACCGTGGTCGACTTCGCGCGGTCGACGGCCTGGATGAGCTGGTCGTTGTTCTGCAGCACGAGGCCGAGCGACATGTAGCCCTGCGTCGCGACGGCGATCTCCGTCGCGAGGTCCTGACGACGCTGGCGCACCGTGAAGAGCACCTGCGACTTCATGGCGTCGGCCTTCTCCGTGTCGCCACGCGCCTGCAGTTCGGCCACGCGCTGCTCGATCGCGCCGTCGAGCTGCGTCATCTTCTCGTCGAGTTCACGCAGACGCAGAAGCGCGTCCCACAGACGCGTCTGCTCGAGCTGGATGCCCGCGTTGTCCTTGCGCAGGTCGTCCTGACCCGATTCGAGCGCGGCGATGATCGAGTTCAGGTGCGTCTGGCTCGACTGGTACTTCATGAAGTAGCGGTCGACCTTGTCGCCGCCCGGCAGCCACTTGAGCACCTTCTTCGCGCCCTTGAGGTCGGCGCGGTGCGGGTCGAGGTCGGTGATCGTCTGGCGCAGTTCGACGAGGGTGTTGCCCACCTTCGTCTGCGACGAGTCCTTACCCGCGAGGGAGGGGCGCTGCAGGATCGAGTTGCTCACCTGCGTCGCCTTCATGGACTCCTCGCGGCCCATGTTGGTGATCTCCTTGAGCCGCGCACGGAACTGCGGGTCGTTCGGGTCGATCTCCTCGAAGCGCGCGACCGTCTGCGTGGCCTCGGTGGTGGCCACCTGCTTGGCCTGCTCGTCGATGGGCACCATCGCCGCGGCCTTCTCCGGCTCGACGAGGTCGACGGCCTTCGGCGGCGCCAGCATCGTCTCGGGCTCGGGGGCCTGCTGGGCCTGGGGAGCCTGCTGAGGCTGTGCCTGGGGCCCGCCGTACTGCTGATTCGGATCCTGGTACGGCTGCTGTCCGGGGTTCGTCATCGTGCCTCTCCTGCGAAGGTTCAGGGCGAATGAAGGAGCTCGTCTTCGAGCCTAGTCCACCCACCCGACAACGAGCCTGTGGTGCGGGGCGTTCCCGCAGGTGGAGCGGTTGTCGCGGTTCGACGTGTCTGCGTGGGCGCACACACATCGTCGGACGATGGGGCTCAGGCGTGTCGGCGCTACGCTGGGTGTTCAAGAGCCCCCGCATGCCCTTTTCCCAGGGTCGGGTGTGCCCGGTTCGTGCCCGCTCCCCGGAAAGTGTTCTCCATGCTTCTCAAGACGTTCGGATGGTCGGTGGCCATCACGGTCGCCGGCCTCGTCGGCGGTTTCTTCCTCGGGGGAGTCTCCGGCCTGGCCATCGTCGCCATCCTCATCGTGCTCGAGGTCTCGCTCAGCTTCGACAACGCCGTCGTCAACGCGACGATCCTCAAGCGGATGAACGCGTTCTGGCAGAAGATCTTCCTCACGGTCGGCATCCTCATCGCCGTCTTCGGTATGCGCCTCGTGTTCCCGCTGCTCATCGTCTGCCTGACGGGTGGCGTCGGCCCGATGAAGGCCATCGACCTCGCCATCAAGGGCGGTGACCAGGAGACGCCCGGCACGTACGCCTACATGCTGCACGAGGCTCACCCGAGCATTGCGGCCTTCGGTGGTTCCTTCCTGCTCATGCTGTTCCTCAACTTCGTGTTCGAGGACCACAAGGTGAAGTGGCTGAAGCCCATCGAGCGTCCGCTCGCGAAGATCGGCAAGCTCGACCAGCTCTCCGTCGTCGTGGCGCTCCTCGTGCTCGTGCTCGCCTCGCAGTTCCTCGCAGAGGACGCAGGAACCGTCCTGTTCTCCGGGGTGCTCGGCGTCATGACGTACCTGCTCGTCGGTGGTCTGGGCGACCTGTTCGAGCAGCAGGGCCTGGCCGAACACGACGCCGCGGACGACGCCGACGAGGCGGAGGCCGACAGCAAGGAGAGTGCCGAAAACGGCAAGGACGGGAAGGAACTGCCCGGTGTCGGCAAGGCCGCGGGCAAGGCCGCGTTCTTCCTCTTCATGTACCTCGAGGTGCTCGACGCGTCGTTCTCGTTCGACGGCGTCATCGGCGCCTTCGCCATCAGCCAGGACATCTTCATCATCGCCGTCGGCCTCGGCGTCGGCGCCATGTGGATCCGTTCGCTCACGGTCTACCTCGTGCGTCAGGGCACGCTCGACGACTACGCCTACCTCGAGCACGGCGCCATGTGGGCCATCGGGGCGCTTGCGACGATCCTGTTCATCAGCATCAAGCACGAGGTGCCCGAGGTCATCACCGGCCTCATCGGCGTCGGTTTCATCGGTGCCGCTTTCCTCGCGTCGGTACGCCGCAACAAGCGGATTGCCGCCGAGGGCGGAGAGGTCGAACACGTCCACGCCTGACGGATCTCGAGGCTGGTCAACGACGGCCGCACCCCACATGGGGTGCGGCCGGGGTGGTATAAACAACTCCCCGCCCCCCCGACAAACCAAAT
>NZ_JAGTHU010000037.1:0-15656 GCF_019895135.1 Dermacoccus sp. Tok2021
AATGCAGAACGATGCTCGGTGAAGTCATGAGCCCATCATGGGCCCACGTCTGCAGCTCTGTGGGCTCATTCGGGCGGGGCTGCGGCCTCGGCCTTGATCTGCTCGAACTCGCGACCCATCGCCTCGCTCAGGGCGTGTGCATCCCGACGTTGACGACGTTTCCGCTCTCGTCGCGGTAGAAGAACCGGGTGACGCCCCATGGCTCGTCGGTGAGCGGATGAACGATGTCGAACCCGGCCTCCTGCGCGCGCCGATACGCCTCGTGCACATCGTCGACGAAGACGGAGACGCCCGGATTCATCGCGGCCGATGCGTCCTGCGTCATGACACTGAGTTGGTGGCCGTCGGCGTCGCCGAGGGTGACGATCCACCCGTGATCCATGAGCACGTCGAGGCCGAGAACGGCGCGGTGGTGGGCCACCCCGGCGTCGAGGTCGGTCACGACCAGATTGGGAACAACACGTTCGACTCTCACCCGCGTCAGCCAACACCCTCACCCGACGGTGAGCAAGGCTTCAACCGGAACCGGTCGGCCCTCGTTCGGTGGTTCGGCCGGGCCCTTGAGCCCGCGGTGGGCGATGCAGCGCGCCAGGCAGCTTCCGCGTCAGGCCGTCGCGTCGCGGTACGAACTCGGCTCTGCCCCAACGTCTGGCGAAACTCGCGTGTCAGATGGGCCTGATCGAGGAGACCGAGTCGATGATCGCGGGGTCGGTGACGACGCGGCGAACTCGTGTCGGCAACTGCGTGGGAAACAGCGTTCCGGTGGAGGACTGCGTCTCGACCCAGTCGTCGCTGCGGTACGTGACGCGCCCGCCTGCGCGGCTGCGGTATCCGTCAGTCGAGGTATCGACGCTCCGGATCGGTGCCCTTCATGCCGATGGGGAAGAGCGTGCTGAACACGCCGCCCGCGTAGTCGTTGCGGATGCTTCCCATGTAGGCCTTGGCCTCACTCGCATCTGCGAAGACGCCCAGGATGTTGTCGTGGGCCGACTCGGAATGCCAGACAACATGCACCTCGGTGATCGGTGCTGACTGTTCGGCCATCGTGCAACCTCCGTGCGTGGAAAAGCCAGGAACTTGAACATAGCCCGATTTCTCCCTGGCTCGGGTTGCCGTGGAGGTGTCGCCCACTGTCCTTTATGCGATACACCCGCGGTCACCCGAGATAATCCGTTGCCAAGGCAACGTCAACTAGCGGTGCGGTTCACCCGCGAAGACAGATGCTCTCAGGCTCTCAGGGGCGCGGCACGCCGAGGCCGATCGCAGCACACGTCATGTCTCATGACGCGGCCATCCCGATGAAGGACGATCAGCGAAAAGCCAGGCTGCGCCCTTACTCCCCGCCGACGCTGCGCAGGTAGCGCCCGAAGTGGGGCACGGTGAAGGCGATGCGGCCACGCTCGCCCGAGTACACGAGGCCCTTCTTCATGAGCGAGTCGCGCGCCGGGGAGAGCGACTGCGGCTTGCGCCCGAGCACCTCGGCCACCTTCGACGTCGGCACCGACTCGATGTCGTCGAGCCCGGGCGTCTCCCCCGTCTCGTCGGCTGCAGCGGTCTCCGCGATCGCCGTCGCCGCGTCGGCCATGGCGCGCAGGTACTCACGCTCGCCCGGCGTCGCACGCTCGTAGCGCGAGCCGAAGAACCCGACGGCCAGCTCCGCCTCGGCCTCCGGCATAGCCACCTTGACGTCATCCACCGTGATCGGCGACGCGGGCGCCAGGTCCCACACCCCCGCGCCGTATGCCTGGATGAAGTACGGGTAGCCGCCCGTCGCGGCGTACATGGCCTCGAGTGCCTCGTCGGTGAACTCGGCGTCCTCCTCCTGCGCCGGGCCCTGCAGCGCGCGGAAGGCCGCCTCCTTCGGCAGCCGGTCGATACGCGCGTACCGGAACAGCCGCTCGCTGTACGACTTCGACGCCGACAGCACCGCCGGCAGGTGCGGCAGCCCCGCCCCCACGACGATGACCGGCAGCGAGCTCTGGCTCATCTCGTGGCACGCCGCGCACAGCGCCGACACGTCCTCGGGGTCGAGATCCTGCATCTCATCGATGAAGATGGCGACGCCCTTGCCCACGTCGGCCGCGAGGCCGCCGACATCCGTCAACAACTCGACGAGGTCGATCTCGATGTCGCCCGAATCGGCCCGGCCGGTGACGGCGGGCGCGTCGATGCCCGGGTTCCACCGGTCGCGCAGCTTCGCCTTCGGGTCGACGTCACGCTGGGCGAAGCTCTTGATGACGCCGAGTACGTGGTCGACGTCGTCGTCCTGCGGGTGGCCGAGTTCGCGCACGGCGGTGTGCAGCGCACTCGCGAGCGGCCGCCGCAGCCGCTGGTCGGGGCGCGCCTCGAACTTGCCGGTGCCCCAGTGCGCCCGCACCGCACCCGATCGCAGCGTGTTGAGCAGTACCGTCTTGCCCACGCCGCGCAGCCCGATGAGCACGATCGAGCGCTCCGGGCGGCCCTTCGCGATGCGCGCGACGACGACGTCGAACGTGCTGATCTGCTCCTCACGCCCCGCCAACTCGGGCGGACGCTGACCTGCGCCGGGCGCGTACGGGTTACGAATCGGATCCATGCTCACCACCGTATTGCGCGCTCTAGGCGAAGATTGAGATTTGCGCGGCGTGGCGGCAACCACTCGTCTGCTCGGCTCCGATCCTCCGGCTGTCGACCATTGCCGAAGCGACTACTCAGGCGCGGCCGTTAGCACCGGCAGCGCGCTGTAGGCGGCACGGATGTGCGTCTCGATGCGCTGCGCGGCGTCCTCGCCGTCACCTGCTTCGAGTGCGGCGAAAATGCCCTCGTGCTGCTCGCAGAGCATGCCGCGGAAATCGGCGTACTCCCCACTGCTCAAACCTTGTTCGGCGACGAGGATCGGGGCGCGCAGCGACTCGCGCACGGCGATCGTCAGGTCCGTGACGAGGGTGTTGTCGGCCGCCCGCGCGATGGCGACGTGGAAGTCGGTGTCCAGTCGGTTGAACGTTTCGATGTCGACGCCCTCCCCGCGCATTTCTGCGAGCAACGTCCTCATCGTCTCCAGCGCCTCGGGCGTCACGGACGCCGCGGCCAGCGTCGCGCTCGAACGCTCCAACGCCACACGCAACTCGACGACCTCGCGCAGCCGCCCTCCCGCGAGCGCCACGTGCAGGCGCAGCAACCGGGTCAGGGCGCGCGTTCGCGCCCGGATGATGCGCGTTCCGCCGGCAGCCCCGGCTCCCACGGACGACTCGACGACGCCCTGCGCCTCGAGCGCCCGGATGGCCTCACGGACTGCACCTCGCGAGACACCGAACTCCGTGGCGAGCTCACGCTCGGCGGCCAGGGTGTCGCCGATGTCGAGCGACCCGTCGAGGATGCGCTCCTCGATGTGCGCCCGAACGATGTCGAACGCCTTCGGCTTGTTCGGCATGGGCCACCCTCCTCGATGTTCGCCACATCCTAGGGCGACTCACCGAGTACCTCCGTCGTCGAGGCACTCCGCGAGCGCGAGCACAGACCGTCCATCGACACACTCGAAATGGTCAAAGCATTGACGTAGATCACATTCGCCTCTACATTCGTCAAATGGTCTGACCAATAAGTGCAGGCCCCTCTCGCCTGCGTGGCGCCTCCTGAAACGGCTGAACTCCCATGAGCTACACCCCTGACCTCGCGCCCCTCGGGTCGCTGTGGGGCTCCGCGCTCGTCGCGACGTTGCCCCTGCTCACCGTCTTCCTCACGCTCGGCGTGCTGCGCTGGAAGGCCTACCAGGCGGGCCTCGCCGGTCTGGCCGTCGCGCTCGTCGTCGCCATCGCCGCGTACGGGATGCCCGCGAAGCTCGCCTTCCTCTCCGCGAGCCAGGGCGCCGTCTACGGCCTCTTCCCCATCGTGTGGATCGTCTTCGCGGCGATCATGCTCTACCAGGTCACCGTCATCAGCGGCCGGTTCAAGGATCTGGCGGCCGTCTTCGACATCCTCAGCGATGACCCGCGCATCCAAGCCATGCTCATCGCCTTCTGCTTCGGCGGCCTGCTCGAGGCCCTCGCCGGGTTCGGCGCTCCGGTCGCCATCACCGGCGTCATGCTCGTGGCCGCAGGCTTCTCCGCGCTGCGCGCCGCGACGGTCGTCCTCGTCGCCAACACGGCGCCCGTCGCGTTCGGCGCCATCGCCATCCCGATCATCACCGCGGGTGACCTGACGAAGATCCCTTACCAGGAGATCGGCGCCTACGTCGGGCACCAGACGCCGGTCATCGCCGTCTTCGTGCCGCTGTTCCTCCTCATCCTCGCCGACGGCCGCCGCGGCGTCAGGGACGCGTGGCCCATCGCTCTCGTCACGGGCATCGCGTTCGCGGTTGCCCAGTGGATCTGCGCGTCGTACGTCTCGGTCGAACTCACCGACATCGCCGCCTCGCTCGTGGGCCTCGCCGCCGCCGTCGCGTTCCTTCGCGTGTGGAAGCCCAAGGGCACCGCGGAGGCCACGGCTCGCCTCACCGCCGAGCGCGAGGAGGAGCGCGCGAAGCTCCCCGCCGACGCGCAGACCGTCGAGGCTCCCAACGCGGAGCCGGTCGGGCGCATGACCGCCGGCCGACTCTTCATGGCGCTCTTCCCCTACCTGCTCGTCATCGCGGTCTTCTCCGCGGCGAAGCTCGTGAAGCCGCTCAGCGACTTCCTCGCGAGCACCGACCTCAAGATCCACTGGCCCGGCCTCGACGGCCACATCCTCACCGCGGCAGGCAAGGTCTCCGGCACCACCATCTACAAGTTCCAGTGGCTCTCGAGCCCGGGCACACTGCTCATCCTGACGATGATCGTCGTCGCGATCGTCTACCGCGTCGGACCGGGCAAGGTGGTCAAGGAGATGGGCAAGACGCTGCACCAACTGCGCTTCTCGGCCCTGACGATCGCCGCCGTGCTCGCCCTGGCCTACGTCATGAACCAGTCGGGCCAGACCATCACCATCGGCTCATGGGCCGCCGGCACCGGCGCGGCGTTCGCCTTCCTCTCGCCGATTCTCGGATGGCTCGGCACCGCCGTCACCGGCTCCGACACGAGCGCCAACGCCCTCTTCGCCACACTGCAGCAGACCGCTGCCCAGAAGGCGGGCATCGACCCGACGCTCCTCGTCGCAGCGAACACGACCGGTGGCGTCGTCGGCAAGCTCGTCTCCCCGCAGAACCTCACGATCGCGGCCACTGCGGTGGGCCTCGTCGGCCATGAGTCGGCCATCCTCCGTAAGGTGATCTGGTGGAGCCTCGGCATGCTCGCGGCGCTGTGTCTCATCGTCGGCCTACAATCGACCCCGGTGCTTTCCTGGATGCTCCCGTGACCTCCCACCAAGGAGACGTGATGACCACGAACGACCTACCCGGCGCGGGCAAACGCGTCGCCCTCTTCGCCACCTGCGTCAACGACGTGATGTTCCCCGAGACGCCGAAGGCCGTCGTCCGGCTGCTCGAACGGCTCGGATGCGAGGTGGACTTCCCTCCGGCGCAGACGTGCTGTGGGCAGATGTTCACCAACACCGGCTACTTCGACGAGGCGCTGCCGAGCATCCGCACGTACCTCGACGCCTTCGAGCCCTACGACTACATCGTCGCCCCGTCGGGTTCGTGCGTGGGAAGCATCCGCGACCAGCACCCGATGCTCGCCGAACGCTCGGGTGACGACGAGTTGGCGGCGCGCGTCGCACGGACGTCCGCGAAGACCTACGACCTCACGGAACTCATCGTCGACGTCCTCGGTGTCACCGACGTGGGCGCCTACTTCCCCCACCGCGTCACCTACCACCCCACGTGCCACTCGCTGCGCATCACGAAGGTGGGGGATCGCCCGTACGAGTTGCTGCGCAACGTGAAGGGCATCGAACTCGTCACGCTGCCCGACGCCGACCGCTGCTGCGGGTTCGGTGGAACGTTCAGCGTGAAGAACCCGGATGTGTCGACGGCGATGACGGCCGACAAGGCCCGCCACGTCGCCGACACCGATGCCGAGTACGTCGTCATGGGCGACAACTCGTGCCTCATGAACGTGCAGGGAATGCTGTCCCGCCAGCGATCGCAGGTGCGAGGAATCCACCTCGCCGAACTGCTCGCGCACAGCGAGGAAGACTTCGCCGCCGCCGAACCCGACGTGGAAGGAGCCCTGTCATGACCCGTCTGACGCCCGCGCCGCCCGCCGGCGAACTCATCGACTCACCCCCGTTCCCCAAGGCCGCGCCGGTGCAGCTCGCAAATCCGGTGCAGCGCAAGAACCTCCATCACGCCATGACGACGATCCGCACCAAGCGCGCGAACGTCGTCGCGGAGAAGGCCGACTGGGAGGCGATGCGCGTCGCCGGGGCGCAGATCAAGGACCGCACCCTGCGTCACCTCGACACCTACCTCCTACAACTCGAGGAGTCGTTGCAGCGCAACGGTGTCCACGTCCACTGGGCGACGGACGCGGACGACGCGAACCGCATCGTCCGCGAGATCGTCGACGAGCGCCTCGCCCGCGAGGACGCCGTCGCCGCGCCCCGTGAGGTCGTCAAGGTCAAGTCGATGGCCACGCAGGAGATCGAACTCAACGAGGCCCTCGAGGACGCAGGCATCGCGGCGTGGGAGACGGACCTCGCCGAGCTCATCGTGCAACTGGGTCACGATCGCCCGACGCACTTCCTCGTGCCGGCCATCCACCGCAACCGCGCCGAGGTGCGCGAGATCTTCCTCGAGGAGATGGGCCGCTACGGCAAGCCCGCTCCCGACGATCTCGACACCGAACCGGCTCACCTCGCCGGCGCCGCGCGCGAGCACCTGCGCGAGAAGTTCCTGCGCGCCAAGGTCGCCGTCAGCGGCGCGAACTTCGCCGTCGCGGAGACGGGCACGCTCGCCGTCGTCGAGTCGGAGGGCAACGGGCGCATGTGCCTGACGCTCGCCGACACCCTCGTCTCGATCGTCGGCATCGAGAAGATCCTGCCGACGTTCGCCGACCTCGAGGTGTTTCTCCAGCTCCTGCCGCGCAGTTCGACGGCGGAGCGGATGAACCCGTACACGTCGCTGTGGAGCGGCCCCGCCGAGGGCGACGGCCCGCAGGAGATGCACGTCGTCCTCCTCGACAACGGGCGCACCGACGTCCTCGCCGACGAGGTCGGGCGCGACGCGCTGCGCTGCATCCGCTGCTCGGCGTGCCTCAACGTCTGCCCCGTGTACGAGAAGGTCGGCGGCAACGCGTACGGCTCGGTCTACCCCGGCCCCATCGGTGCTGTCCTGACGCCGGCGCTGCGTGGCACCTCGTCCCCGATCGACCGGTCGCTACCGTTCGCCTCGAGCCTGTGCGGCGCGTGCAACGACGTGTGCCCCGTCAAGATCCCGCTCGCGGAACTGCTCGTGCACCAGCGCAACCGCGTCGTCGAGGCGAAGAAGAAGGACACGATGCCGCACGCCGAGGCCGCCATGATGGCGAGTGCGTCGTGGATGATGGCCGACCACCGTCGATGGTCGATGGCGACGAAGTCGTCCGGGCTCGCGGGGCGGCTGCTCGGGCGGCGTATGGAGTCGTTCGGGCCCCTGCCTCCGCCGCTGTCGCGGTGGACGAACGCGCGTGACGTGAAGATGATGCCGACCGAGTCGTTCCGCGACTGGTGGGCCCGCGAACGAGGGGGCAAGCGATGAGCAGCCGTGACGTCGTGTTGGCTCGGGTGCGCGAGGCGCTCTCCGACGTCTCGGGCGCGGCCGACGAGGCTCCGGTCGAGTGGACCTACGGAGCCCCGACGGCGATGGACGAGCCGGTGCTCGACCGTTTCGTCGAGCGCGTCGAGGACTACCGCGCCGTCGTCGAGCGCTGCGGGGCCGACGAGGTTCCGGCGCGCGTTGCTGCGGCGCTCGCCCACTACGGCGCGACGTCGCTCGTCCGCCCGCCCGGGCTCGACGACGCGTGGCTGACGCAACTCGACGGCGTCGAGGTGATCGAGGATTCTGCTCTCACACCGCTGCAACTCAACGAGATCGACGCTGTGGTCACCGCGTGCGCGGTGGGCGTCGCGGAGACGGGCACCATCGTGCTCGACCACGCCGACGACCAGGGCCGGCGTGCGCTGTCCCTGGTGCCGGACATCCACGTCTGCGTCGTTGCCGCGGATCAGGTGGTCTCCGACGTGCCCGAGGCGATCACGCGCCTGGGAGACGCAGCGACGTCACGTCGCCCGATGACGTTCATCTCCGGCCCGAGCGCGACGAGCGACATCGAGCTCTCCCGTGTCGAAGGCGTGCACGGCCCGAGGACACTGCACGTCATCGTCACGGAGTAGCTGATTCTGTAGACGTTGCGCGTCACATAGCGCGCGCAACGTCTACAGAATCAGCGCAACCGGGTGACTTCGAACTCGCTCGCGGGGTGCGCGATGGCCTCCTGCGCCTCGATGAGGAGGATCTCGCCCGAGCCTGCGGCGTGCGTGCGCTCCATGACGTCGTAGATCGACGACGCCGTGGCCGCGAGTGCCTCGGCCGGCGTGGACGTCATGTAGCGCGCGAGGAAGATGGCGGCCGTCGCGTCGCCGGAGCCCGAGACGTACATGGGCAGCAGCGGCGTCGTGACGATCCAGGCACCCTCGGCGTCGACGACGGCCATCTGGACGGAGTCGGCCGGCGTCTCGTCGGTCTGCACCGACGTCACGAGGACGACCTGCGGCCCCTTGGCACGCAACGCGTCGGCGGCGGCGAGCAGGTCGGCGACGCTCGAGACGCTCTGACCGACGAGGAACTCGAGCTCGAACTGATTGGGCGTCAGGATGTCTGCGGCCGGCACGACGACGTCGCGCATGAACTCCGGGATGCCCTCGCGCACGTAGAAGCCCCGGCCGACGTCACCCATGACGGGGTCGGCGCAGTAGAGGGCCTTCGGGTTGGCGGCCTTGACGCGGGCAACGGCGTCGAGGATGACCTCGCCGACCTTCTCGCCACCCTGGTAGCCCGAGAGCACCGCGTCGCAGCGGTCGAGGACGCCGCGCTCCTCGATGCCGGTGATGACGTCGCGCACCGTCTCCGGTTCGAACACCGGGCCGCGCCACTCGCCGTACCCCGTGTGGTTGGAGAAGTGCACCGTGTACACCGGCCACACCTCGTGCCCGAGTCGCTGCAGCGGGAAGACTGCGGACGAGTTTCCGGCATGGCCGTAGGCCACCGACGACTGAATCGACAGGATGTTCACGTCCGCCACCCTAAATCGGAAGCCGTTCGTCGACGACGCGCCAGGGTGCTCAGGCAGTAATCAGCCACGACCGGATGGTGCCACCTTCAAACCAGCACCACAAACTATGAGACGAGTGGAGGGCCGCGCCCCGGGCCACCTTGGTCATCAACAGCTGGCAATCGTCCGGACGAGCGCAAAGCGGCAGTGGCCACCCAGAGGCGGGTCGCGCGTGAGAACCGGAACTACACGTGGCCGCGAACTTTTGCGCGCACTACTTCGCAGAGCCCTCTCTCACGAACCGACGAAACAAACTGAACGCAGAGGTCACAGGCCGAAGAATCCCAACCGCGACCCTCTTGATTCGCGCAACAAACTTCTTACTTTCCATCTCTTCTTGACGCTGCGCACAGTAAATTGGAATTTTTACCTTGATCGCCTCAGTGCACCGCTCTTCTGCGGGCCGAGAAATTGACTTGGTAAATAGGTCGCCCACCCAGAGCGCTGCCACCAGACATACCAGTCCAACAAACACTCCCCACTGCGGGAGCGCACTTTCGACCTCGGAAGCGAAGACCAAGGTGGCCCCCAGCAGTAGCACCATCCAAGCAGCCGATCGCTTAGAACGATCCTCGAACTTGACTTTCACATCTTCAGGTATCCATGCGAGCCTATCTGGGTTTTTGTACACCCCCTAGGGAAAAACATTGTGCCTTTGGGAATTGCTTGATCAACCATCTCTGGCGCAATCTTTTTCGACACCCTCTGCCATGCCCAGATCTCAGCCACATCCAATTGACTCTGCATAGCAGTCGCCACCATGACTATGAACGCACCCAAGACTCCCACGACTCGCCATCCCTTCACGTTTTCTGAGCCCACTTCCTCAACGCAACCAAGGTATCTGTAGAAGTCCACTTAGTTGGCAAGAAGTTTGCCTCACACGAAGAAGACCTCCACCATCGCTCCCAGGGCGTGAATTCTGCGCAGCGGTCGCCCCTGCCGATGACGGCGCGAACATGGCAGGGTGGAGGCATGAACACGGTTAACCCCAAGGACATCGCTGACGACGCCGTCGTTCTCGACGTGCGCGAGCAGGACGAGTACGACGCCGGTCACGCGCCGCGCGCCATCCACATCCCCCTCGGTGACCTGCCGAACCGCCTGAACGAGCTGCCCGAGGTGGACGGCGACCTCCCGGTCGTGTGCCGCAGTGGCGCGCGCAGCGGCCGCGCCGTCGAGTGGCTCACCGGCCAGGGCCGCGCCGTCGCCAATGTCGAGGGCGGCATGAAGCAGTGGAACGCCGAGGGCAAGACGATCGTCTCCGACTCGGGCGACGCAGCCATCATCTGAGCCCGTACCACCCCGAGCGGCGGCAACCTGACGAAGGTTGCCGCCCCTTCGCGTCTCTCGGACGGTTGGGCAGATCGCCCGACGTCCACGGAACGCACAGGCCGGCCCGTCATACTTGCCCGTATGGAAGGCAAAGCAAAGCTCTGGCGCGATCGCGTCATTCTCGTCGCGGTCGTGTGGGCCGTCTGGGCACTGATCACGACGTTCCTCGTGCAGCCCTTCCGCATCCCGTCGGCGTCGATGGAGAACACCCTGCAGATCGGCGACCGCATTGTCGTCAACAAGATCACGCCGCGTTTCGGCGAGGTCAAGCGGGGAGACGTCGTCGTCTTCAAGGACCCGGGCGACTGGACGCAGCCCGTGCCGAGCGGAAACGCCGTGTTCGGCGCGATCCGCAAGGTCGCCGAGGTGACGCACCTGTCGGCGAGCGGCTCGCACCTCGTCAAGCGTGTCGTCGGCGTCGGTGGGGACAAGGTCTCGTGCGAGGGCCTGGGCAACAAGCTCAAGGTCAACGGTGTCGAGGTCGACGAGCCCTACCTGAAGTCCGGCGTGCAGCCGTGCGCCGAGAAGTTCTCCATCACGGTGCCCGACAACAAGGTCTGGGTCATGGGCGACAACCGCAGCGACTCCGCCGACAGCCGGTTCCACGACGACGGCACCGGCAAGCTCGGCAGCGTGCCGCTCTCCGACATCACTGGAAAGGGACTCGCGGTCGTCTGGCCGATCGGCAACGTCTCCGGTGGCCACAACGCGGAAGAGGCCTTCGCCAAGGTGCCTGCCGCCAAGTGAGCCCCGAGCGATGCCCCCTGTGCCGAAGGCGCGGGGGGCATCGTCAACCCTGCGGCCCCGAAACTCCGGCTCCACCCGCACACGACGATGCCGCCGCTCGGAATCGAGCGGCGGCGTTGTCGAAGGTCTGTCAGTAGCCGGGCGCGGCCGGCAGGTCGAAGAGCTCCTCGAGCGTCTTGATGTCGCGGCGCTCGTGGAGGAAGCGAGCGACGTCGTCACCGACGTAGCGCAGGTGCCACGGCTCGGCGCGGTAACCCGTCGTTTTCTCCTGGCCCTCCTGGTATCGCACGACGAAGCCGAACTCGTGCGCGTGGGCAGCCACCCACTTGCCCGTCGGGGTGTCCTTGAACGACTCCTCGAGCTCGTGCAGGGCGTCGGCGCCGCGCACGTCGATCGTCAGGCCGAGCTGGTGCTCGCTGTGGCCCGCGCGCGCCGAGTACGTGTCGGCGGCCTTGCGACCGTCACGACGTTCGTAGCGGGCGTAGAGGCTCTCCTGATACTCGAACGAGCGGTAGCCACTGACGGCCTCGAGGTCGACCTTGTCCTTCTTCGCCGCCTTGATCATGCGCTTGATGGGGTGCTGCAGGCGCGCATCGACGACAACCGCACCTGCGGTCGCGAGCTTCTTCGGCTTGTCCTTGTTCGTGAGAGCCACACGCTTGTTGACGACGCGCAGCTCGGACGCGCGCAGCGCCTCGACCCGAGTGTCGACGTCGATCGCGCGGCGCGTGTCGGCCACCTCGACGACGACGCGCGACCGTGCGTTCTTCGCCACCGCGAGGCCGAGCACGGCGATGTCCTTCACGGCCGTCTGACTGCGGCTCTCGGCTCCCTGCGAAGCCTTCAGGACCTCACCCGAGCCAACCCGCGCCACGACGGCGACGCGGTCGGGCGTCACGGGCAGGACGACGACGTGCGGTTCGTTCTCGTCGCTTCGTGCGGCCTGTGCCGTTCCGGCACCCAGCATCGCCAGAGTCAGGGCAGCACCGGATCCTGCGATCGCCTCGCGGCGAGTCAGGTCACTCATGGTGGCTTCTTTCGTTGTCGGCCCCTTCGCGGCCTCAACGGTATCGAGCCCCGAAGGCCGGTGTCACCTTGTCGTGCTGTGAAATCGTGTGATTCGGGTTATTTCAACAGCTTGCTCATGCGCCGGTCGGCGAGCGGTTTGCCGCCCGTCTGGCACGTCGCGCAGTACTGCAGCGAGCGGTCGGCGAACGACACCTCGCGGACGACGTCGCCGCACACCGGGCACGCCTCCCCTGTCCGGCCGTGCACCCGCATGCCGGCGCGCTTGGCGTCCTTGAGTTCCTTCGCAGGCTTGCCCGAGGCCGCCGCGACGGCGTCGGTGAGCGTTGTGCGCAGCGCCTCGTAGAGGGTGTGGACCTGCTCGGGCGTGAGCGCCGTCGTCATGGCGAACGGCGACAGCTTGGCGACGTGGAGCACCTCGTCGGAGTAGGCGTTGCCGACGCCGGCGATCTCCGACTGGTCGCGCAACAGCCCCTTGATCTGCATGCGTCGTTCGGCCACGAGGGCCGCGAACGCCTCCTCGGTGAACTCCTCGGACAGCGGGTCGATGCCGAGCTTCGCGACGCCGGGCACCTCCTGGACATCGCGCACGAGGTAGACGGCGAGGCGCTTCTGCGTACCCGCTTCGGTGAGGTCGAAGCCGGCCCCGTCGTCGAGGCGCACGCGCACGGCGATGGGCGACTTCCCGGGGCGCAGCGTCGTCGTCGGGAGGTTGTCCGACCAGCGCAGCCACCCCGCTCGCGAGAGGTGGAAGACGAAGTGCAGCCCCGAGGCCTCGATGTCGACGAACTTGCCGTGGCGGTGCACGGCGTCGACGACGAGCCCCTCGAACGCCTGCGGCGGAGGGTCGAACGTCTTGAGCACCGCGAACGACGCCAGTTCGACGCCGACGACGGCGCGTCCGACGAGTCGTTCGGTGAGGAATCCGACGAGGCCGCTCACCTCGGGCAGTTCAGGCATGACCGAGCACCTTCGAGACGTGTCCGTGCAGGACGAATCCGT
This sequence comes from Dermacoccus sp. Tok2021, assembly GCF_019895135.1. Taxonomy (NCBI): domain Bacteria; kingdom Bacillati; phylum Actinomycetota; class Actinomycetes; order Micrococcales; family Dermacoccaceae; genus Dermacoccus; species Dermacoccus sp. Tok2021. The sequence goes on from NZ_JAGTHU010000037.1 coordinate 13,314, forward strand.
TGGGACCTTCGAACCACGGCACCCCCGGCACGCGGCCGACGACGTCGTCCATCTGGAGCGGGTGACCGTGGCTGAGCACCTGCTGCGCCACCGTCAGCTGCCGGATCGCGACGCCCGCGACGTGATCGGGGTAGCTCAGCGCGAACTGCTCGTAGATCGACGGGTCGTGCTGGCCGTCGTCCCCGACGAGCAGCCATTCGATGTGCGGGAACTCGGCAGCCAGGCGCCGCAGCCAGCGCCGCTTGTGCGCCTGCCCCGAGCGGAACCAGGACGTCTCCGTCGGGCCCCAGTCGGTGAGCAGCAGTGTGCCGCGCGGGAATCCGTGCCGGCGCAGGAAGCGGGTGAGCACCGGCTGCGTGTTCCAGGCGCCGGTGGAGAGGTAGAAGACGGGCGCGTCCTCATGCTGCGCGAGGACCGAGCGGTAGAACGCTGCCATGCCCGGCACCTCACGGCGCACGGTCTCGCGGACGACGAACGTGTTCCACGCGGCGATGAGCGGGCGCGGAAGCGCCGTGATGAGGGCCGTGTCGTCGATGTCGCTCACGATGCCGAAGCGCACGTGCCCGCCGATGATCTGCACCGGAGCCACCGCGGTGACGCCGTCGCACTCGACGTGCGCGTCGTGCCATCCGTGACGCAGGCCGTGCCCGGTGACCTCGACCTCGAAGTAGCCGCCGCGATCGGTGAGGCCCGTCGCCGTGGCGTCCCCGAGCGTCACCGTGACCTCGCGTTCGGTCTCCGGCACGGAGAAGAACGCCTTGAAGCCGCGCCGGACGAGGGAGTCGTCGCTCGCCGTCGGCACCGACGGCTGCCCGTCCTTGCCGAGCACGACCCGACCGAGGACGCGCGCGATGCCGTCCTCGGGGATGCGTCGCTTCGGGCCGGACGAGGCGCGCCAGCGCGACGTCGACGGCTTCGGGGTGCGCTCCAACGGGTCGCGACCTTCGAGCGCGGGATCGACCGAGCCGTACCCGACGTAGGGAAAGACGCGCGTCGACCAGTCACGCCGCGAGAGAACGGACGCGGCGGAGCTGTTGAGCTTGTCCTCGACCCGTGAGGCGAAGTGGGGGCGCGCCATGGGCCCACTGTAGAACGCCGGTCCAACGACCCCCTCCACGACACGATGGGCCCAACGCGACGCGCAGGCGAACGGAAGGGGACCTACGTCCCAACGATGCCCCCGACCCCTTCCGGGAAGCGCCTCGAAGGCGGACAATAGTCACATGGGAAAGAAGTTCAAGACGCAGGACGAGACCTGGCAGCACAACTACCCGTACGACGTGAAGATGACACGCACGGAGTACGAGTACCTCAAGCGCCAGATGCAGATCGAGCTGCTCAAGATGCAGGCCTGGGTCAAGGAATCGGGCGAGAAGGTCGTCCTCATCTTCGAGGGGCGTGACGCCGCCGGAAAGGGTGGGTCGATCAAGCGGTTCAACGAGCACCTCAACCCCCGTGGTGCACGCACCGTCGCGCTCAACAAGCCCACCGAGGAAGAACTCGGTCAGTGGTACTTCCAGCGCTACGTCTCCCACCTGCCCACCAAGGGCGAGATCGTCTTCTTCGACCGCTCCTGGTACAACCGCGCCGGCGTCGAGCGCGTCATGGGCTACTGCACCGACGAACAGTACGACGAGTTCATGCGCACCGCGCCCGAGTTCGAGCGCATGCTCGTCGGCTCCGGCATCCACCTGCGCAAGCTGTGGTTCTCCGTCGGCAAGGCCGAGCAGCTCACGCGCTTCGAGAAGCGCCGCACCGACCCGGTGCGCCAGTGGAAGCTGTCGCCCACCGACCTCGCCTCCCTCGACAAGTGGGACGCCTACACCGAGGCGAAGGAGGCCATGTTCGAGCACACCGACACCGAGTGGGCTCCGTGGACCGTCATCAAGAGCAACGACAAGAAGCGCGCCCGTGTCGAGGTGATGCGCTACGTGCTCGACTCGCTCGACTACCCGGGCAAGAACACGGACTTCATCCACGAGCCCGACCCGCTCATCGTCGGTTCGGCCAAGCAGATCCTCGACGAGGGTGAGGGCGGCTTCCAGCACGGCTACCCCGACCGGTCGAACGGCGGCAAGAAGCCGAAGCCCGGTATGGCGCCGAAGTCGAAGTCGGCCAAGGCCGCGCGTGAGAAGGCGGAGAAGGCTGTCCGCGAGGCTGCCGTGAGCGCCGAGAAGGCGGCCAAGGCGACGGCGGCTGCCGACAAGGCTGCGGACGACGAGGCGTCGTCCCAGGGCGACAAGAGCTGACGCTCGCTGCCACAGAAACGCGGGGGGGGGGGGGGGGGGGGGGGGGGGGGGGGGCGGGCGGGGGGGGGGGGGGGGGGGGGGGGGGGGGGGGGGG
>NZ_JAGTHU010000038.1:0-14484 GCF_019895135.1 Dermacoccus sp. Tok2021
CGGGCCCCCGCCGCGGGGCCCCCCCCCCCCCCCCCCCGGGGGGGGGGCCCCCCCCCCCGGGGGCGCCCCCCCCCCCGCGTCGTCGGTGCAGCGAAGACGGCGGGTCAGGCCTCCGGCTTGTCCGCCTGGCTGTCGCCGGGTGCCTTGTCGATCGAGCGCTCGGTCTCGTGGGCGCCGTGACCCGGCATCGCCCAGCGGGCCGTCGTCATGCCCTCGGCCTTGGCGCGCTCGAGGGCGTCCTCGACGGTCTTGGCGGCGTCGTCCGCGCCGATCCAGTGCGAGCCCTCCTCGACGGACTTACCCGGCTCGAGCGCCTTGTAGGTCTCGAAGAAGTGCTGCATCTCGCTGAGCGTGAAGTCCGAGATGTCCTTGATGTCCGTGACGTGGTCCTGACGCGGGTCACCCGCGGGCACGCACAGGATCTTGTCGTCGCCACCGGCCTCGTCGACCATCTTGAAGACGCCGATCGAGCGCGCACGCACGACACAGCCGGGGAACGTGGGCTCGTCAATGAGCAGCAGCGCGTCCAGCGGGTCGCCGTCCTCACCGAGGGTGTCCTCGATGTAGCCGTAGTCGGCCGGGTAGTGCATCGCCGTGAAGAGGATGCGGTCCAGACGGATGCGACCGGTCTCGTGGTCGATCTCGTACTTGTTGCGCGTGCCGCGCGGAATCTCGATGGTGACGTCGAACTCCATGGTTCGTGGCCCTCCGATAGCTGGTGTAATAGTCCCTGCTCAGTGTTCCGTACTGGGACGGCGAATGGGAAACGAGGGTGTCGATGTCGGCGAAGAAGTGGGCGAGCGCTGGGCTCGTCGTCGCACTTCTCGGCGGGTACGCCACTCTGGACGCCTTCGATGTGGCACCCGGCGTCCTCACTCTCGAGCGTGGCAACGAACCGCGCACCGTCACCCACGAGGGCACGACGTACGAGCCTGTGCGCGGCGTCTCGTCGGCGCCTGCGCTGCCCACCGCCGCGAACGGCCCGGCGCCGTCGGCCGATGCGGTCAAGAGGAGCGTCGAGACGTCCCTCAAGAGCACGTGGTTGGGGCCGACGACGGCCGTCACGGTGCGGGACGCCGACACGGGTGAGGTTCTCTACGAGCACGATTCGAAGAAGGCGACCACGCCCGCGTCCGTGACGAAGCTGGCGTCGGCGTTCGCCGTCGCTCACAGCGACCTTCCCCTCGAGAAGGGGCTGAAGACCCGCACCACACTGAGCGGGACCACCCTGACGCTCGTCGGCGGCGGCGACATGGTTCTCGCGCCGGGTGCGGGCGACGGCTCCAAGATCGCCGGGCACGCGGGGCTCGGCGATCTCGCTGCGTCGACGGCGGCGCAGCTGAAGAAGCGCGGCCTGACGTCGGTCACCCTCGACACGAACACCTCCTACGCCGACGGCCCCGACACGGCGAAGGGGTGGGAGGAAGGCTTCCTCTCCTACGGGTTCACCGCCCGCATCTCCACGCTCGCGCTCGCGGACGACCGCGCCGACAACCGCACCCCGGCCGTGGCCGACCCGACGAAGAACGCCGCCGACGCGTTCACGCGTGAACTCGCGAAGCGCGGCATCAAGGTCACCTACGGCACGAACGTGAAGACCGCGACGAGCGGCACGGAGCTCGCGTCCGTGGAATCGGCTCCTGTGCTCGACCTGCTCGGGCTCGCACTGCAGGACTCGGACAACGCGATGACCGAATCCCTCGCGCGCCAGGCCGCGGCAGCCGAAGGAGTCCACGGCGACAGCACGGTTGTCGGAACCTGGGTGACGAAGAAGTTGAAGGACGAGGGTGTCGACGTCTCCGGCATGAAGCTCGCCGACGCGAGCGGTCTCTCCAAGGGGACGACGCTGCCGGTGCGCATCATCGGCGACATCCTGTCGCGAGCCACGAGCGGCAAGGATGCGAAGTACGCGGAGGTCGTCTCGCGGCTGCCGGTTTCGGCGTGGAACGGAACGCTGCACGACCGCTACACGCGTACCGAGTCCGAGGCCGGCGCGGGCCTCGTGCACGCGAAGACGGGCTCGTTGACGGGCGTCTCGTCGCTGGCCGGTGAACTGCGTACGGTCGGTGGTCACCGTCTCGTCTTCGCCGTGACGACGAACGGTGACTTCCCCGAGGGGGCGGTGGGCGCGAAAACTGCCGTCGACCACCTCGTGGCCCAGTTGACGACATTGAAGTGATCGACGGCCGTTCGTGCGTGGCCCTCGAGGCGAGGGTCAGCCGCGGCGGCGGCGAGTGGCGAAGGCTCCGGCTCCGATGAGACCGGCTCCGGCGAGGGCGCCGACGCCCCAGACCGTCGAGTTGTCACCGTCGTTGTAGTCGGTGTTCACCTTCGGGCCCTCCGAGTCCTTCGGCGCGGAACCCTGCGCGGGGGCAGCGCCCGACTTCGTCGGCGTCGAACCCGTGGGGGCCTGCGGCGCCGTGGTCGAGCCGCCGTTCGTGGCACCGGGGATCGTCACGTTGACCGTCTTGCTGATCTGCTGGCCGGCGCCGCCGGTGCAGACGGTGGCGTTCAGCGTCACCTTGTAGGTGCCCGGGCCGGCGAAGCGGAAGGTGGCGGGGTCACCGGTCAGCGCCGACGTGTTCACCGGCACCGAACCCGATGTCGTGCAGGCGGCAACGCCGCTGTCACCCGCCGCATTGCCGGTGATCTGGGTCGCACCCTTGGGCGCCACCAGGTTGAAGCTCATGGGCAGGGCCACTCGTTCGCGCTTTCCCCCGATGAGCATCTCGTGCTGGGTGCCGGTGAGGTAGGGCGTGAGCGTCGCGGTGTTGCCCTTGACGGTGTAGCGGATGTGTGGGGTCACGCCGACCTTGGCCGGCGTGGTCGTCGTCGTACCGTCGGCTCCGACGGTGACCTTGTACTTCTTCGTCAACCCGTCGTTGCCCGTGGTGCCGCAGTAGTAGCCGGTGACCGTGATCGTGTACGTTCCCGGCTTCGCGTAGGTGTGCTTGAGGCCCGTGACCTTGTCCTTGAACGTGGTCGTCTCACCGGACGAAGCGCAGGTCGAGCCGCCCATGCCGTCGCCTCCGGTGACCGGCGTACCGTCGCCGTAATCGATGTCGAAGCCCGCGGACTCACCGTCCGAGTAGGCCTTGCCGTCGGCCATCTTCATGAACTGGGAGCCCTCGCCGAGGTAGGTGAGGGTGACGGTGTTTCCGCTGACCTTCGTGGTGACTTCCACGTTGATGCCGGGAACGTTCGTACCTGCGTGAGCCGGAGCGGCGAGGGCCATGATTCCCATGGCGGACGCGGCAGCGACGGTGGGGGCCATGCGCGATGTGCGGAACATGATGACTCCTTGGGTTGGGAGCGGCGCCTTGTGCGTCGGCTACAGGAGTGAGACGTGGATCACCTCCGTCGAGGTTCCGCCGATTGACGATCTTCTTTCCCATAATCGATCGACACAGACCGGAAACCTGTGTGATTCCGGGGGTGTCGGGGGTTGGCGCTAGCCTGAGATTCATGGCAGACCGCACCTATATCGACTGGCGATTCGCGCGATCGTCGGGCCGCCGACTGAGTACGGCAGGGCCCCGGCTCGAGGCGAACGAGATGGCCGAGGTCGTTGCCGAGCTGCGTGACGCTGCCGTGCGTGCGCACGATCCGGTAGCCGAAACGGCGCAGCTCGGCACAGATGGTGACCTGGGGCCGGTGCACATCGTCGACAGGGCCACGTGGATCGACGTCAATGTCGTCTCGCTCGAGGGCATGCTGGCGCCGGTCGTCGACAAGATTACGGCCAAGCGCCTCGCCGGACCGGTTTCCCGCGCGGTGACGGCGAAGGTCAGTGGCGGCGAACTCGGCGGCCTCATGGCGTTCATGTCGAGCAAGGTGCTCGGCCAGTACGACATTGCACCGGGTGGCACGCCGTCACTCATGCTCGTGGCCCCGAACGTCGTCGCGGTGGAACGCGAACTCGATGTCGACCCCCACGACTTCCGTCTCTGGGTGTGTCTGCACGAAGAGACCCACCGGGTTCAGTTCACGGCCGTGCCGTGGCTGCGCGAGCACGTCGTGAGCGGAGCCCGCGATCTCCTCGTCGAGATGGCGCCCACGCCCGAGGAGATGGCCGAGCGTGTCGGCGAGATGGCCAAACGGCTGCCCGAGGTTTTCCGCGAGGGCTCGATGGGCCTCACGGATCTGTTCGCCACGCCGGAGCAGCGTGAACGTATGGCCCAGCTGACGGCCGTCATGTCGTTGCTCGAGGGGCACGCCGACGTCGTCATGGACGACGTGGGTCCGCAGGTCGTGCCGAGCGTCGAGACCATCCGTGCCCGGTTCGGTGAGCGTCGTGACGGACTCGGCAATGTCGATCGCCTGCTGCGCCGCCTCATGGGACTCGAAGCGAAGATGCGTCAGTACAAGGACGGTGCGGCGTTCGTGCGATCGGTGCAGAGCAAGGTCGGTGTCGATGGATTCAACGCTGTGTGGGCAGAACCGGTCAACCTGCCGACGCCCGCGGAGATCCAGCGCCCGCAGCTGTGGGTCGAGCGCGTCCACGGCTCCCTGTTCAAGTAGGTCATCTTCCATGCCCGGCCCCCATCCCGCTGTCGCGCTGACGCGCCTCGCCGTTCGTCACGGGCTGCGGCGCACTTTCGCGCGTCACAACCCGCGCCACGGAGTGCCGCGCGTCGTCGTGGGCGTGAGCGGGGGAGCCGATTCCCTTGCGCTGGCAGCGGCGCTCGCGTTCGAGGCGCCCAAGCAGGACGTCGAGGTCGACGTCGTCATCGTCGATCACGGGCTGCAGAAGGCTTCGGCCGAGGTGGCAGCTCGAGCGGCGAACGCGTGCACCGAGAAGCTCGGGTACGCGCCGGAGCGGGTGCGTGTCGTGCGGGTCGAGGTCGACGCATTGTCCGCTGACGGGCCCGAGGCCGCCGCCCGCATCGCTCGTCACGAGGCGCTCCTGAGCGTGGCCGACGAGGTCGGTGCCGCGCGCGTCGTCCTCGCTCACACGGCCGACGACCAAGCCGAACAGGTGCTTCTTGCGCTGTTGCGGGGCAGCGGAACCACCGCCCTCGCCGGCATGCGCCCCGACCGTGACGGTCTGCTGCGCCCCTTCCTTCTCGGCTCCGACGTCGTGCCCGGCGGCCCTGTCACCCGGGAACACACGGAAGCGGCCTGCGTGGCACTCGATCTCGAGCCGTGGCACGACCCCCACAACGACGACCTGCGCTACGCCCGCGTCCGGGCCCGGCGAGCACTCGGCCTGCTCGAACGCGACCTCGACGCCCCGACGCTGCGCCGCAGTCTCTTCCGGAGCGCGGCCGCGGCCGGTCGGGACGCCGACCTGTTCACCCGCCTCACCGACGAGGCCCTCACCCGTCTCACGGGAACCCCGGACGAGACGCAGTGGCCCGCGCACTGGCCGGTCGAAGCGCTCGGCGCACTCGACCCCGCGCTGCGCATCCGTGCCCTGCGTCGGTTGCTCGTGCTGCACGGTGCACGCTCGAGTGAGCTCGCTCAGCATCACCTCGCCGACGTCGAGCGGCTGCTCGTCGCCTGGCACGGTCAGGGCCCGATCGACGTGCCCGGCAACGTCGTCGTCAGCCGAATCGGGGGCGAGGTCGTCATCGGCCCGCGCAATGTCGGACAATGACTGGAGCACGCCACGTGGGCGTGCCCGCATCGAGCATGAGTCGCCACGAGCACAAGGAGCCTTCGATGGACTCTTCCCACATGGGAAACGACCTCGAGAACGTGCTGTTCACCGAGGAGCAGATTCACCAGCGTCTGGACGAACTCGCCCAGGACATCTGGCGTGACTACGAGGGCAAGGACGTTCTGCTCGTCGGCGTGCTCAAGGGCGCCATCCTCGTCATGGCCGACCTCATGCGCGCCCTCCCGGGCAGCGTTCCCATGGACTGGATGGCCGTCAGCTCCTACGGTTCCGGCACGAAGAGTTCCGGGGTCGTGCGCATCCTCAAAGACCTCGACACCGACATCACGAACAAGCACGTGCTCATCGTCGAGGACATCATCGACTCGGGCCTGACGCTGAGCTGGATCCGCAGCAACCTCGAGTCGCGCAGCCCCGCGTCCGTCGAGGTCTGCACGCTGTTGCGCAAGCCGGAGGCCGCGAAGGTCGAGATTGACTGCAAGTACGTCGGTTTCGAGATCCCGAACGCCTTCGTCGTCGGCTACGGCCTCGACTTCGACGAGAAGTACCGCAACCTGCGCGACATCGGCACGCTCGCCCCGCACGTCTACTCCTGACCTGCGCATCCGATCGACCCGTCCGCCGGCATCGGTGTGCGCATGTTCGGAACAACCGGCGCACACCACACGTTGACGACGTGTTGACACGCATTCTCGACGAGAGGATCGGGGCCCGCCCCGCATCACATGAACGGTAAGAAGCTCCTCCGGGCCCCCGGCCTGTGGATGATCGTGGCGCTCGGTGCTGCCCTGCTCTTCTACATGGCGAGCAACATCGGCGGGTACTCGCGCATCGACACGTCCCAGGCTGTGTCGCTCATCAACAGCGACAAGGTCGAAAGCGCCAAGGTGACGCCCGACAGCGTCAGCCTCACGCTGAAGCAGAAGCAGGACATCGGCAGCCTCAAGGGCGTCGAGCGGGTCGAGGCCGACTACGTCGACGCTCGTGGCGAGCAGATCGTCAACGCGCTCAACGCTCACCAGCCGCCCAAGGGCTTCACCGACGACCCGCAGCGCCAGGGCATCTTCGTCAGCCTGCTGATGAACCTGCTGCCCATCCTGCTGCTCGTCGGTCTGTTCTGGTTCTTCATGAGCCAGGCGCAGGGCGGCGGCTCCAAGGTGATGCAGTTCGGCAAGTCGAAGGCCAAGCTGCACAGCAAGGACATGCCGACGACGAAGTTCGCCGACGTCGCCGGTGCCGACGAGGCCGTCGAGGAACTCAAGGAGATCAAGGACTTCCTCGCCGACCCGGAGAAGTACGAGCGCATCGGTGCCAAGATTCCGCGCGGTGTGCTGCTCTACGGTCCTCCCGGAACGGGTAAGACGCTCCTCGCGCGCGCCGTTGCCGGTGAGGCCAACGTGCCGTTCTACACGATCTCCGGCTCCGACTTCGTCGAGATGTTCGTCGGTGTCGGTGCGAGCCGTGTGCGTGACCTGTTCACGCAGGCCAAGGAGAACTCGCCCGCGATCATCTTCGTCGACGAGATCGACGCCGTCGGTCGTCACCGTGGCGCCGGCCTCGGCGGTGGCCACGACGAGCGCGAGCAGACGCTCAACCAGCTCCTCGTCGAGATGGACGGCTTCGACGACCGCACGCGCGTCATCCTCATCGCCGCGACGAACCGCCCCGACATTCTCGACCCGGCGCTGCTGCGCCCGGGCCGCTTCGACCGTCAGATCGCCGTCGAGGCCCCCGACATGGGCGGGCGCCACCACATCCTGCAGGTGCACGCACAGGGCAAGCCGATGGCCAAGGACGTCGACCTCATGTCGGTCGCACGCCGTACGCCGGGCTTCTCCGGTGCGGAGCTCGAGAACGTGCTCAACGAGGCCGCGCTGCTCACGGCGCGCACGAACGGCACGATCATCACGAACGAGGCACTCGACGAGGCCATCGACCGCGTCATGGCCGGCCCGCAGAAGAAGTCGCGCCCGATGAGCGCCAAGGAGCGCAAGGTCACCGCGTACCACGAGGGTGGACATGCGCTCGTCGCCGCGGCGATGAACAACACCGACCCGGTCAGCAAGATCACGATCATGCCGCGTGGCCGCGCCCTCGGTTACACGATGGTGCTGCCCACCGACGACAAGTACTCGACGACGCGCAACGAGCTGCTCGACCAGCTCGCCTACGCACTCGGCGGTCGCGTCGCCGAGGAGATGGTCTTCCACGACCCGTCCACCGGTGCGAGCAACGACATCGAGAAGGCCACGAGCATTGCCCGCAAGATGGTCACGCAGTTCGGCATGAGCGAGAACGTCGGCGCGGTGCACCTCGGCAACTCCGGCGGTGAGGTCTTCCTCGGTCGCGACATGGGCGGCAACAACCGCGAGTACTCCGAGGACATCGCTTCGGTCATCGACCGTGAGGTCCGCAAGCTCATCGAGGCGGCGCACGACGAGGCGTGGCGCGCTCTGGGCAACAACCGCGACATCCTCGACGCGCTCGTGCTCGAACTGCTCGAGAAGGAGACCCTCGAGGCCGAGCGTCTCGCCGAGATCTTCGCGAACGTCCGCAAGGAGCCGAAGCGCGACGTGTGGCTCTCGAGCGCCGACCGTCACGTGAGCACCCGTGGCCCGGTCATGACGCCTGCCGAGGAGCGTGCGCTCGCGGCGGGCAAGAACATCGACGACAACGAGCCCAAGGACGAGGTCACCCTCTACCCGCCGCAGCCGCCGGCCGGCCCCGGAACGCAGGGGCCCACGGACACGGATCCGGGTCTTGGCTGACACGAACGCCGTGCCGAGCGGCGAGGTCGACCTTCCGCGGATCGAGGCTGCGGTTCGGGAGATCCTCGCCGCCGTCGGTGAGGACCCGGATCGTGAGGGTCTGCTCGACACTCCGGCCCGCGTCGCCCGCGCCTACGCGGAGACCTTCGTCGGCCTGCGCCAGACGCCGGCCGACGTCCTCGACAAGACGTTCGACGTCGAGCACGAGGAGCTCATCCTCGTGCGGGACATCGAGGTCTACTCCACGTGCGAGCACCACCTCGTGCCGTTCCACGGCGTCGCGCACGTCGGCTACATCCCGTCTCCCTCGGGGCGCGTGACGGGCCTGTCGAAGCTCGCACGCCTCGTCGACGTGTACGCCAAGCGTCCGCAGGTGCAGGAGCGCCTCACGACGCAGATCGCGGACGCCCTCGTCGAGCACCTCGACGCGCAGGGCGTCATCGTCGTCATCGAGGCCGAGCACCTGTGCATGTCGATGCGCGGTATCCGTAAGCCGGGTGCGCGCACCATCACGTCCGCGGTGCGCGGGCAGCTGCGCAACACGGCCACGCGCGCTGAGGCAATGAGCCTCCTCATGGGCAAGTGACGACGATGTACTCGTTGCCACGACCGGGGGCGTCCGGGCGCCCGCTCGTCATGGGTGTCGTCAACGTGACGCCCGATTCGTTCAGCGACGGCGGGCGCTGGTTCGACACCGCGGCCGCCGTGGCGCACGGGCAGGAACTGCTCGAGCAGGGCGCGGACATCCTTGATGTCGGCGGTGAGTCGACGCGCCCCGGCGCGAAGCGCCCCGACGAGGACGAGGAACTGCGCCGGGTCGTGCCGGTCGTGCGTGAACTCGCGACCGCGGGTGCGTGCGTCAGTGTCGACACGATGCGGGCGAGCGTCGCCCAGGCTGCCGTGGAGGCGGGTGCAGCGATCATCAACGACGTCAGTGGGGCGCTCGCTGACGAGGCGATGCCACGCGTCGCAGCCGAGACCGGTGCCGCGTTCATCGCGATGCACTGGCGTGGGCACTCGGTCGACATGCAGCAGCGCACCGTCTACGCCGACATCGTCGCCGACGTCGTGGCGGAGCTGACGGCGAGCGTGGAGACGCTGCTCGCGGCCGGTGTGTCGCGTGAGAAGCTCGTCGTCGACCCGGGTTTCGGGTTCGCGAAGACGGGGGAGCAGAACTGGGAGCTGCTCTCGCGCATGGGGGAGTTCGACGTACTCGGCCTGCCGGTGCTGTGGGGCACGTCGCGCAAGACGTTCCTCGGACGTGTCGGGCGCTCGCCGGCGCTGGTGACTGAGGACGGCGCCGTCCAGCCTGCGGAGCGTGACGCCGCGACGGCCGCGACCAGCCTGCTGGCAGCCCAGCACGGCGCGTGGGGTGTGCGCGTCCATGACGTTCCCTCGACGCTCGCCGCCCTCGACGTCGCGGTCGCGGCAGGGCAGATTGGCGTTCTGGGCCGCTCGTCGAGCCGCGGCTCAGCGCGATCACTGGGATGACGAAGACGCACGGAAGGTAGGGCGATGAGCGACACGATCACACTCACGGGGCTCGCGATCAGCGCACGCCACGGTGTGCTCGACTTCGAGAAGCAGATCCCGCAGCCGTTCGTCGTCGACCTTTCGCTCGAAGCCGACTTGGCGCCCGCGGGGCGTAGCGACGACCTCACCGCCTCGCTGTCGTACGCCGACGTCGCGGCGCGCGTCGTCGAGGTAGCCAGCGGAGAGCCTGTCGACCTCATCGAAACTCTCGCCGAGCGCATCGCCGACGCCGGCCTCGAGTGGGCGTTCGTCGAGGCCGTGGACGTGACGGTGCGCAAGCCGCACGCGCCCGCTGGGGTTCCGTTCACCCCGACCACGGGCGTCATGGCTGGGCCCGCTGTGTCGGTGCGCCGCGAGCGACGTCGTGCGGTCGTCATTGCGATGGGAACGAACCTCGGGCGTCGGGTGGCGACCATGCGTTCTGCGCTGGAATCGCTGCGCGCTCTCGACGGTCTCGACGTCGTGCACGTGTCGCCGCTCGTCGAGACCGACCCGGTCGGTGGCGTCGGGCAGCCTGACTATCTCAACGCCGTCGTCGTCGGTTTCACGCGCCTCACGGGGGAGCACCTGCTGGCCGAACTGCATCGCATCGAGGCCGAACACGGCCGTCGTCGCGACGTGCGCTGGGGCGCGCGCACCCTCGACCTCGACGTCATTGCCTTGGGCACGCCGGGGGAGTCGGACGAGGTGCGTGCCGGTGGCGAGCGTGACGGTGTGACGGCCGGCGCCGCGGAGGCGTCGAAGTCGCCGCTGGCGTTGCCGCATCCGCGAGCCCACGAGCGGGCGTTCGTCGTCGTGCCGTGGTGGCAGGCGGCGCCGTGGATGACGCTGCGGACTCCCGAGGGTGTTGTCGCGCTCGACGACCACGTGCGCGCGCTCGACGTCGCGGGGGTACGTCGCGGCCCGGCGTGGGACGCCGAGGAGCACCTCGACCTCGAAGGAGGCCTTCGATGAAGCCGCTTGCACCGCGCTCCGCGCTGATCGCGGGCGTCGTCGTCACGGCGGTGACGGCGCTCGCCATGCAGCTCGTGCGCAACGGCGGGAACGCGCTGCCGCAGCACAGCTGGTGGGAGATGCTGCTCGTCGTCGCGCTCTCGGGGGCGCTCGTGGCGGGCGGGTGGCGCGTGCGCGACCAGGTGCGCACACGGACGAAGGCAAAGCGCGAGGCCGACGCCCGACTTCGCGCGGGCCAGGATGAAGCACTGGCCCGCAGCGCTGCGGCCGGCGTCATGCAGGGCCACGAGGGGCCGAGCGCCGACACGGCGCGTCGCGTCGTCGTGTTCTCGCAGGCGGCGGCAATCGGTGGTGCGGTGCTCACGGGCTGGTACGCGGGGCAGGCCGTCGTGCAGTTCGGACGCCTGCATATCGCGTCGGTACGCTCCGCGGTGATTCTGCTCGGCGCGCTCGTCGTCGCGTCGGTGGTGCTGTCCGTGCTCGGTTTCGTCGTACAGAAGTGGTGCACGATTCCCGACGACGAGCGCTGACCCGGCAACCACTTCGTTCACGGTCCCGCCAGTCACCGAGCGCGCGGCTCACGGACGGAGCCGCACGCCTTGATGGCAGGTTTGGCTGAAGATGGCGCGGATGTCGTCCGCATCTTCGACCAAACCCACCATCTTCGATGGCGGGCACAAGCATGAGGGCCGCCCCGGAAGCTCCCGGGGCGGCCCTCGCCGTGCGTCAGTTGTGATCAGCCGCGGCGGCGACCGACGACGACAGCGCCACCGAGTGCAGCGATGCCGGCGGCAGCGAACGCGAAGCCGGCGAGGTTCGTCGGCTGCGACATGTCGGCGTAGTCGGTCTCGACCTTCGGGCCCATCGTCGTGCTCGGCGAACTGGACGGCATCGGCGACGTCGTCGAGGAGTCCGTGGGCTCCGAGGTGGGCGTCGTGGGCTCACTCGTCGGTGTCGTCGGGTCCGTCGTCGGCGTGGTGGGGTCGGTGGTCGGCGTGGTCGGGTCCGTCGTCGGAGTTGTCGGGTCCGTGGTGGGGGTCGTCGGATCCGTTGTCGGCGTGGTGGGTTCCGTCGTCGGAACGCTGCCGACCTGGATCGTGCCGATCGTCGTGTCCGCGCCGGCGGCGGCCTTGCAGCCGATGTGGAGAACGAAGCCGGAGTCCGTCGTCAGCGTGGCGGAGAAGCTGCCCGCCTTGACGGCGAGCGCACCGGCCGTCGTAGGCGCCGTGAACGACTGGCCGGAGCCCTTCGCCACCGTGGTGAGGTTGCCCGACGCCGGAACCGGCGTGTTCGCGACCGTGAGCTTCGCGGTGCCGTCGGTGTCGCCGACCGAGTAGTTGGCCTCCGAGGTGCCCTCGACCGTCTTGATGTTGAGCGAACGCATCTGGGCTGTTGCGTCGTCACCCGTCGTCACGTTGGCCGTGATCGAAGGTGCCGGAACCGTGGCGCCGGGCTCGACGCTCGCGGGCAGGTCGGTCGTCATCGACACGGTCCACGGCTGCTGGAACGTGATGCCGAGGTCGGTGACGGAGCAGGAGTAGTTGACGGTCTTCGTTGCCGCGGACGCACCCTGCGAACTGGCGAGCGCGAAGGCGCCGCCGGCGAGGGCGAGGCTCAGTGCACCGGCACCGGCGAGGCCACGACGGGCGGCAACAGGCGCTGCGTGACGGGGGGAGGGCTTGCTCATGGGAGGACTCCTCAGGCGTTTATCAGGGACGTATTGCCCGGTGAAGGGTTGCGGGCAACACGTGCCCTACCGTTGAGAGTAGAGCGTTGTGACCTGCTGCACAGTCAAAACGGGCAATGAGGTTACGCCGACGTAAGCGACGAGGGTTCGGCCGATGCGCCTCGATCCAGGGGATGCACGCTGCCGTTGGCAGAATCCTCCGAAGGCTCTGGGTCCTACCAACTGCAAGGGCTGTTCCTACTTGTCGATGTCCCTTGCTCCAAGGAGAAACACCCCGCGGCTGGCAGAACCCTCCGCAAGCTCCGGGCCCTACCAACCGCAAGGGCTGTTCCTACTTGTCGATGTCCATTGCTCCAAGTGAGAGCACCCCGGGCGTGCCGGAAGCCGTCCTCGCTGCGCTGCGGCGATTCCCAGCACGCCCAAGGGCTGCACTCACTTGTCGATGTCCCTTGCTCCAAGGAGAAACACCCCGCGGCTGGCAGAACCCTCCGCAAGCTCCGGGCCCTACCAACCGCAAGGGCTGTTCCTACTTGTCGATATCCCCAACCACAAAGAACATCGACCCCAAAATCGCCACCATGTCCGCGAGGAGCTCGCCCTCCATCACCTCGCCCAAGCAACTCATGTTGTTGAACGAGGCCGACCGCAGCTTCAGACGCCATGGCGTCTTCTCGCCGCGCGAGACGAGGTAGTACCCGTTGAAACCGAGCGGGTTCTCCGTCGCCGCGTAGCCCGAACCCTCGGGCACCTTGAGCACCTTCGGCAACTTCACGTTCACCGGGCCCTGTGGCAGCGACCGCAGCTTCTCGATGCACGCATCCGCGAGGTCGAGCGAGACGTGCGTCTGGTCGAGCAGCACCTCGAGTCGCGCCAAGGAATCGCCCTCCGGGCGCGTGATGACGCGGCCCGGGCCGCCCGGGGAGAACAACTCGCCGTAGGCGAGGTAGGGGTCGTCGCGGCGCAGGTCGACGTCGACACCCGCGGCGCGCGCGATCGGCCCCGAGATGCCGTACTGCTCCACCATCGCCGGCGTGATGACGCCGACGCCCTTCGTCCGGGCGTTGAGGATCGGGTTGCCGACGATGAAGCTCTCGATCTCCGGCATGCGACGGCGCACCGTCGCGACGGCCTCGGCGGCACGGTCGAGCCAACCTGCGGGGATGTCGTCGCGCAGCCCGCCGATGCGGTTGAACATGTAGTGCAGGCGGCCGCCGGCGATCTCCTCCATGACGGCCTGCAGTTCCTCGCGCTCGCGGAACACGTAGAACATCGGCGTGATAGCGCCGAGCTCCAACGGGTACGAGCCGAGGAACATGAGGTGGTTGAGCACCCGGTTCAGTTCGGAGAGCAACGTGCGCGTCCACGTCGCGCGCTCGGGCACCTCCATGCCGAGTGCCCGCTCGACCGCGAGGCACACGCCGATCTCGCTGCTGAACGCCGAAAGCCAGTCGTGACGGTTCGCCAGCACGAGGATCTGCCGGTAGTCGCGCACCTCGAACAGCTTCTCCGCACCGCGGTGCATGTACCCGACGATCGGTTCGCACTTCGTGATGCGCTCGCCGTCGAGGGTGATGCGCAGGCGCAGGACGCCGTGCGTGGCCGGGTGCTGCGGGCCGATGTTGAGCACCATGTCCGACGTCGCGAGACCCCCGGCTCCCATGCCGACCGTCAGTTCACGCGCGCTCGTAGACATGCGGTCAAGTCTGCCAAAGCGGGACGGCAGTCGTCGGGCGCGCCACGCGCCGGACGGCGGGCGGTCGCCGAGGCGGGCGGTGCGTCGGCGGCGCAGGGGAAGCAGGTGCGCTGACGCCGCCCTCGCACGAAGAGTCCTACACCCCGGGCGTTGAGGTGCGCCCGGGGCGTCCTGTCCCTTGTGTCCTCATGTCTCGCCCCGTAGCGACGAAGGTGGGGCGCCCGGGGGG
>NZ_JAGTHU010000039.1:0-12100 GCF_019895135.1 Dermacoccus sp. Tok2021
CCCCCCCCCCCCCCCCCCCGCTCGGGGTGCGCCAGGGCGCACCCGTTTGCTGCCCCGGTCGGCTTCGACGTCCCTCCCCCGGCCGCCCCTGCTCCGGGGGCGCTCTCGGCCCCCCCTTTTTTGGGCCGGCCCTTCGGGGTGGGCGCTCGGTGGGGTTTGAGGTGTGGTGTCGGGGTGCGGGCCGGGGTGGTGCCCCCAGCCCCCGCACCCGGTCGGCTTACCGCTGGTGGCCCCTCTTCGGGTCGATGTATCCCAGGTCGCGGCGCAGGTGGGCGATGCCGTTTTGGAAGGATCGCGAGTCGCTCGGTGTTCCGGCGAGGATGACCGTTTGTGAGTAGCCGGGGCGGGTCACCTTGAGGTGGGATTTCTTCGTGAGGGTGACGATGAATCCCTGCTTCTCTAGTTCCTTGACTAGCTGCTTGGTCTGCTTGTCCATCGCTCCGGGGTTCCTTTCGTTGTGTTCCGACGTGAACCACAATAGGGCATTTAGAACGGTGGCGCAACCCCCCATGCCAAACCCCCCGCGGCCGCCTTCGCTTGCGCGGCCGCGGGGGTGGTCACCCCCTACCCGGCTAGAACCCGAGGTCGAGCGCGTAATCGGCGTCCTGCGCGTCCTCGTGCTGCTCGATCTCTCGCCGCGTGAGGTAGCACTCGATCGCGCCCTCGTCCTCGTCCGGGCCGGCTGCGCAGTAGGTGCACAAGGGCATCCCGGGCACGCGGCCAACAATGGTCAGCAGATCGCCGCATTCGTGGCACTCTTCGAACGCGCCTCCGTCGACAGTCTGACGAGCGAAATCGCTACAGGCCGCGCATCGTCCGCCAGTCTCGGCGGGGGCAGCGTGGCAGGTGCTGCACGTGGCGTTCCTCTGGGGCATTGCATCCTCCTCATGTGTTCCGACTTGAATCATTTTAGAGCATATGTGCTGGAACAGTCAAGCGCGGTGCGACCCTTCCGGGTCGCACCGCACACCGCAGGAAACGCGCTCAGATCATGGACAGGTACTCGCGCCGGTCGTGCTCGCGCCGCTCCTCGCGCTGCGCGTCGGCGTCGCAGTCATCGCACAGACCGTCCGCACAGTCGAGGTAGTTACGCACCCGCTCCTCGATGCCGCACCCGAGGCATTCGTCGACATCTCCTCCGGCGGCTGCGAACGAAGCGAGGTCACACTCGCGGCATCGGCCATCCCGCAGGTCGAACGCGCGATCGCCGCAGTCCGAGCAAGTGCCCCGCGACGTGATGGTGGGCGAGTAGTTGGGCTGAGACATGTTGTCCTCCTCATGTGTTCCGACATGAACCATATTAGTGCATATGAGAGCGACGTGCAACACGTGATAATACTTAGACAAGCTATATATCTGCCGCTCAGGCGCTCGCGAAATCAGATCGCTTGGGCAAGTGGTGCGTTATCAGAATGTTATGAAATGTGGGAGCGCTCCAAGCCGTTGGCGTCTTCCGCTTCTTGTCAGAATGCTCAGCCCCCGATGGGGGGCGATTCCTGGGCTTGGTGGGCGCACCCGGGTCGCACCGCCCTGCCATGCTTGGGCGCATGAGTGGCGGGTTCTATTCGGCGGCCGGCCCCGGGGTCCCCCTTGGGGTCCGTTCGGGGCATGAGGAGGCAGCGGATGCACGCCCGTGGGAGGCGCCACCGCCTCAGCTCGTTGCACCCCGCGAGCGTCACGTCGACGTTCTCATCGCCGAGCAGTGGCACCAGGGCCTTGCGGTCGCCTTGAGGCGTGATGCCGATGGGCAAAACTGGCGCGCGAAAGTGGCCTACGTCGTGAACGGCAGCGTGCGCGAAGAGTGGGTGAGCGAACGGCAAGTGCGCCCTCGTCGCTGACCTAGCATCCTGATCGCCCGAGAGTGCGCAACTGTCCTAGCGTTCAGATAGCAGCGTGCTAGCAGGATGATCGCGTGCGGCTAGCTATCTGATCGCACGGTTGCTGCAGGGATGACGTAGGTCGCGCCCACCTTGTGGGCCGGCATGGAGCCGGAATCGATGCGCTTGATCACCGACGCGCGCGAGATGCCGAGCAACTGCGCGGCCTGAGAGACCGACAGCAGCTCGTCCTCGAGGTCGTCATCACGCTCCTGCTGCAGCATCACTCGAACGCTGCGCACGCGACGGCGCTGCTCGAGCAACTCCAGCGCTCGAGCAGCTGCTCGAGCGAGCGAGGGCGCCTGAACGCTGACAGTGATTCGCACCCGCCCCATTGGTGACCAGCTCAGTGCTGGGTGAAGGCGAGCGTCGAGCAGCTCGTCGAGCAGCTGCTCGCAGGCATCCTCGTCGAGGATCTCCGCGAGGTCCGCCTCGACGGCATACCACTGCCGACTCATGCGCTCTTGTTCACCGATTCGCGCTCGAGCCCGAGCAGCCCATTGCGCTGCGCCTCGAGCTCACCGTGCACACGCAGCACGGTGACCAGAACGCTCAATGCCCGCAGGCCCTTCGCGACCGCGACGGCCAGGGTCGGAGCCTCAACGGTCAGGGTGATGATGGCCGGCTCGCGGCCGGCGTTGCACGTGATGGCCGGGTGCATGTGCGCGAGCAGGTCGATGATGTCCTCGGCGCGGGCCTCGTTGAACGGGCGGGTCTCAGCTTCAATGACAAAGGCAGGCATGGTGGTCTCCTTCAGTGGTTCCGACGTCACCATGAAGCCATCTAGGGTGTTAATTGTCAACCTCTGAGGGTTCGTGTGATGATCACCTGGAACGGTTATTGTCGGAATGGGTGGCGGGCTGCGCGCCCTTCTGTAGGCGACAGACTAGGAAGGTGGGAGATGTGACGACTTCAGAGAGTGCGTGGGCGCCGGCGGATCTGCGACGGGCTCTGCTCCTGGCCTACCCCACCTTGCGTGAGGCCGCGAGTGAACTGGGCGTCTCGACGCGTACCGTTCAGCGGTGGCTCACGCTCGCCAGCACGCCCACGCCCGAGCATGCGCGGAGACTGCGCGAGGTGTTGCTGCCGGCGTCCGACGTGCTGCGCCGGCAGCGGGAGGAAGTTGAGCTCGCCGAGCACGCCGTCACGCTGCTGCGTAACACTCGGTCATCCGTAATCCCTCAGGCGTGGCGGGTGAGGCGCTGGCATCAGCCGCATACAATCGCGATCTGGCAGAACGAGCAGCTCGGCGTGAGTCGGCCAGTCATCCACAACACCTCCGCCGGCCGCCGCTACGAGAGGGGCTGGACTCCCGTCACGGATCTCGCGTGCTCGAACCAGCCTGCAGCGGTGCTCGCGCGAGCTGACCTGCTGGAGCAGGTTGCTGCACGGCGCGTCATTGTGCGCCGTGAGTTGTGCCCCAACGGGGGGAGCCTGTGTTACCTCACACCCTCAGAACAGCCCGTCCTGACGGTGCGGTCTTAGCGCTTCGACCAGTGAGTGTCGCTCGTTGCCGTGGTGATCAGTAGTTGCTCGAGTTGCCCCACGACAGGTCCTCGATCTCGCGGATGTGCCATCCGCTGGCGTAGTGAGTGTCCATGTGACTAGTCATCCACGCGGCCGCGCCTTTGTCACCGTGAGCGACCCAGGTGTCTTGCAGGTCCTTGAGGTCGGCGGCGGTCATCTGCACGGAGCATTCCCGCATCCGGTAGCCGGCCGTCTTGTCGGAGCTGATGCCTTGGTAGCCGGCGATGGTGAGGCTGTTCTTGCTGGGCGGCATCGAAGCGTGCCCGGAGGCCATCGCGCTCTTGAGGGAGCGGGCCCGCCCGGTCTTGGTGGTCATCGCCTGACGGGCGCGCTTGTCGAGGCCTTTGACGCGATCAGCTCGCGGCGCGTTCTCACCCTTGAGCCAGCGCTGCACCTGGCGCTGGGAGACCCCGAGACCCTTCGCGGCCGCCGCGGTGTCGGGGCGTGAGCTGTCGCGTTTGGAGGGGCCGAATGCTGCCATGAGCTTGGAGGCGATTCCCCCACCGGTGGTCGCGCCGTGCCCGTCGCGGCCGGTGAGGAAGGAGAACATCGACTCGCGCAGCTGGGGCGTTTCCCGGTCATGAGCGTCGATCTGCGGCAGGTGCGCACCGGAGCGCGACGTCGTGGGAAACGGCGGTTCACTGGTGCCGCCGGTCGCCGGGCGTTGGGGTGCAGCGTCGTCGGCGCCGGGCAAGCCCGGCAGGATGATCTGTCCCTTGTTGGGGGTCTGTTCGTCCTTGGGGCTCATGCCTGCTCCTCAACGTCGTGGGTGGCTTCACGCCCGGACCATCCGCGGCCGGTGAGGTACTCGCGCTGCTCCTCGAGTGAGGACCAGCTGACGAGCTTGTAGCTGCCCGGGCTCTTGCCGATCTTCTTCGGATCGCCGGGCCACGCACCGCTTTCGTCGGTGTGCGCGATGCTCGAGCTGACGGCGTAGCCGACGGCGTCGGTGTTAGACACGATCAGCGGCCAGGTGCCGGTGCGTTCACCGATGCTCAACACGGTGTGCAGCATCCCGACGCGGGCCTTGCCGCGCATCGCGTGGTAGGCGTACGGGTGGTGCAGGTTGAGGCGGCTGCTGCCGGCCATCCCGTTGGTGCGCGGGTCACTGTCGGCGCTGACCATCCACCCGCTGAGCGATTTGTAGAGCTGCTTGATCATGCGCAGCACGATCGCGGCTTCGGCCTCGTCGCGGCCGCGAGCGGCTTCGAGCGCGCCGCGAATGTGCTTGTAGAGCGGCTCGAGCAGGTTGGTGGAGCGCTCAGGCGGCCACACCCATGCCTCGAGGATCGTCGGGGTGATGTCGATGCTGGCGGCGTACTCCAGGACCGGGGTGACGGTCCACACTTCCTGACCGGAGCGGTTGCCGAGCGGGTCGAGCAGGTCGGGGTAGGGCGTGGTGTCGCCTTCAGCGCGGTGCGGCAGCTGGATCTTCCACCATCCAGCGCGGCGTCGATCGAACACGACGTCGTCGCCGGTGAGGTGCTCGGGCGCGCCGACACCGATCTTGATGTCGCTCCACCCGGCCAGGTAGGAACTGCCGCGGTCGTAGACCGCCATCCATGCCCCGTCGCTGAGCTCGTCCTGGCGCGGGCTGCGCGTCCAGTCGAAGGCGGGCTCGAGGTCGCGTGCGTTCGCCGGCCCGATCTTCGAGTAGTCGACCGGGTCCTCGCAGGTCAGCTGCTGCTTGCGCTGCGGGCTCCACACCAGGTGCAGCAGGTCCTCGACCGTGCTGATCGGTGTGCCCTTGAACGGGATGCCGACGGTCTCGGTGAAGATCTGCAGCACGCGCGCGACGGTGACGGGGTCGGCGTCTTGCAGTCCCCATGTCTCGTCCAGCTGCGCGAGCAGCAAGATGACGATCTCAGCGCGCTGCGCGCCCTGGCGGGCGATGCGGGTCAGTCCTCGCAGCTGCGGTTGGCTTCCTTCACGCCCGAACGTCCAGCCCTGCTCGACGGCCGTGTCGATTGCCGGCAGGCCCTGGCTGATCTCCTGCAACCACTGCGGACGCCTCGAGGGGATGCGCGGGTAGTTGTCCATGTCGACGCCCAGGTGCTTCAGCAGCGCTGTGGTCGGCACGATCGTTCCCGCCTCGGCGACCTTGCGCCACTTGATCGGCGCCGAGCCCAACTGCAGCGAGCGGCCGAGCTGCTCGAGGTCCCCGAAGTGTGCCGGCGGCTGCTCCAGCGCGATCCGGGTGCCGTCGGGCAACCAGGCGGCGTCAACGTCGACGACGGCCACACTCGCGCGGAAGCGCGATGCGTCCGCTGCCGCCGGTGCCTTCTTCGTCGCTGGTTTCCTTGGAGCGTGCTGCTGCGTCGCGGGCTGCGGCTGAGCTGCCGGGGGCATCTGCTGCGGCTCGCGGGCTGGGGTGGGGCTGGGCTGCTGGGGGGTGAGGTCGCGAAGGAGCGCGTCGATGGTGGCCGCGCTCGTGTTCCAGAAGCACGGTGCGTGCAGCGGGAGCCCCGCGAACGCGAACCCGGACGGTTTCGTGCACACGGCGCAGGCCACGGTCTCGTCGAGCTGCTCGGTGGGCAGGGTCAGACCACCGGTGTTGGTGTGAGATCCCATCGTGTCCTCCTGGGCGGGAGCGTCGAGCTCGAGCTGGGTGGTGTCGGGCTCCTGGGTGGGCTGCGGAGTGGGGCCGTCTGGCTCATCGCCGCCGCGGCCGCCGTCGCTGCCATCGGGCCCGGAGGGGTCCTCGTCGTCGATGCCGCCGAGGATCTTGTCGAGGTCGAGCACGATGAAGCGATCACGCATCGCCTTGTGCGGGTCGCGTGCGTCGGGCATGCACGAGATGGTGCGTTTGACGGTGTGACGCACCACGGAGCTTCCACCGCGGGCTTCGACGTCGACCTTGAGGACCCCGTCCTCGGCTAAAGCGCGGATGGCGGTGCCGCGATCGATCTGCACCGAGTCGACCATCTCGCTGATCGCGAGCTTGAGGACCTTCTCGAAGTCGGCCTGGGTGCATACGAGCTCACGCCCGACGCCCTGACGCATCACTGCCGTGTTGGCCCATCCCAGGTGCACCGCCCGCGGGTCGTGTGCCCACTCAGACGGCTGCATGCCCATGCCCGCCGAGGGTGCGCTGTCGCGCTCTCGCCAGCCGAGGCGTCGGGCGATGCCTTCGGGGGCGCGGCCGGTGACGATGTCGCTGGTGTAGGCCGCGCCGGTGGTCAGTGCGTGACGCAGCATCTCCACGACGCGCTGACCGGTGGTCGTGGCCAGGTCTCGGTCCTCGGCGGCGTCGGCGGCTTCCTTCAAGGCAGCGTCGACGCGTGTGGTCCAGGTCTTGACCTCGGCCTCGGACAGCGCGCCAGCGTCCTCGAGGAAGGACAGCATGAGCATCCACCCGGCCCACAGCTCCGCGACCTTCGCCGCGTGGTTACGCCACGTCACGGGCGCATCGGGTGCGTGCCGCATCATCGCCGCGTATTCGCTGCGGTGCTCACGCAGCTGCTGCTGCGCTTCGTCGTAGCGCCCGGCGATCCACTGCAGGAAGCTCGAGGTCAGCAGCGCCCGGCCGTGGCGTGACTCAGCGGTGTCGAGGGCCTCGATCAGTTCGGTGTCGATGTCGCGACGCAGCAGCGGCGTCACGAGTGCACGCCGGCCACCGGAGCTACCGGCCGGCGGCATGAACTCGCTCGTGATCAGGCCACTGGCACGCGGCGCGGTGCCGGCCTCGGTCTTTTGCCCATCGCGGCTGCTGCGGGCGCGCTCCTCGGCGTTGTGGATCAGGCGCACGATCTCGTTCTGGTGGCGCAGGGCGGCTTCGATGCCGTTCGTCGGGGCGACGTCGTCGAGGAACGCGAGGGCGTCCTTGCACGAGTGCAGCATCATCCGGGCGGCGTTCATCGTCGCGCCGTTACCGCTCATCGACGTCAAAGGCTTGTCGCGATCCCAACGCTCTCCGAAGTGGTGCATCGTCAACGCCGCAAGGCCCGACTTACCGACGCCTGGGGAGGCAACCAGCAGCGTCACCCAGGGGTTGCGCCCCAGCACCGAACGGTAGGCGGTGCCGAGCAGCACACCCGCCACACGGTCGGGGAAGTGCTGCATCAGCGCTGCCGAATCAGTCAGGAACGCCTCACGAAGACGCGTTCCGTCCTCAACAGGATTGGGCCAGTTGAACCGCTTGAGCGGCCCCGTCAGGTGCGTCGCGATGGGCTCATACCCGTTCGCGCCGATCGCGCCCTCATCGGTGATGTAGACGTAGCGCCCGTCCCCGAGGCGACGCCACCCCGTGGCGGTGTACGAGGTCGTCACCCGCCAGGCGGTCGACAGCTGGTTCATCGCCGCGATGACGCGCTCTCGCCCACTCTTGCCCTTGCCGTACTCCAGGCCCGGGATCGGCAGTTCGGTCAGCCATTTGCCGCTGTCGAAGTCGTCGTGCGGGATGCGCTTCATCTGTGTCACGCCGTCACCGTCGCGGTACTCGACCACGACGTGCGCGACCTTCGGCAACGCGGCCGGCTTCACCGTGGCGCGTCCTTCACGCCCGATGAGCTGCTCGAGTGGGTCGTTGTCGTCGAGTTCCTCAGCGCGCTCGAGGTATTCCTTCGAGTGGATCGTCAAGACGGTGTTGATGACGAGGGAAGGGCGATCTTCGGTGTAGGCCGCGTCTCCGCGCCCGACCGTGACGGTGCGCTGCTCGACGATCGCGCCGTCGAGGATCTCGTACTCGGTGCGGCTGATCCCCTGGTGCGGACGTGATGCACCGCCCCCGCCGCCGCCATTGCCGCCACCGACGAGGGTGAGGTGCTGTGAGGTCGAGCCACTCTCACCCGTCGACGAGGTCGTCGTGGGTGCTGCGGCACCCTCGGTGCCTGTTGCGGCCGCGTGCTGGCTCGAGGCGGCCGCGAGCTTCGCTGACTCGGCCTGCGCGGCACTGCGGGCGACCTCGGCCGGCACCTCAACGCCGGCGAGCTCGTACATCTCGATCGCGAGGTCGCGAGCCTGCGTCATGAACCGCTGAGCGATCGGTTTCGCCTCGAGCGCGAAGTCGCAGTCGCCTGCCTCATCCACCGAGCGCACCACCTGAGCGTGGACGCTGGCGATCCGGGTCAGGACCTTGATCGACTCACGTGCCCACCGTTGCGCGTTCTTGCGGTGCTGGGTGCTGCGCGAGTCACGCCCAGCGCGCTTCTCGTGCGCCGCAAGGGCCAACTGGGCGCGAAGTTCGCTCTCGTTGTGCTCGAGGGATCGCACCCGAGTGAGCAGGGTGTCGATCGCAGCCCACGCGTCGATCGCTGCCAGGGGAACCTCGACGAACTCGTCGATGCCGTGGCCGGCCTCGACATGGTCGGTGAGGTCGGCCTTGCGCTCGGTGACCGCGGGCAGCAGCAGGTGCACCTCGGC
This sequence comes from Dermacoccus sp. Tok2021, assembly GCF_019895135.1. Taxonomy (NCBI): domain Bacteria; kingdom Bacillati; phylum Actinomycetota; class Actinomycetes; order Micrococcales; family Dermacoccaceae; genus Dermacoccus; species Dermacoccus sp. Tok2021. Next base: position 8,766 of record NZ_JAGTHU010000039.1, read on the forward strand.
CGCGCCGGCGTCGTTCAACAGACGGTGCAGCAACTGGCCGCGTACCCAACCGGCCGGGTCCCGGTCGAGCACGACGTTGATGACCGCGCCCGCGAACAGCTCGACGTCGGCGGGGAAGTTCTTCGCCCCACCACGGTTCGTTGTGGTCGTGAGACCGAGCTTCGCGCCGGTGTCAGCGTCCTTCTCCCCCTCTACGACCCACACGTCGTCACCGTCCTTGAGTGCCTCGAGCAACTCCGGCAGCCGGTACAACACCGGCGTGAACTCCTTCGGCGCTTCCTTCTCCCAGCGGCCCGTGGGGTGCAGGTAGGACTGGAAGAAAGTCTTGCCCTTGCACTCGTCGCAGCGCATCCGCTTCACGCGCTGCACCTCAGCGCCAGCGGCCGAGCGGTAGGTGTAGGTGCACACGTGAGACCAGGTGTGCTCGTGGCCCTCGAGGGATTCCTTCTTGTTCTCGGCCTTGGCGGGGGTCTTGCCGAGCAGCTCGTCGAGCTTGCTCGCAACACGCTCGGGCAGGGGCCCGAGGGTCTTCGCGTGCTGCTGCCACACGCGTCGCTCATCCTCCGAGCGTGATCGCGTCAGCTTGCGTCGGTTGTGCAAGGACCAGCGCCGGTCGTCGAACAGATCGTCGTACGTCAGGCCGAGGTACTCGGCGAAGTCCTCCTGGGGCACACCCGCGCAGGCGAAGCAGTTGAGCAACACGCGGCCGCCGTAGTCCGTGGCCGTCCAGGTCGCTGACAAGGAGGGGTGAGAGTCGTCATGTCCGGGCACGACGCAGGACGCGAGCATGCTGCCATCAGGGCGGTGGATCACACGAGAGCCAGCAGCGTAGAGCGCGTCCTCGACGCGCTGCAACGCATCCTGGGGAGCCCACTGGGGCTCAATCGGTGGGGATGTCATCGACCTCACACCCCCTCTCGCGACACGAGATGAGGGACAGGCTCGAATCCCCGTGCAAAACGGGCTACCATCTGAGCAGGTACTTTCGGGTTGAGTTGAGGGTTTGCCACTTCATCGACCTAGAGACGGATCACCTGGCTGGGTGTCCATCTCCAAGCGGCTCGTGTCCGGCAAGACACGGGCCGCTTTCTTATGCCCGGGGTCAGGTCATCAGCTGGCCTCCGCGATCGGGAGAGCGTCCTGGTGACCGTGGCGCTGCACGAAACGCACCAGGTCGGGCCGGTCCATGCCGAAAGCTGCTGCGAGAATGCGCCGCAGCTCTTCGACGTGTGCGACAGCATGCGCCTCGCAGCGCGCGTTGATGCGATCTGCGAGCTCGCGATCCAGCCGCATGTACGTCTTTTTCTTGTCGCTGTCGACGATGGGGAAAGGCTGCGGTGGCGTCGCGCCGACGGCGCGGGCGCGGTCGATATCGATGCCCAGCGCCTGGTAGTCGAGGTCAGGCTCCCACGGCGAGTGGTAGCCGTAGGCGTCGCCGATGATGATCGACGCGGTGACACTGACAGGGAGTTCTGCCCGGGCTGCCGCTTCCCAGAGAAGGTCGCGCAGCGGGTACTCGAGGGCAGGCAGGTAGGCGTGTCGCTCACGCTCCCTCGGTGGGCGGCCAGCGCTGCGTTTGAGAACCATGGCACGACTATAGAGCCAATTATCGGCAAGCAGTGGATCACTGGTGTCGCCTCCGCGTGTCGGGTCATCGATCACTGGCAATAAGCCCATCGAGCACCCCGAAATCGGACAGCGACACCCGAGAAAACTTCCGCACCCCCACATGTGGGGCTCGTTCCTGGCTCATCTACGAGATGTAGGGAAGGAGTAGCTCCCACTATCTGGGTGTCCACCCCATCGACCGATGGGGTGGACACCCAGCGTCTGGAATCGATGGGGTGGACACTGCCAGACGATGGGGTGGACACCCGGTGATCTGATGAAAAGCGTTGCGCTACCTATGTATTGAGCATTCGGATCTCTCGATCGATGGGGTGGACACCCCTCGTTCGCCTGAAAAATCGCGGCTTGTGTGCCCAAAAGTGGGGCAGGTGGGGCGCAAACATAGAGGCGACCCCTAAAAGCATTGCAGCACAACGTGATTCGCCGCTCTGCCGTGCGCCCCACCGTAGTGGGGCAGCCTGGTTCCCAGTGTCGCCAAAAACTACGAATTGTGTTGCAGCACAAACGAACCCGTGCGCCCCACTTTGAAGTGGGGCGCACGGGTTCGTTGATGGGGTGGACAGGTGGGACTGGCTTCCTGGGTGTGGGGCAGGGCGCGGCCCAGGGCAGAGTGGTGGCGGCGGAGGCCTAGATGTACTGACCGGAGACGTTGGTCAATCGTGAGAACGGCGGCTGGTTCCCGCAAGCCGTGTGGGGTCGGTGGTGGTTGTAGTGGTGCAACCAGCCATCGAGCTCACCGCGGCGCTCCGTCTCGGAGGTGTAGCAGCGGGCGTAAGCCCAGCCGTCGGCCAGGGTGCGGTAAAAGCGTTCGATCTTCCCGTTGGTCTGCGGCCGATACGGCCTGGTCCGCTTGTGCCGGATGCCCAGTTCGGCGCAGGTGTCGCGCCACAGGTGTGAGCGGTAGGCGCCGCCGTTGTCGGACAGGACGCCCTCGACCGTGACACCGCGGGCGTTGAACCACTCGACCGCCCGGACGAGGACCGCGGTGGCGGTGAGGGCGGTTTCGTCGTCGTGCACTTCGGCGTAGGCGACGCGGGAGTGGTCGTCGATGACGGTGTGGACATAGGCCTTGCCCATGAGCGGATCCCGGTACTTGTTGCGGGGCTTGTCGGGTGTGGCGGCGCGGTTGCGCGCGCCTTGTTGCCGACCGACGTAGCGCCAGCCCCCGCCGTCGGGGATGTTGCCGAGCCTCTTCACGTCGACGTGCAGCATGGCGCCGGGGTAGTCGTGTTCGTAGCGGCGGACTGGCTCCCTGGTGGCGCGGTCGACGTGGGAGAGCCGGTTCAGGCGCGCGTCGGTCAGGATCCGGTGGACCGTGGACGGAGCGATGCCGAGCCGGCAAGACAGCTGCACGGGTCCTTCGCGCAGACGCAGGCGAAGCTGAATACAGCGCCTGGTGGTCGTCTGGCTGGTCTTGTTCGGGGACCGGTGCGGGCGTGAGGACCGGTCCTGCATGGACTGGCCGGCCCGGTAGCGGTCGGCCCAGCGTTTCACGGTCGGCCACGAGACTTGGAAGCGGGCAGCAACCTCACTGACCGGCCAGCCCTCGTCTACGACCAGACGCGCGACGATCCGTCTGTGGCGCGGGGTCAATGCTGCATTCGCATGGGACATGGTTTCTCCGAACGTCGCACTGGGGGGGGGGGGGGCGGGGCGGGGGGCCGCGCGGGGGGGGGGGGGGGGGGCGGGGGGGGGGGGGGGGGGGC
>NZ_JAGTHU010000004.1:0-148000 GCF_019895135.1 Dermacoccus sp. Tok2021
GCCCGGGTCGGCGATGAGTGAGTCGCGCACCTCGATCAGAGGTTGGGGAACCAGATGCCGATCTCGCGCTCGGCCGACTCCGTGGAGTCGGAGCCGTGGACGATGTTCTGCTGCACCTTGAGGCCCCAGTCGCGGCCGAGGTCGCCGCGGATCGAACCGGGGGCGGCCTCCGTCGGGTTGGTGGCGCCGGCGAGCGAACGGAAGCCCTTGATGCAGTCGTTGCCCTCGATGACGGCGACGACGACGGGGCCGGAGCTCATGAACTCCACGAGCGGCTCGTAGAACGGCTTGCCCTCGTGCTCGGCGTAGTGCTCGGCGAGCTGCTCACGCGTGGCCTCGGTGACCTGCAGCGCGGCGAGGCTGTAACCCTTCGCCTCGATGCGGCGCAGGACCTCGCCGGTGAGGCCGCGACGGTAGCCGTCGGGCTTGACGATGACGAGCGAACGCTCGGTCTGTGCGGTCATGACGGGTTCCTCCAGAGGAAGTTTTCGAGTGCTTGCTTCGGATGATGTCAGGCGTGCACGGCGGTGTCGACGACGCCGGTGGCGAGCAGCACGTAGATGACGAGCGCGAGCCCGATGCGGTAGATGACGAACGGTCGGAAGTTGTGGGTCGAGATGTACTTCATCAGCCACGAGATGACGGCGTAGCCGACACCGAAGGCGATGACGGTGGCGATACCGATCATGCCCCAACTGCCCGAGTCGGCGTCCTTACCGGCCGAGGCGACCTCGACGACCTGCAACGCGCCCGAGGCGAGCACGGCCGGGATGGCGAGGAGGAATGCGTAGCGCGTTGCCGCCGGACGCGAGTAGCCCATGAACAGACCACCGGCGATCGTGCCGCCCGAACGCGAGACACCCGGGATGAGCGCGAGCGCCTGGAAGAGACCGAACTTGAGGCCGTCGGCCCACGACAGGTGCTCGAGGTCCTTCTCCGTCTGCTTGTTCTCGAGGCGCTTGTCGGACTGGATGTCGGCCACCATGATGACGAGCGCGAAGACGAGCAGCATCGTCGCGGTGATCCACAGGTTGCGCAGCGTGCCCTCGATCGCATCCTTGAACAGGATGCCGAGCAGGGCGATCGGGATGGTGCCGGTGATGACGAGCCAACCCATGCGAGCGTCCGGGTCGTTCTTCTCGACCTTGCCGGTCAGCGACCCGAACCACTGCTTGACGATGTGGACGATGTCCTTCCAGAAGTACACGAGGACGGCTGCCTCGGTGCCCAGCTGGTTGATCGCCGTGAAGGCCGCGCCACCACCGTCGTTGCCGAAGAAGATGCGCCCGACGAGGAGCTGGTGCGCCGATGACGAGATCGGCAGGAACTCGGTGAGCCCCTGCACCACGCCGAGGACGATCGCCTCGAGCCAGTTCATGTACTACTCCCAACGAAGTTGCGCGTCAGTTCGTCCATCTTGTCGCCCTGCACGAGCGCGGTGATCCACAGCGCGAGGAAGAGCAACCCGGCGATGAGCATCAGTGGTGCGATGAACGCGGTGAGCAACGTAGCCACCTGAAGCACCCACCCTAGGGGGATGCCGATCGACTTCCGCATCGACGCGGAGGCGTACAGACAAAGCACAGCCAGACCGAGGCCACCCCAGAGGTAGAGGCTCTGGTTGCCGCCGCCGTCGGGGTGCTCGGCGTTCTCCAGACCCCACGCCGTGAGGGCGAAGAAGAACAGGATGAACGCCTGGCAGCCGATCGTCGCGCCGGCGAGCTGTCGCGTCTTGCGCTCACCGATGCCGGTGAAACGCAGGCGCCGGATCCATTCGGCGGTCACGAGTTCGTCACCCCCAGGAGCATGCGCACCTCGGCGGCCGTGATGACCGACCCGGTGGCGAGCACACCACCGCCGACGCCCTCTTCGTCGGCCAGCTGTGCGGCGTGGTCGAGCGCGTCCGGCAGGTTCTCGATGACGGTGACACGGTCGTCGCCGTACAGCTCGGCCGCCAGCGTGCCCAGCTCCCGCGGCGCCATCGAGCGCGGCGAGGTGTTGCGCGTGACGACGACGTGGTCGAGCGTCGGCTCGAGGGCCGTGAGGATGGCCTCGGCGTCCTTGTCCGCGAGCACGGCGACGAGACCCACGAGGCGGTTGAACTGGAACGAGTCGGCGAGCGCCTCACGCAACGCGGCCGCACCGGCCGGGTTGTGCGCGGCGTCCACGACGACCGTGGGTGAACGGCGAACGATCTCGAGACGACCGGGCGACGTCACGCCTTCGAGCGCTGCGCGCAGGACGTCGTCGTCGATCTTCTGCTCGCCCCCGCCGAGGAACGCCTCGACAGCCGCGATCGCGAGCGCCGTGTTGTGCGCCTGGTGCTCGCCGAAGAGCGGCAGGAACAGATCGGCGTACTCGGCGGCGAGGCCACGCACGGAGATCATCTGTCCGCCGACGGCAGGTTCGCGGGCTGTCACGCCGAAGGCGTCGTCCTCGCGCAGCATCGTGGCGTTGACCTCGAGGCAGTACTCGCGCACGATCTCGTCGACCTCGGGGGCCTGTTCGGCGACGACGGCGATGCCGCCCGGTTTGATGATGCCCTTCTTCTCCCCCGCGATGTCCTCGAGGGTGTCGCCGAGCAGGCGCGTGTGGTCGATGGCCACGGGTGCGATGACGGAGACGACGCCGTCAGCCACGTTCGTGGCGTCCCACACGCCGCCGAGGCCGACCTCGACGACGGCGACGTCGACGGGCGCGTCCGCGAACACGGCGTAGGCGAGGACGACGAGGACCTCGAAGTAGGTCATCGTCGGCTCGTCGGCGGCGAGGCATTCGGCGTCGACCATCGCGATGAACGGCTCCACGTCCGCCCAGACCGCGACGAAGCGCTCCGGGTCGACCGGCTCCCCGTTGAGCGCGATGCGCTCACGGAAGTCGTGCAGGTGCGGCGAGGTGAACCGGCCTGTCTTGAGGCCGTGCTCGCGCAGCACCCGCTCGACGATGCGCGTCGTCGTCGTCTTCCCGTTCGTGCCCGTGAGGTGGATCATCGGGAACGTCTTCTGCGGGTCGCCGAGCAGTTCCATCGCCCGGCGCACGCGCTCGAGCGACGGCTCCGGGTTGTTCTCCGGGGTGCGCGCGAGGATCGAGTCCTCGATCTCGCGCACCCGCAGGCGCAGCGCGGCCTGGTGCTCGGCCTCGCGGGCCTCGGCGTCAGGAGCGCCGCTTCGCTTCGTGGGCGTCACTTGCCCTCCACCTTCTTCACGACGATGCGAACCTTCTGCTTGTCGCCGACCTCGGCCTCGGTGCCGACGCCCTCGGGCAGCTGGTGCGCGGCACCGGCCGAACCGAACTGGACGGCGAGCGTCTCGCGCATGATGAGGTCCTGGTGCGCGACGGTGGCGCCCCAGACCTCGTCGTCACCGGTGACGGTGAGCGAGATGCGGTCGGAGATGTCGAGTCCGGCGTCGCGGCGGGCCTGCTGGACGGCGCGCACGACGTCACGGGCGAGCCCCTCGGCGGCGAGCTCCGGGCTCACTTCGGTGTCGAGGACGACGAAACCGCCGCTCGGCAGCATCGCTGCCGCCGTGTTGGCGCCGGCCTTGTCGGCGTCGACAGCCATGTCGAGCGTGTACTCGCCCTCGACGAGTTCGAGCCCGCCGGCGGTGACGACGCCGTTCGCGTCGACCGACCAGTCACCCGACTTGCTGCCCTTGATGGCCTGCTGGACGTTCTTGCCCAGGCGCGGGCCGGCAGCGCGAGCGTTGACCGACAGGCGCTGGCTCACACCGAAGCGGTCGGCGTCGGCGCTCGCCGAGTCGGCCAGGACGAGGTGACGCACGTTGACCTCGTCGGAGACGAGGCTCGCGAACTCCTCGAGCTGGTGCGGGTTCTCACCGACCACCGTGACGCTCGCGAGCGGCAGACGCACACGCAGGCGCTCCGCCTTGCGCAGGCCGAGCGTCACCGAGCAGACCTCACGGGCACGATCCATGGCGGCGACGAGCTCGTCGTTCGCCGGCAGGTCGTCGGCGACCGGCCAGTCGCTGAGGTGCACGGAGCGGCCACCCGTGAGACCGCGCCAGATCTGCTCCGTCTCGAAGGGCAGCAGCGGTGCGGCGACGCGCGTCACGACCTCGAGGGCCGTGTAGAGCGTGTCGAAGGCCTCGGCCGACAGGGACTCGTGCGACTCACCGGTCTGCGCCGAGGCGCCCGTGCCCCAGAAGCGCTCGCGGCTGCGGCGGATGTACCAGTTCGTCAGGACGTCGAGGAAGCCGCGCACGCTCTCGCAGGCACCGGCGATGTCGTAGGCGTCCAGCTGCGCCTGCATCGTCTCGACGAGGTCACGCAGCTTGGCGAGCAGGTACCGGTCGAGAACGTCGGTCGAGCTCGTCGTCCACTTGGCCTCGTATCCCTCGCCGCCGTTGGCCGCGTTGGCGTACAGCGCGAAGAACGACCAGGCGTTCCACAGCGGCATCATGACCTGACGCACGCCGTCGCGGATGCCCTGCTCGGTGACAGAGAGGTTGCCGCCGCGCAGGATCGGGCTCGACATGAGGAACCAGCGCATCGCGTCGGCGCCGTCACGGTCGAACACCTCGGACACGTCCGGGTAGTTGCGCAGCGACTTGCTCATCTTCTGCCCGTCGCTGCCGAGCACGATGCCGTGGCAGATGACGGAGGAGAACGCGGGCTTGTCGAACAGCGCCGTCGCGAGGATGTGGAGCGTGTAGAACCAACCGCGCGTCTGACCGATGTACTCGACGATGAAGTCGGCCGGGAAGTGGTTCTCGAACCAGGCCTCGTTCTCCATCGGGTAGTGCACCTGCGCGTAGCTCATCGAGCCGGAGTCGAACCAGACGTCGAGCACGTCGCTGACACGGCGCATCGTGGACTGGCCGCTCGGGTCGTCCGGGTTGGGGCGCGTGAGTTCGTCGATGAACGGACGGTGCAGGTCGGGTTCGCCGGCGGCGTTCACCGGCAGCGTGCCGAAGTCGCGCTCGAGGTCGGCGAAGGAGCCGTACACATCGACACGCGGGTAGGCGGGGTTGTCCGACTTCCACACCGGAACGGGGCTGCCCCAGAAGCGGTTACGGGTGATCGACCAGTCGCGTGCGTTCTCCAGCCACTTACCGAACTGGCCGTGCTTGACGTTGCCGGGCACCCAGGTGATCTCGTCGTTGTGCGCGAGCATGCGCTCCTTGATCTTCGTCACCTCGACGAACCAGGAGCTCACCGCCATGTAGATGAGCGGCTGACGGCAGCGCCAGCAGTGCGGGTAGGAGTGGTCGTAGCTCTCGCGGCGCACGAGAAGCGTGCCGTCGCTGACGTGGCCCTTCTCCCCCGCACCCTTCGTCGCCGCCTTGAGGTGGTCGATGATGTGCGGGCTCGCGTCGAAGACCTGCATGCCTTCGTAGTCGCTCACCGGGTAGGTGAAGCGGCCGTCGGGGCCCACGGGAACGACCGGTGGGATGCCCGCGGCGTCCGTGGCGGCCTTGTCCTCCTCACCGAAGGCGGGGGCCATGTGGACGAGGCCCGTACCGTCGTCGGTCGTGACGTAGTCGGCCGAGAGGATGCTCCACGCCGCGCTGCCCGCGAGCTTCTCCTCGTCCGCGAAGTAGGTGAAGGGTGCGGTGTAGCGGCGTCCGACGAGGTCGCGGCCCTTCAACCGCTCGACGACTTTCCCGGCGAGCGCGTCGGCGTCCAGCTTCTCGCCGAACAGGTCCTTGGCGTAGGCCGCGAGGCGCGCTTCGGCGATGACGTAGCGCTCGCTCGAGCCGGTGGGGGCGTCAGCCTCGACGACGACGTAGTCGATGTCGGGGCCGACGGAAACGGCGAGGTTGCTCGGCAGCGTCCAGGGCGTCGTCGTCCAGATGAGGGCCTTCTCGCCCGTCTCCAGGGTGAAGCCGACCGTCACGGCCGGGTCCTGACGGTTCTGGTAGACGTCCTCGTCCATGCGCAGTTCGTGGTTGGACAGCGGCGTCTCGTCGTTCCAGCAGTACGGCAGCACGCGCAGGCCTTCGTAGATGAGGCCCTTCTCGTACAGCGACTTGAACGCCCAGATGACCGACTCCATGTAGCCGGCGTTGTACGTGCGGTAGCCGCGCTCGAAGTCGACCCAGCGGCCCATGCGGCCCACGTAGTCGACCCATTCGTCGGCGTACTTCATGACGCTCGCCTTGGCGGCGTCGTTGAACGCCTCGATGCCCATCTCGACGATCTCGTCCTTGGTCTTCAGACCGAGCTGACGCATCGCCTCGAGTTCGGCGGGCAGGCCGTGGGTGTCCCACCCGAAGACACGGTCGACCTTCTTGCCGCGCATCGTCATGTAGCGCGGCACGAGGTCCTTGACGTAGCTCGTGAGGAGGTGGCCGTAGTGCGGCAGACCGTTGGCGAAGGGCGGGCCGTCGTAGAAGACGAACTCGTTCTCCCCGTTCTCACCGGCGTCACGCTGTTCGATCGAGGCGCGGAAGGTGTCGTCGGCCGCCCAGTAGTCGAGGACGGCGCGTTCGATGTCGGGGAACGCGGGCGAGGAGGGCACGCCCTTGATCCCGAATGCCTCACCGGCGTGCTGATCTGCGGCAGTGGCATTCTGGGTGAGGTCGTCCTTTGGGTAGGTCATGGCGGCATCCTTTGCGCGGTCAGGTCGGGTGCAAGGACGACGGCACCGACATGTGTCGGAACCTCGCGGTACCACCTTGCTTGCCATCTCGAACCCGCGTGCGCAGGGAGCGATCTGACCGCTTCATGCCGGCTGTGACGGGCCACTCCCGCCCGGTTCTACTGAGTGTCTCCATGTGGTGGCACTGTTCTTCCGGGGACTCGCCGCTGATGACGGCTCGAACGTCGTTACGACCATGGTAGCGAGCGGCGACGGTGTGAGGAAAACGCGCCCCGGAGGATCAGGGGCGAGGCCCGATGTCTGTTCGGCCGCGGTCGTAGTGTTGAGCGATGACGTCCTCGCACCACTCCCGCCCCATCCCCGCCGCGCTGGAACGCCGCATGCCGGATGTTCGTGAACTGGCATCGCTCGTGCGGTTCGCCAAACCGTCGACCGATCGCGTCGGGCGTCGGCTGGAGAAAGCCACGAGCGTCTGGGAACTGCGCGAGATCGCGAAGCGACGCACACCGAAGGCTCCGTTCGACTACGTCGACGGCGCCGCCGAGGCGGAGATCTCCCTGCGGCGCTCGCGGCTGAGCTACCGGAACGTGGAATTCGTGCCCCACGTCCTGCACGACGTCTCGGATGCCGACACCTCGACCGAGATCTTCGGGCGACGTGTCGCGATGCCGCTCGGCATCGCCCCCACCGGCTTCACCCGGATGATGCACAGCGAGGGTGAATACGCCGGTTCCGCAGCCGCCGCCGACGCCGATATCCCCTTCTGCCTCTCGACGATGGGCACCGCCTCGATCGAGGACGTCGCGACCCATGCGCCGGACGGTGACAACTGGTTCCAGCTCTACCTGTGGAACGACCGCGAGGCTTCGGCAGCACTCGTCGAGCGGGCTTGGCAGGCAGGCTTTCGCACGCTCGTCGTCACGGTGGACACGGCCATCGCGGGCGCACGCCTGCGCGACACGCGCAACGGCTTCTCCATCCCGCCGCAGCTGACCGCCCGGACGGTCCTCGACGCAGCGGCGCACCCGCACTGGTGGTTCGATTTCCTCACCCACGAGCCGCTGTCATTCGCGTCGCTCTCCCGTAGTTCGGGCACCGTGGCCGATCTCGTCAACCGCATGTTCGACCCGTCACTCGACCACGACGACATCGCGTGGCTCGCCCAGCTGTGGCCGGGGCGCCTCGTCGTCAAGGGCGTGCAGAGCGTGCCTGACGCGGCCCGCATCGCCGAGGGCGGTGTCGACGGGATCATCCTGTCCAACCACGGGGGCCGTCAGCTCGACCGCGCACCGATCCCGTTGCACCTGTTGCCCGAGGTGCGTGCCGAACTCGGCGATGCCTTCTCGATCGGCATCGACACGGGGATCATGGACGGTGCCGACGTCGTCGCCGCCGTCGCGCTGGGCGCCGACTACGCGCTCGTGGGGCGCGCCTACATGTATGGCCTCATGGCCGGTGGTCAGCGCGGCGTCACACGCATACTCGACCTCATGCATACCTCGATGCGACGCACGATGCGTCTGGTCGGCGTCAACGCGATCGACGACCTGACGCCGGAGCATGTCAACCTCATGACGCCTCAACCGGCTCGCGGCCACTGGGTCTGACGCTCCGCGACCCCGGCGATCCGGTCGACGTTCCGCGTCGCATGACATGCGCAAGGTTGATGGATTGCCCCACGCAAACGGGCCTCCTGGTCCTCGCGGCGCACTGGAGGACCACGAGGAGCGCGTCAGACGCGCAGGTATCCGGTGGACTTGGCGCCGAGGCTGTTCGAGAGCGTGAACTTCACGCGGTCGTTCTCGTAGAGACGGGAAGAGTTCTTCTTGAATTGCGAACACGCTTGTTTGCCTACCTTGGCGTTCAGCGTCAGGGAGTGCAGCCCCCTGCCACCCTTGGAGAACGCCACGCTGAGTCGCGCGGGCGACGATGAACCTCGCCCGATGCAGAAGGTGTCAGTCGCGGCGTAGTAGGCGTAGTACAGCGTGGTTCCGGCATTCCAGGTCTTGCCGATCGACGGTCCCGCTGACGCGGACGATGCAACGCCGGTGCCCTTGACGGCAATCCCTCCGGCCAACAGAGTTGCTGAAACTGCGCGCTTGATGTTCATCACGTCCCCTCCTGCGTGGTTGTGACACGGCTCGGGAGCAGGTGTCCCTGCGCAGGTTCCGGACAGGGAGGCGCCCACCGTTGCGCACGGCCGCGCCGCGATGCGGTGCGCTCGGTGGCTCGCCCGGAGCGCGCATGACGCCCCGGCCGCGCGAGGTCGTGAACCGGGCGGGGACGCGGTCTGTCTGGGGACGCCGATAGCGTGGGGTCATGAGCGAACGTCCCGTCATCCTGGTCACCGGTGGAACGCGCGGCATCGGCCGAGCGATCTGTGACGATCTGGCCTCCGACCACGAGTTGATCGTCGGCGGAACCGACCCCGCTGCGGTCGCTGCGGCCTGTGAGCGCTACGCATCGGCCCGCCCGTTCGCGGCCGACCTCACGGACGCCGACGCCGTCGAGCGGGCCGTTGACGAGCTCGGCCTCGAGCGGCTCGACGGTCTCGTGCATTCCGCTGGCCTACTCGGCAGCGGCGCCTTCCGCGACCTCTCGCGTGACGACTGGCGTCGCACCTTCGAGGTCAACGTGTTCGCCGTCGCGGATCTGACTCGGCTCGTCCTGCCCGCTCTCGAGGAGGCGTCCGGAACGGTCGTCGTCATCAACTCGGGTTCGGGGCTCACGGCCAACGGGCCCGGCGGCGTCTACTCGGCGTCCAAGTTCGCGGCTCGCGCACTCACCGACGCGATGCGCGAGGAGCTTCGACCGGCAGGGATCCGTGTCTCCTCCGTTCACCCGGGCCGCGTGGCCACGGACATGCAGATCGAACTCAACGACTTCGAGGGGCGCGAGTACGACGCGGAGAACTACCTGCGCCCGGAGTCGGTGGCCGGCGCCGTCCGCGCTGCGTTGACGGCCTCGCCGGACGCCAACCTCGACATGGTCTCGGTCCGCCCCGGCCCCGCAGCCACGAACCGCGCCTGAGCGCACGATGTTGTGTTGTTTGGGCACCGTATGAGGCGCACAAACAACACAACATCCTCGCAATGTGGCGTGCTTCGACTCCGTGACCTGACGTCGTCAGCCGATCTCCCGTAGCGAGCGGGTCGGGGTCTACCCACCCCCAGCCGCCCTGATCGTCGCGGACACGAACCGGCGGCGCGGCCTCACCCGTCCGACACGCCAGATCGTGAGCCGTGAGGTACGCGTCGCGAGCTTCGAGAATGCCCGAGACCATGTCCGGGACGAGGCGGTTGGGAATGATGCCCTGCTCACCGACGCCGGTGCTCGTACTCGTGTTTCCGTCGGCCCAGGCGAACATGACGCCGTGTCGGCCCGCGCTGATCGCAACGATCTCCTCGATCGGGACGGCACGAGCGAACACCGGCTTACGGAGAACAACGGCTTCCTCGTAGAGCATGAGCTATGTCCTTGCCATGCCGGTGAACGGCAACCCACCGAAGATGAGGGCCCATCCGGCAAGCTCCGCCTCGCCGAAGGGGCTCACGACGATGATGCCCGCGACCACGATGAGGGAACCGAGCAGAGGCATCGTCACGACTTGCCTGTGAGCAGCTTCGCTTTATGTCGTCGTTTTCGCCGCGATCGGTGTCGGGTTAGGTGGTGGCGATGACGAGGGTGCTGCGGGCGGCTTCGACGACGTCGATGGTGATGACGTCGAGCTCGTTGATCTTCAGGACACGTTGGATCTGAGTAAGGAGGCGCTCAAGGAGCCGGAGGTTGCCGCGGGTGATGCGTTCGACGGCGGCGACGGCTTGCGCGTCGGTGAAGTCGTCGGGGTCGAGTGTCTTGCCGAGCTTGCGTCAAAGAGGTTCGAGGACGAGGGAAAAGCTCCAGGAAGTCTGGGGCACGTCGCGGAACCGTTCCTAGCGTCGCACCGACTATTGAAGTGTGGGTGGTCGTTGTTCGACCGCCGCTGCGAGGGACCCTAGCCAGGACGAACCGCTGCTCGATGCGGGCAACACGCTCGTCGCCGCGGAGCTGGACATGCGCGTTGTCGCGGTGGCCGATCGCGTGATCGATCTTGGACTCGGCGCGGGCGACGCCGGCGGGGCCGTGGTTGCAGCTGGTACGCCCGCCTACGTCGCGGACAAGGGCGTCGGTGCTTCCGCGGGCGACCTTGCCGCCGCACTGCAGGCAGCCACCAACGCGACCCCAATGTGACGAGTGTGTCGCTGTGCGATCTGAACATCGCACAGCGACACACTCGACGAGGTCGTAGTCTCACGCGGGAAGCTTAGAGGCCAGGACGTCCAACTTCTCGATCGTGGGTTCGCTGAACAGTTTGCCGGCCAGGATCTCGGGTCACCCGGGATTGGGAGACACGCCCTAGCTCTGGGCCTCGCCGAGGCGCGCTTCGGGCGTGAGCTCGGCGCGGAGACCACCGCCGGTCGCAGCCCGGGCAAGAGCGCGACCCAGCGCAGGTGCCTGCTTGAACAGATTGTGACCGGCCACAAAAAGGACAGAGTCTGCCTCCCACACGGCCACGCCGTCCTCGCTCCATGGGAGGTCGGTCACCCAGCAGTGAAGAAAGTCGCGCGGCTCTGGGTGGAGACCGGGCAGCGCCCGTGTCACGTATTCGCGTGCGCGTTCGTCCAGTGATCGAATCGCCGCCGGGTCGATGAAAGTTCCGTCGTCGCGGACGCCGACGGTGTCGCTGAGTCAGACCGAATAACTGCTGTTGCCCGGTAGCGGCGTCGCGTACACGCCGACTTCGCCGAAGACGCCGCTGCTGTCCTGCAGGCACGCGACTCGTGCCGGGGCGGCGGCTTTCACGTCGAAGGTCAGCCTGACGTGTGCGGCAAGGCGAACCGGCAGCGACAGGCCGACGCTGCGGGCCAGGCGGGCGGTTTCGCGGCCGGCGCACACGACCACCTTGGAGTAGACAGCTCGGTCGGTGACGCTGCGCACCTCGACCGTCCCGTCGGCGCGGGGATCGATGGAGATGACCTCACCGGTGGTGACCGCATCTCCGAGGGCACCCGTGAGTGCCGTGATCGCGGCTCGGGTGCGGATCGCGCCGCCCGACTCGTCGAGCATCGCTGGCCCCGAGTACCCAGCGAGCAGCGGCATCCGCTGGGCGACCTCGGCCGCGTCGATCTCGTGCGCTTCCACGCCGCCGACCTCGTCGAGCACCCGCAGCCGCGCCAGGGCGCTGTCTCCGATCGCCAGGACACCGTCCGATGAGACCAGCTCGACGTCGAAGTGTTCGGCCCACTCATCCCATATGCCGCGGCTTTCGCGCGCGAAAGCGACGAGTCGCGGGTCGTCGTGGGCATGCCGGAAGATCCGCGACTCGCCTGCGGACTGACCCGATCCGGGCAAACCAGCCTCGTACAAGCGGACCGGCACGCCCTGCTCCCGCAGCGCGTACGCCGTCGACAGACCGACGATCCCGCCCCCGATCACCGCTACCTCGGGTGAACGCGTCGTGGCAACGCCGTCGTCAGTTCCTGTCATCACGGTTCCCCGATCTGTTGGTGATTAGCGATAGGCCGCAAGAGAAGGGGTCGCTGCCACGACGTCAGCGGGCTGCGTGAGCCCGAAGTCCGTGCGCAGCGAGCCCTCCTTTCTGGGCCCAGTATTCCCGGTCTGTGGTGTCAGGCGGGGAGTTTGGAGCCCAGGACGTCCAATTTCTCGATCGTAGGCTCGCTGAACAGTTTGCCGGTCTGCTCGCCGCCCACACGACCTGGTGCCCCCTCCCGTGCCCCTCGGGTCGCGCTGGTCTTGGCGTCGGTGACGCCCTGCAGACAGACGACACGACGCTAAGGCAAAAGGACGCCACCGAGCGAAGCTGCTCACAGACTTGCCAGACGGGTGGGCGCCACGTCGCCAGCAGGGTGGAACTCACGCGAGGCGTCCGAAACCTCACCTCAAACTCCCGCCCTGGCAGCGTTCACATGCGTGACGATCAATAGTCCGACGACTCCGTCGGGTACGGCAAGGCCTGCGTGCTGGGGTCGAATCCCTTGAAGCGTGTTCCCTGGATGGTGAGCTGGCCCTCGTCACCCTCGGCCAGCTGACCGTCGTAGCGGCCGTTGACCGGCAACTCATGTCGCTCGTTGGTATGGCTGAGCTGGAACGTGACGTAGTACCACGGCGACGTGCTCGAGGAGGACGGAGCACCACCACTGGCCGGGTAACTCGAGGTACTCGTCTCCTGACGTTTCTCGGCCACCCTCGCGGCGCACGGGCGCACGACCAGTCCGCGCGGTGGTCGAACCCTAAAGTCACACCCTGAACATTTCCTGTGGGGTGAATCACGCTCTCAACATTCGTGCGCTGATGACGAAGGACGAGGCCGCCTCGACCTCGTCCTTCGTCCTCAGTGCTTGCCTCAGCGCTGACGCTGCTCGCGCACCATCCGGTGGGTCAGGAGGGCGTGCTGGACGCCGTCGCCCTTCGTCAGCGACTCGGGGCTGACGGAGCCGCCCAGGGGAAGCATCGGCGTGAAGTAGTAGAGCTCGCCGTCGCCCAGCGGGCCGAGCTTCGAGCGCGCACCCTGGTGCGGGCCGCGCAGGTCGGAAAGGTGCGAGCTCTGCGAGAGCAGGTGCTCGGTGAAGAACTCCTCGACAGAACCGGCGACCACCATGTTCGTGAGGAAGTGCGGGTCGAGGCACTCGACCTGGCCCGACGGAGCCACGTGGTACACGTGCCCGAAGCTCGTCACGGCGAACGGAATGCTCGACACGTCGGCGCCGAACCACTCGACGAGCACCGGCATCCACCGGCTCGGGTCGACGAGCAACAGTTCCTGCTGGCCGTACCAGCCGAGGCCGTGGCGGCGGTACAGCTCGACGAGCGACGAGGGCAGCTTGCCCTGCGCGTACTCGAGGAAGCCCTCCCCGAGCGGCATCACCTGGGTGGGGGCGTACCGCGAGACGAACGGCTCCAGCGCGAAGGACCCACGCGAGTCAAAGTTCATCGGACTTACTCCTTCTCGGGTTCACGCACCGACTCGCAGCCACTGCGCGAACGCCTCATCGTCGCGCGCCCGCGCTGTCGCGGGGCACGCCCATTCCTTCTAAGACTAGGCGGACGGCGCGGGCGTTGTCGCATCGAGGTGAAAGGGCATGAAAACATGGCCCCATGACTGCTGACTCCACGCCCACCGCTCGTCCCATGCCGGACAAGCCCACCGTCGACGGACTCGAAGACACGTGGGGCGCGGTATGGAAGCAGAACGGCACGTACACCTTCGACCGTGAGCGTGCGCTCGATCTACCCCGCGAGCAGGTCTTCGCCATCGACACTCCCCCGCCGACAGCGTCGGGGTCACTCCACGTGGGCCACGTCTTCAGCTACACCCACACCGACTGCATGGCGCGCTACCAGCGCATGCAGGGGCGTGAGGTTTTCTACCCGATCGGTTGGGACGACAACGGCCTGCCCACCGAGCGTCGTGTGCAGAACTACTACGGCGTGCGCGGTGACGCCACAAAGGCCTACATCCCCGACTACACCCCGCCGCTGCAGGGTGCCGAGGGCAAGAGCGTCAAGGCCGCCGACCAGGAACCGATCGGTCGTCAGAACTTCATCGAGCTGTGTGACCTGCTCACCGTCAAGGACGAGGAGACGTTCGAGGATCTCTTCCGCCGCCTCGGCATCAGCGTCGACTGGAACGTCTCCTACCGCACGATCGACGAGCGTTCGCGCGCCGTCGCCCAGCAGGCCTTCCTGCGCAATCTGAAGCGCGGCGAGGCCTACCAGCAGGAGGCGCCGGGCCTGTGGGACGTCACGTTCCAGACGGCCGTCGCCCAGGCCGAGCTCGAAGCGCGCGACTACCCGGGCGCCTACCACCGCGTCGCGTTCCACAGCGACGCTGCTGACGACGGCCGCGTCTACATCGAGACGACGCGCCCCGAGTTGCTCCCCGCCGTCGTCGCGCTCATCGCGCACCCGGACGACGAGCGCTACCAGCCGCTGTTCGGCACCACGGTCAGGAGCCCGCTGTTCGGCGTCGAGATCCCGGTCCTCGCTCACCCGATGGCGGAGATGGACAAGGGTGCCGGCATCGCGATGTGCTGCACCTTCGGTGACCTCACCGACGTGCAGTGGTGGCGCGAACTGCAGTTGCCGACCCGCTCGATCATCACGCGCAGCGGCCGCATCACCGCCGAGACCCCCGAGTGGATCGCCGGCGGCCCGGGTGAGGAGCTCTTCGCCGAGAACCTCGCGACGAAGACGACGTTCACGGCCCGCGAGAACGTCGTCAAGGCGCTCATCGCCTCCGGCTACCTCGACGGCGAGCCGAAGAAGACGCAGCGCAAGGCCAACTTCTTCGAGAAGGGCGACAAGCCCCTCGAGATCGTCACGAGCCGCCAGTGGTACATCAAGAACGGTGGACGCGACGCCGACCTGCGCGCTGCCCTCGTGGAACGCGGCAATGAGATGACCTGGCACCCGGGCTTCATGCAGAGCCGCTACACGAACTGGATCGAGGGCCTGCACGGCGACTGGCTCATCTCGCGCCAGCGCTTCTTCGGCGTGCCGTTCCCGATCTGGTACCCGGTCGACGCGCAGGGCGAGACCGACTACGACAACCCGATCGTGCCCGACGAGGCCGACCTGCCGATCGACCCGCAGGGTCAGGCGCCGAAGGGCTACGACGAGTCCCAGCGCGGTCAGGCGGGCGGCTTCGTCGCCGACCCGGACGTCATGGACACGTGGGCCACGTCGTCGCTTTCGCCGCAGATCGCCACCGGCTGGCCGATCGCCGACGGCAGCGCCCACGGCAGCGACGCCGAGCTGTTCGCCAAGATCTTCCCGATGGACATGCGCCCGCAGGGCCACGACATCATCCGTACCTGGCTGTTCGCGACCGCGGTGCGCGCGCACCACGAGAACGGCTCGGTGCCGTGGACGAACACGGCCATCTCCGGCTGGATCCTCGACCCGGACCGCAAGAAGATGTCGAAGTCGAAGGGCAACGCGCAGACGCCCGAGGACGTCGTCAAGGAGTTCGGCGCCGACGCCGTGCGCTACTGGGCCGCCTCCGGGCGCCTCGGCACCGACGCCGCGTACGACACGGGTCAGATGAAGGTCGGCCGTCGCCTCGCGATGAAGATCCTCAACGCCTCGAAGTTCGCGTACATGACGCCGGAGCCGAGCGCCGCCGACGGTGACCTGCTCGCGCTCGTGACGCAGCCGCTCGACACGTCGATGCTTGCCACGCTGCACGACGTCGTCGAACGCGCCACGAAGGGCTTCGAGGCCTGGGATTACACCCGCTCCCTCGAGCTGACCGAGACGTTCTTCTGGACGTTCTGTGACGACTACATCGAGCTCGTCAAGGAGCGCGCCAACAACCGTGACGGCAAGTTCAGCGACGCCGAGGCCGCTTCGGCCCAGGCGGCGGTCCGCATCGCTCTCGACGTGCTGCTGCGCCTCTTCGCGCCGGTGTTGCCGTACGCCACGGAGGAAGTGTGGTCGTGGACGCACGCGGACTCGATCCACCGCGCGCCGTGGCCGTCGGTCACAGGCTCGACCCTCCCGGCCGACGCCGACCCGAAGGTTCTCACGGCGGTCTCGCAGGCTCTCGCGGGTGTGCGCCGCGCCAAGTCGGACGCGAAGCTCGGCATGCGTGCCGAGGTCACGTCGATGACGCTCGCGGGCCCGGCTGACGCTCTCGCAGCCGCCGAGAAGGGTGAGGCCGATCTGCGCGCTGCAGGTCGCATCACCGGTATGACGACGGCGGTCGAGGAGACCGAGGGCGCAACGCTCGTCGTGCGCGACGCAGAGCTCACGCCTCCCCCGCCGAAGCAGAAGTGACGCAGTGACACGACGAAGCGGCCCTGACCTTTGAAAGGTCAGGGCCGCTTCGTTCGTTCTCGCCCCTAGCCGTGGCGGCGAGAGCGTGAATCAGGCGGCGCGGCGACGCACGATCGTCGGGTCGACGCGGTCGAGCACGACCTCGCGGGTGACGACGACCTTGTCGATGTCGTCCTCGCTCGGCACGTCGAACATCACCGGCAGGAGCACCTCTTCGAGGATGGCGCGCAGACCGCGAGCGCCGGTGCCGCGGCTCATCGCCTGCTCGGCGACGGCGTCCAGGGCATCGGGCGTGAACTCGAGCTTCACACCGTCGATCTCGAACATGCGCTTGTACTGCTTGACGAGGGCGTTCTTCGGCTCGGTGAGGATGCTCACCATGCCCTCACGGTCGAGCGGCTCGACGGTCGTGATGACGGGCAGACGACCGATGAACTCGGGGATGAGGCCGAACCTCATGAGGTCCTCGGGCTGCACCTCGGCCATCGAGGCATCGCCACCGGCGGGCGTGTGCAGCTGCGAGCCGAAGCCGAGGCCCTTCTTGCCGTTGCGGTCCTCGATGATCTTCTCGAGGCCCGCGAACGCACCACCGACGATGAACAGCACGTTCGTCGTGTCGATCTGGATGAACTCCTGGTGCGGGTGCTTGCGCCCACCCTGGGGCGGCACCGAGGCGGCCGTGCCCTCGAGGATCTTGAGCAGCGCCTGCTGCACGCCCTCACCGGAGACGTCGCGCGTGATCGACGGGTTCTCGCTCTTGCGGGCCACCTTGTCGATCTCGTCGATGTAGATGATGCCGGTCTCGGCCTTCTTCGTGTCGAAATCGGAGGCCTGCAGTAGCTTGAGCAGGATGTTCTCGACGTCCTCACCGACGTAGCCGGCCTCCGTCAGCGCCGTGGCGTCCGCGATGGCGAACGGGACGTTGAGCATCTTGGCCATCGTCTGGGCGAGGTAGGTCTTGCCACAGCCGGTGGGGCCGATGAGCAGGATGTTGGACTTGGCGATCTCCACCGGGTCCTTCGACGTCGAGTCGGACGCCTGGACGCGCTTGTAGTGGTTGTAGACCGCGACGGCGAGGGCGCGCTTGGCGGCGTCCTGGCCGATGACATACTCGCGCAGGAAGTCGAAGATCTCGCGCGGCTTCGGCAGCTTCTCGAGGCCGAGATCGACCGAGTCGGTCAGCTCTTCCTCGATGATCTCGTTGCACAGGTCGATGCACTCGTCACAGATGTAGACGCCGGGGCCGGCAATCAGCTTCTTGACCGTCTTCTGGCTCTTGCCACAGAACGAACACTTGAGCAGATCGCTGCTCTCGCCCACTCGTGCCACCGGTCGTTCCCTTCGTCGTCCTACCTAGACAACACGGGGATCGCCCCCGTGAAGTGCACCGCACGACGGTAGTTCACCGCGCACGTCTCCCCCATCATTGAACCGCGCGTGGCGGCTCGACGCGAGCCTGTTCGCCACCGGCGGAAAGCCCGCGTCACCTACGCGAACGCGCCGGCACCCCCGAAGGGCACCGGCGCGTTCGTGTCGTCACGTCGCGTTCACAGCGCGAGGCATCACTGCTCGAGCGAGGCCTTGCGGCTCTGCAGCACCTCGTCGACGAGACCGTACTCCTTGGCCATCTCGGCCGTGAGGATCTTGTCGCGGTCGATGTCGGCTCGCACCTGCTCGACGCTGCGACCGGAGTGCTTCGCCAGCGTCTCCTCCAGCCAGTCACGCATACGCATGATCTCGTTGGCCTGGATCTCGACGTCGGAGGCCTGGCCACCCGAGCCCTCCATGGCCGGCTGGTGGATGAGAACGCGAGCGTTCGGCAGCGCGAAACGCTTGCCCGGCGCACCGGCACCCAGCAGCACAGCGGCGGCCGAAGCGGCCTGGCCGAGCACGAACGTCTGCACGTCCGGGCGGATGTACTGCATCGTGTCGTAGATCGCCGTGAGGGCCGTGAACGAGCCACCGGGCGAGTTGATGTACATGAGGATGTCGCGGTCCGGATCCTGCGATTCCAGGACGATGAGCTGCGCAATGATGTCGTCGGCCGACGCGTCGTCGACCTGGACGCCGAGGAAGATAATGCGGTCCTCGAACAGCTTCGTGTACGGGTCGAGGCGCTTCGTGCCGTAGGAGGTGCGCTCCTCGAACTGCGGCAGGATGTAGCGGCTCGTGGGCATCGGCGCCGTCACGCCGCCGTGAGCGCCCGTCGGGTTCGTGTAGTTCATTGAATTACTCCGTCAGTAGTCGCGGGCGGCGATCAGTTGGACGACTTCGTCGCGTCCGAGGAACGCTCGAAGACGTGGTCGACGAAGCCGTACTCCTTGGCCTCGTTCGCCGTGAACCAGCGGTCGCGGTCCGAGTCGGACTCGATCTTCTCGACCGGCTGACCCGTGTGCTCTGCGATGAGCTCGGCCATCTGCTTCTTGATGTGCAGCAGCTGCTCGGCCTGAGTTTTGACGTCGGACGCCGTTCCCTGAATGCCACCGAGGGGCTGGTGCATCATGATGCGCGCGTGCGGCGTCGCGTAGCGCTTGCCCTGAGCGCCGGCGGACAGCAGGAACTGGCCCATCGAGGCAGCGAGGCCCATGGCCACGGTGCACACGTCGTTCGGCACCCACTGCATCGTGTCGAAGATGGCCATACCAGCGGTCACCGAACCACCCGGGGAGTTGATGTAGAGCCAGATGTCCTTCTCCGGGTCCTCGGCAGCGAGCAGGAGAAGCTGCGCGCAGATCGCGTTCGCGTTGTCGTCGCGCACGTCCGATCCGAGGAAGATGATGCGCTCCTTGAGGAGGCGGTTGTAGATCTGGTCGTCGAGACCGGCAGCCATCTGCTGGCTCGCCATGACCACGTCCGAGGACTTGGCTGTCGTCAAGGGATCACTCCATCCGAATCTGCCACCCGGCACGCGGGTGACACCATGCTTGAACTCTTCACTGACCCTAACGCGCGGGCCCGCGACTTTCGTCCCCGTCCCGGCCGGTGTTCGCCCTGAGCGCAAGCGCGGGCGCTGACCGACTCACGCGAGGCACACGCACATCTGCGGCCCGATGACGAGAGCGCGGCTCCGCTCGCACCGGGTGTGCGTGCGGAGCCGCGCTCCTGCTGGCGTTCAGGCCTGCGGCGACGTCACTTGTCGTCGGCAGCCTTCTTCGTCGCGGTCTTCTTGGCCGTGCTCTTCTTGGCAGCTGCCTTCTTGGCCGGCTTCTCGTCGCCGTCCTTGGCAGCGGTCTTCTTGGCCGTGCTCTTCTTCGCGGCAGCCTTCTTGGCCGGCTTCTCGTCGCCGTCCTTGGCAGCGGCCTTCTTGGCCGTGCTCTTCTTCGCAGCTGCCTTCTTGGCCGGCTTCTCCTCGGCGGGCTTCTCGTCCGCGTCGGCCTCGTCGTCACCGGTGTCGACGGCCTCGTTGAGGTCGACGACGTTGCCCGCGGTGTCCTTGACCTTGGCGGACTCGAGGACCGTGGCGAGCGCCTTGCGGCGAGCGACCTCACCCATGATGGCCGGCACCTGGCCCTGGGCGTCGAGCGCCTGGGCGAAGGTGTTCGGGTCCATGCCGTACTGCTGCGCCGACATGATGAGGTACTCGATGAGCTCCTCCTGGCCGACCTGGATCTCCTGGGACTCGACGATCTCGTCGAGCAGGAGCTGCGTGGCGACCTGCTTGCGGGTGCTCTCGGTGACCTCAGCGCGGTGCTCGTCGTCGTCGAGGCGGTTCTCGCCCTCGAGGTGGTTGTGCACCTCTTCGTTGACGACGCCGTCCGGGACGGGGATGTCAATGGCCTCCAGCAGCGCGTCGAGCACCTTGTCACGGGCCTGAACGCCCTGCTCGAAGCGCTTCGTGCGCTCGACCTCGGAGCGCAGGTCGGCCTTCAGCTCGTCGAGCGTGTCGAAGGACGAGGCGAGCTGGGCGAACTCGTCGTCGAGCTCGGGGAGCTCGCGCTCCTTGACCGACTCGATCTTGACGGTGCACTCGGCGTCCTGGCCCTCGTGCTCGCCACCGGCCAGCGGCGACGTGAAGGTGGTCTCCTCGCCGGCCTTGAGGCCGGTGAGCGCCTTGTCGAGGCCTTCGAGCATCGTGCCCGAGCCGATCTCGTAGGAGACGCCGGAGACGGAGTCGATCTCGTTGCCGTCGATCGTGGCGGACAGGTCGATGGAGACGAAGTCGCCCTTCTTGGCCTTGCGCTCGACGCCCTTGAGCGTGCCGAAGCGCTCACGCAGCTCGGTGATGCGCTCTTCGAGGTCGGCGTCGCTGACCTCGATCGGGTCGACCTCGACCTCGAGGGTGTCGAAGGCGGGGAGCTTGATCTCGGGGCGGACGTCGACCTCAGCGGTGAACGTCAGGCCCTGGCCTTCTTCGAGCGGGAAGTCGGTGATGTCGACCTCGGGCTGGCCGAGCGGCTTGACGTCGTTCTCGACGATCGCGTTGGTGTACAGCTCGGGGAGCGCCTCGTTGACGGCCTCCTGCACGACGGCTGCACGGCCGAAGCGCTGCTCGATGAGCTTCGCGGGAACCTTTCCCTTGCGGAAGCCGGGGATCTGAACCTGCTCGCCGATCGTCTTGTACGCCTTGTCCAGGCTCGGCTTGAGCTCCTCGGCAGTCACGTCGACGGTCAGCTTGACCCGCGTCGGGTTGAGGGTCTCGACAGCGCTCTTCACAGCGTGTACTCCAGTAGTCGATGGGATGGGTCACGAGCCGCGACCGGCGAGGCGGGACGCCCGCCGCGTCCTGGCGCCTCATTGCACGGCGCGGCTCGCCGTACATGAACTTCTGTCCATGCTAACGGTCGGGGTAACAGGATTCGAACCTGCGGCCTTCCGCTCCCAAAGCGGACGCGCTACCAAGCTGCGCCATACCCCGCTCACAACCTCGTGTGAACACCGCATTCTCGCACAAGCCGCGGCCTCACCGGCTCTGGCACCTGCCAGGAACGACGAACGGCGGCCCTCGTGGTGAGGGCCGCCGTTCGCGGTGTGGAGCGGGCGACGAGAATCGAACTCGCGTAATCAGTTTGGAAGACTGAGGCTCTACCATTGAGCTACGCCCGCATGTTCGGCCAACATGCTAGCGCACTCGATGCGCGCCTCGCGCGCCGCAGCTGCCCGCGCCGCGTCAGGTCGCAGTTTGCGCCACATGGTGAACGCGAACTCTCGACTCCGACCTGAATTTGTGTTGGGGTGGGAACCAAGTCCGGGAACCCCCGGCACAGTGTTCCGACTACACAGGAGGATCAGCATGGGAATCTTCGACAGCGCCAAGGACAAGGCCAGCGACTTCGCCGAGCAGAACCCCGACAAGCTCGACCAGGGCGTCGAGAAGGCGGGTGACTTCGCCGACGACCGTACGGGCGGCGAGCACGCTGACAAGATCGACAAGGGTCAGGACTTCGCCAACGAGAAGCTCGACGGCCTCGGCGGCGGTCAGTGATCTCGGGCTGACGCCTGAAACTTCAAAAGGGCCCCTCGGACAACGCGTCCGAGGGGCCCTTTTGTTGTGCGCCGGGGCGAGCGCGCCCAACCACGCCCCCTTGCGGCGAACGTTCCTGCGTGGCTCAGAGCATCGGACGTCGGTAGCGGCGGTTGCCGTCGCGCCAGATGACGACGACGGAGCGGTCGTCGTCGCCGCCCAGGGCGGCGGAGGTCGTGCAGATGCGATGAGCGCCGCCCGTGAGACCCTCGCTGATTGCCGACTGCGTCATGGCGAGCAGGCGCTGCGTCCCGGCGGTGATGTCGCCGCCGGGACCCTCGACGACGCCATCGCTGTAGAGCACGACGACATCACCCGGCGCGAGCATCCCTGCCGCACGGGAGAAGTCGTCCCGTCCCTGCTCGAAGAGGCCGAGGAGCAACCCCTCGGCACCGGTGACCATCTCCCAGCGGCGCGAGTCCGCGTGGTAGTGCGCCGCACTGGGGTGGCCCGCGGTCCCGATGCTGTACGAGCCGGTCCGCAGGTCGAGGGCGATGTGGATGGCGGAGGCAAAACCGTCACGCCAGCCCTGACGAATGAGGTAGCGGTTGGCCGCCGGCAGGAAGCCGGCCGGATCCGTTTCCCCGAGCAACCCGCTCAGTGCACCCGAGAGGAGCAGCGCGCGCATCCCTGCGGAGTGGCCACTGCCGGAGACATCGGTGAGAGCCACGTCGAGCTGGTCGCCGTGTCGGGCGCAGACGACGAAGTCGCCGCTGAACGCCCCACCCTTCGCGGGCAGGACGCAGTGCTCCATACGCACGTCGTCGGGAAGTTCGGGGGCGAGTGCCTGACGGTCGAGCCGCTCGCGAAGGTCCTTGAGCATGCCGGAACCCACGCTGAGTGGCACACCGAGTGCCTGCACGTTGCGCGTCACGAAGAACACGAGGCCGACGACGGCGAGGACGACGCACGCCACCGACCACTCGACGGTGCGATCACCCCAGGCGTACGCGACGACCACGAGGTAGCCCGCCACGACGACGGCGATGGCCCGAGCCAGGGTGCGCCCCGACAGGAGGAACCCGGCGCACACGATGAGCGGCACGAAAACCGATTGGGAAACCGTGCCGGGGAAGCTGATACCGGCCAGTGTCGCGACGAGGGTGAGGAACGTGATGACCGCCGCGAGCAGGCGCGAGGAGTTGCGCCGGGGCGTCACGATGCGGCGCACCGACCGCCGGGGGCGCACCCGCTCGCTCGTGACGTCAAGAACCACAGATGCCACTCTATCCGGGGTGACAAACGTCTCACGAGGCGCCTGTGGACAAAGCGCAAGCGCCGGGCCCGCACGGCATGCGGGGCCCGGCGCTCGGGTGTCAGTGACTCACAGCGGCGGCAGCGTGCCGTCCGTCTCGTAGGCCTCGACCATGGCGATGCGGCGCGCGTGACGCTCGACGCCGGTGAACTGCGTCGTGATGAAGGTGCGGGCAATATCCTTCGCCTGCTCGATCGTGACGAAGCGGCCACCGATCGAGGCGATCTGCGCACCGTTGTGCTCGCGCGCCAAGGAGGCGAACTCCGGCGTCAGACACAAGGCCGCACGAATGCCCTCGACCTTGTTCGCCGCCATCTGCTCGCCGTTGCCCGAACCGCCCAGGACGAAGCCGAGCGAGTCGGCGTCGTCACGCACGGCCTCGGCCGCGCGCAGCACGAACACCGGGTAGTCGTCCTCCGCGTCGTACTCGGTGGGCCCGTGGTTGACGACGTCGTGCCCCTCAGCGGTGAGGAAGTCGACGAGGGCCTGCTGGGTTTCAAAGGCGGCGTGGTCGCCACCGACGTGGATGCGCATGTCTCTCTCTCGGTCGAGCGGGTCGTGGAGCTGGTCGAGCACGTTCGAGCGCGGCACGCCTCGGCCCGCGGGTCGTACCGCGAAGAACGCTCGTGCAAACCATCCTGCCACCTTCACCCCCGTGCAAGGATGGTCGACGGCGACCACTCGGGCGCGAGCGCGCCTCAGCGAACTGCGTCGCCTCCCCTCATCGCCTTCAGGAAGGAACCGACGCCGTGACCGGCTCGAACCTCACACGCGAGGAAGCCCTGGAGCGCAGCGCCAACATCGCTGTCGACTCCTACGACATCACGCTCGACCTCACGACGGGAGCCGAGACGTTCACGACGTCGTCGACGGTCCGTTTCAGCGCCACGCCGGGCAGTGAGACCTGGCTCGACTTCCTCGGCGAGAGCGTGGACCGCGTGGTGGTCGGCGGTGAGGACATCGCCGTCGAGTGGAACGGCGCCCGGGTGCGCGTGCCGAACCTCGCGGCCGAGAACGAGGTTCGCGTCGATGCCGTCGGCCGGTACATGAACACGGGTGAGGGCCTCCACCGCTTCGTCGACCCGGCTGACAACGAGGTCTACCTCTACTCCCAGTTCGAGGTTCCCGACGCGCGGCGCATGTACCCCGTGTTCGAACAGCCGGACCTCAAGGCGAGCTTCACCTTCACCGTCACCGCCCCGTCCCGCTGGCAGGTGCTCTCCAACGAGCCGACGCCCGAGCCGCAGCCGGCGGAGACGACCTACACCGGCCCCAACGGTGAGACCGAGCCGGCGGCCACGTGGCGCTTCGGGGCGACGCCGCGCATCTCCTGCTACATCACGGCCCTCGTGGCCGGCCCGTACGAGAAGTACACGGACGAGGTGACCTCCCGCGCGGGCACCGTGCCGCTCGGCGTCTACTGCCGCAAGTCGCTCGCGCCCCACATGGACGCCGACGAGATCTTCGACATCACCAAGCGCGGCTTCGCGTTCTTCGAGAACGAGTTCGACCAGCCTTACCCGTTCACCAAATACGACCAGATCTTCACGCCCGAGTACAACATGGGCGCCATGGAGAACGCGGGCTGCGTCACCTTCACGGAGATGTACGTCTTCCGCGCCAAGGTGAGCGAGGCCATCATCGAGCGCCGCGCCCTCACCGTGCTGCACGAGCTCGCCCACATGTGGTTCGGCAACCTCGTCACGATGAAGTGGTGGAACGACCTGTGGCTCAACGAGTCGTTCGCCGAGTGGGCCTCGACGACGGCGCAGGCCGAAGCCACCCGTTGGGAGAGCGCCTGGACGACGTTCGGCACCTCGGAGAAGGCGTGGGCGTACCGCCAGGACCAGCTCAGCTCCACACACCCGATCGTCGCCCCGATCCGTGACCTCGCCGACGTCGAGGTGAACTTCGACGGCATCACGTACGCCAAGGGCGCCTCGGTGCTCAAGCAACTCGTCGCCTACGTCGGGCGCGAGTCGTTCACCGCCGGCCTGCGCGCGTACTTCGCGAAGTACGCGTGGCAGAACACGACGTTGCCCCAGCTGCTCGGCGAGCTGGAGTCGACGAGTGGCCGCGACCTGTCGTCCTGGTCGAAGCAGTGGCTCGAAACGGCCGGCGTCAACACGCTGCGCCCGGTCGTCGAGGTCGACGGCTCCGGTGTCATGACGCGCGTGCTCATCCAACAGAGCGCGACGAACGAACTGCCGACGCTGCGCCCCCACCGTCTCGCCGTGGGGTGCTACCGCCTCGAGGGCGACACCCTCGTGCGTACGCAGCGGGTGGAGCTCGACGTCACGGGTGAGAGCACCGAGGTCACCGAGCTCGTCGGGGTGGAGCAGCCGGATCTGCTCCTCGTCAACGACGACGACCTCGCCTACGCCAAGATCCGTCTCGACGAGCGCAGCCTCGCCACCGCCATTGCTCACCCGCGCGCCTTCACCAGCTCGCTGCCCCGTGCGCTCGTGCTCGGTGCGGCCTGGGACATGACGCGCGATGCGCAGATGCCGGCGGGCGACTTCGTCCGCATGGCGCTTGCGACCCTGCCGGGCGAGGACGACTCGACGCTGCTGCGCACCCTGCTCGGCCAGATGTCCACCGCCGCACTCACGTACTCGGCGCCCGCCAAGCGCGAGAAGCTCGTCGCCGACGCGACGGGCGGGCTGCGCTCCCTGGCCGAGGAAGCCGAAGCCGGCAGCGACGCCCAGCTGCAGCTCGTGCAGACGTTCGCATCCTTCGCCCAGAGCGAGGAAGATGTTGCGTTCGTTCGTGCGCTGCTCTCGGGTGAGCGCACCCTCGACGGTCTGACCGTCGACACCGAGATGCGCTGGACGCTGCTCACGTCGCTCGCCGCTGCAGGTGCCGCCGACGCCGCGGAGATCGACGCCGAACTGGCCCGCGACAACACGGCCACGGGTGCCGAACGCGCGGCACGAGCTCGCGCGTCGCTGCCGACGTCCGAGGCGAAGGCGGCCGCATGGTCGTCCGTCGTCGACTCCGACGAGCTGGCCAACCAGACGATCGCCGAGACGGCGGCGGGATTCGGACACGTTCACGACGTGAGCCTGCTCGAGCCGTATGTCGAGAAGTACTTCGCGATGGCCGAGGACTACTGGGCAGGGCGCACCCACCACATCGCGGAGCTGGGCATCTCGTCGCTGTTCCCGATGGCGCTGGCCGGACCGCAGCTGCTCGACGCCGCGCAGCAGTGGCTCTCGTCGCACAGCGACTCCCCCGCGGGTCTCGTGCGCACGGTCGCCGAGAACCGTGACGCCGTCGCCCGAGCCGTCACGGCGCAGGAGTTCGACGCTCGCGCCTGATCCGGACTGATTACCGGAAGGAGGCCCCCGACACGATTCGTGTCGGGGGCCCCTTCGTCGAGCCGTGCTCGAGGCTCAGCTGCGCGCCCGCACCACCCGGATGACCCGCTTGGCACGACGCGAGGTCATGAGATCGTCCAAGCTCACCCCCGACTCGTCAGGGCCCGCGACGGGGCGACGCCACAGGGCATGCACGTGGGTGACGCCGTGCTCGCCCACGATGCGCTGATCGCCCACGAGATCGGCGACACGGACCGTGAGCAGCAGGCTCGGGGCCGATGCCAGATAACGGTGCAGGGCCCCCACCTGGTCCTCCACACTCGCGCGCGGCGTCATGAGACCGCGCGCCGCGAGGGCCTCGACGAGAGCCTTGCGACGCTTCCCGGCGCGCTCCTCGTAGGCAGCGTGGTCGTCGCGCAGACCGTATCGACGTGCCTCCTCGAGGTGAGATCCCGTGAGCAGTGCTGCGCTCGGGGGCGCGTCCTTGGCGCCGAGCGAGGTCATGGCGAGCTCGGGCAGCTTCTTCGGGTCTCGCGAGCCGCTCCCCTCGGTGTCGTCGAGGAGCACGGCCGAGGAAACGACACCGCGCTCGGCGAGGTAGTCGCGGATCCACGGCTCGGTTTCGTCCTCGTCACCGGCCACGACGAGCGCGCCCGCCCGATGCGCCTCGAGCAGCAGAATTCCGATGAGTGCCTCGTGGTCGAACTGAACGTAGGTACCCGCGTCCGCAGCGTTCTCGGCCGCCGACGGCTGCGGTATCCACCACTGGCGGAACAGGGTGCCGATGCGCTCCACCCGCAGTGCGCCACTGCGAGCGAGGGTGCGACGCACGACGTCACGCCACTGTGCGTAGCCGTTCTCGGCGAGCGCCGAGGGCTTCATCGCAGCAAGGCCGAGATCGACGACCGTGCCGTCCGCGGCGCGCGCTCCGAGACGCATGTCGGCGGCGAACGCCTCCGGCCAGGCCCACTCCTCGAAGCCACCGTCGATGATGCCAGGAGCGATGTCGTGCATGACACCGATGCGCATGCCGGCCGCTTTCACCTCACGCTGCGCATCAGCGAACTGTGCGCCGGCGACCCACTGCAGCCACGCCTCGAACTCGACGTCGTCGGCGTGCTCCTCGCGGAAGGCGGCTACCTCGGGGCTGCGCGGATTCTGCAGTTCCTCGGGCCATGTGCTCGCCGGAAGACCGTGTTTCAGCGCAATGACGCACCACGTCGCGTAGTCGAACAGCCAACCCGCCTCGGACTCGACGAAGTGCCCGAAGTCGCGACGACGGCGGTGGGAACGCTCGACGTTGAAGATCATCCGCAACGCGGCTCGCTTCGACTCCCAGACCGCGTCGCGGTCGACCTCGTCCGTGAGATTGAGACGGCGGGCGTCGTCGCCGTGCCACTCGACGAGTTGGTGCTCCGCGGCCGAGAGATAACCGATCTCGGGCACCTCCTCGACGCGGATCGCGAGGGGGTCGAGCGCCGTACGGCTCGCGGGGCGATACGGGTTGGGGTCGATCGTGGGCACGGGATCGGCCGCGTTCACCGGGCCGACGTTGACGTAGTCCGCACCGCTTCGGGCGGCCCATGTGCCGAGTTCGGCGAGGTCTGCTGCATCGCCGATGCCCCACGAGCGCTCGGACCGCACGGCGTAGAGCTGGCCGGCCACTCCCCAGCCGCGCTTGGCGGCCAGATCGGGCGGCAGGGTCATCGTCGCGGGCGTGACGACGACCGGACGGACGTGACGACGGCCCCCTGCGCTCACCTGAAGTTCGTGGTAGCCCAGAGGAAGATCGCCGGGCAGGTCGAGGTCGACGACCTGAGGAGATGTGCTGTCGCTCTCGCCGGCTGCGTCGCTCTCGTCCTCCCCATCTTCGCTCTTGTCCTCGTCCTCGCCTTCGGACTCGCTGCCGGTGTCCGATGGAGCGTCGAGTTCATCGTCACGCTCGAGGGGGACGATGCTGCCGTCCTCGAGCACGATGCGCGCCTCGAACTCAGCGGTCGCGGGCACGGTGAGCGTGACACTCGGGGTCCAGGACTCGCGCAGGACGAGTGCGTCAGGAAGGCCCACCACGGAAGGCGTGCCTCCATCATGGCGATCGGCACTCGGCGCCGCGTCTTCGCTGCATTCGACGCCCAGCGAGGTGAGCACCGCCTCGACGACCTCCGGCGCGACCGCTCGGGCGCGTCCCGAGCCGTCCCGGACATGGGTGGCAACGCCGTGGGCGTTCGCGAGTTCGTTGAGGGAAGGAGTGCCGGGCATAGGGCAATTCTGGCAGACGCTCCTGGCCGTTCCAGCCGTTCGGCGGGATGGTTGGATGGCAGGCATGGCTGCACCGTCCTTCGTCCCCCACGCCGCCTCCCTGCCCGAGGGATGGGAGTGGCTGGTCGGCACTCCGCTGCAGATCGTCGTGGTCGTCCTGGGAGCCCTGGCCGTGCGCTGGATCCTGCACCGGGCCATCACCCGCGCGGTCCACGCGATGGAGACGCGAAGCACCACGCCGGAGGTCGTCGGCGAGGAGGGCGCTCTCTCCCCCGCGAGGGCCCGTCTGCGGGCCGCCGCTGGCCTCGACGACGAACGCCGCCGTCAGCGCGCGGCAACGATGGGCTCGCTCCTGCGGTCGGTGACGACGGTCGTCGTCCTCGCCGTCGCCACCCTCACGGTCGCCGCGCAGCTCGGCATCCAGCTCGGCCCGCTCATGGCGAGCGCCGGCGTGGCAGGTGTCGCCGTCGGTTTCGGTGCGCAGTCGCTCGTCAAGGACTATCTGTCGGGCATCTTCATGATCTTCGAGGACCAGTACGGCGTCGGCGATGTCATCGACACCGGAGAAGCCGTCGGCACCGTCGAGGAGGTGACGCTACGCATCACTCGGCTGCGCGACGCCAACGGCGTCGTCTGGTACGTGCGCAACGGCGAGATCATCCGCGTCGCGAACCGCTCCCAGGGGTGGTCGACATCGCTCGTCGACGTCCCGGTGTCGTACGACGCGGACATTCGCAAGGTCACCTCGGTGCTCGACGAGGTCGTCGACGCGCTGTGGCAGGACGAGACGTGGAGCGCCAAGCTCATCGAGCGCCCCGACGTCGCGGGTGTCGAATCGGTCGGAGGAGGCGCGATGACCTTCCGGATCATCGCCAAGACGGCACCGAACGAGAACTTCGGTGTCACACGCGAACTGCGCCGTCGCGCGGTCATCGCGCTGGAGAACGCCGGGGTGAAGGCTCCACCGCTCGTGCCGGGCTACGTCGGCGTCAACCCGAACCTGCCGCCGGTCAAGTAATCGGCGGCGGGTGAAAGACTGGGCACATGAGTGAGGCAACCCTGTACGAGAGGTTCGGAGGCCACGCGACGTTCCACCGTCTCGTCGAAGTCTTCTACGACGGCGTGGCCTCGGACGAGAAACTGCGCGCGCTCTACCCCGAGGAGGACCTCGAGCCGGCCAAGCGCCGATTCGAGATGTTCCTCGAGCAGTACTGGGGCGGGCCGACGACGTACTCCGAGGAGCGCGGACACCCACGTCTGCGCATGCGCCACATGCCGTTCGCGGTCACCCCCGAGCAGCGTGATCGCTGGCTCACGCACATCATGGCTGCCTGCGACGCCGTCGATCTCGAGCCGGAACTCGATGCGCTCCTGCGCGACTACCTCGTGCGTGCTGCGTACAGCCTCGTCAACACCCCCGGCCCTGAACCGGAGAACCCGATCCGCTGAGTCTGGCCCTGCCGCCCAACGGTGAAACGCGTTTCGCGTGGGCAGACCTCGGTTGGCACACTGGGTCGGTGAGCCAAACGACCACCTGGAACAGCCAGTCCGCACCCGCCCACGACCAGACGCCCGAGGCAGAATGGTGGCGCTCGTCGACGATCTATCAGGTCTACCCGCGCTCGTGGGTCGACTCGAATGGTGACGGTATCGGCGACCTGCCGGGCATCACCTCGAAACTGCCCTACCTGCGCGACCTCGGCGTCGACGCGCTGTGGATCTCCCCCTTCTACCGCTCGCCCATGGCTGACGCCGGCTACGACGTCGCCGATTACCGCGACATCGATCCCCTCTTCGGTTCGCTGAGCGACGCCGATGACCTCATCAACCGCGCGCACGAACTCGACCTGCGCGTCATCGTCGACCTCGTGCCCAACCACTCCTCCGACGAGCACGAGTGGTTCAAGGCCGCCCTCGCGGCCGGCCCCGGTTCGCCGGAGCGTGAGCGCTACATGTTCCGCGACGGCAAGGGCGAGAACGGCGAGGAGCCACCGAACGACTGGAAGGCCATCTTCGGTGGCAACGCCTGGACGCGTGTCACGGACGCGGACGGCAACCCGGAGCAGTGGTACCTGCACCTGTTCGACCCCAAGCAGCCCGACTTCAACTGGAACAACGAGGCCGTGCGCGAGGAGTTCCTCAGCATCCTGAGGTTCTGGCTGGATCGGGGTGTCGACGGTTTCCGCGTCGATGTGGCCCACAGCCTCGTCAAGGCCGATGGCCTGCCCGATCACTCGGCGCACGCCAAGATGGCCGGCCTCTCCGACGCCAGCCACGACAACGGCGGCCCCATGTGGGACCAGGACGGCGTCCACGAGATCTACCGCGCGTGGCGTGAGGTGCTCGACTCCTACAACCCCGTCGACGCCGACGGCTACGACTCGGCCGGCGACCGGGCGATGTGCGCGGAGGCCTGGGTCAACCCGCCGGAGCGTCTCGCGCGCTACGTACGCCCGGACGAGTTCCACCAAGCCTTCAACTTCGCGTTCCTCGAGACCCCGTGGCGCGCCGCCGACATGCGCGAGAGCATCACGTCCTCGTACGCCTCGAACGACGCCGTCGGGGCACCGACGACGTGGGTGCTGAGCAACCACGACGTCGTGCGTCACGCCACGCGTTTGGCACTGCCGATCGGTGAGCCGCGCCCCAACGGCATTCGTGCCGAGGACCCGCAGCCGGACGCCGCGCTCGGCCTGCGTCGCGCCAAGGCCGCCACGGCTCTGGAGCTGGCGCTGCCCGGCGGCGCCTACCTCTACCAGGGTGAGGAGCTCGGCCTGCCCGAGCACACGACGATGGCCGACGAAGCCCGTCAGGACCCGACGTGGGAGCGTTCGGAACACACCGAGGCCGGGCGCGACGGCTGCCGCGTCCCGATGCCCTGGGCCAAGGACGCGCCGTCGTTCGGCTTCGGTTCCGGTGACGCCCCGTGGCTTCCGCAGCCCGACGTCTACGGCGAGTTGGCCGTGGACCAGCAGGACGGCGTCGCGGGCTCGACCCTCGAGTTCTACCGCCGCATGTTGCGCGAGCGCCGCGCCCGCCGTCTCGGCGAAGGCGCACTGACGTGGGTCGACGGCCCGAAGGACACCGTCGCTCTCGTCAACTCGCGTGAGGGTCACGAGGATCTGTGGTGCGTGACGAACTTCGGTGCGGACACGACGCTGCCCGATGGTGCTGTCGTGGTCGTGCGCAGCGACGATCGTGACGACCTCACGCTGCCGACCGACGTCACGGTGTGGTTCACCCGCACCTGACCGACCCATCCCTCACGAACGTTGCCCCGGCCGAGACCGTTCTCCACCGGGGCAACGCTCACTCAGTTCCGTCCAGAGGCGAAGCGACGAGTCCGTGAGGTCACTCGCCGGGGTAGACGACGCCCAGCTGACGACGCACCTCGTCCATGAGGTCCATGACACGCAGCGTTTCGGCGTGGGTCATGAGCGGCGACTCGCGATCCCCCGCCGCGATGAGGCGCGCCGCCTCGGCGGCCTCGTAGTGGAGGGCGTGGATCGTGTCGGCGGAGCGGTACTCGTCGAGCAGCTGCCCATCG
This sequence comes from Dermacoccus sp. Tok2021, assembly GCF_019895135.1. Lineage (NCBI taxonomy): Bacteria > Bacillati > Actinomycetota > Actinomycetes > Micrococcales > Dermacoccaceae > Dermacoccus > Dermacoccus sp. Tok2021. The sequence continues at coordinate 32,242 of NZ_JAGTHU010000004.1, forward strand.
TTCGCGAGAAGCCGCACTCGCGCCGGGAAGTAGAACCAGCCGTCGATCTCGAGGCGTCCCTTCGTGCCGGCGACGACGGCCGTGTTCGGTGTCTGGGTGGCCATCGTCGTCGCAGCCTGGGCGACGACGCCGTCGGCAGCCGTGAGCACGATGACCTCGGACTCGTCGACGCCTTCATCGGTGAGCGTTCCCCGGGCGCTCACCGTGGTGAACTCGGGTACGAGCATCGCGGCGAACGACAGGGGGTAGATCCCGAGGTCGAGCAGCGCCCCTCCGGCGAGAGCAGGATCGCTCAGCCGCTGCGGGCCATCGGGGTGGAGAGCCTGGCCATGGTCGGCGGCGATCCACTTGAGGTCGCCGATGAGTCCGGTGTCCACCGCACGACGAACGACGTCGTAGTGGGGCAGGAAGCGTGACCACATTGCCTCCATGCAGAAGACGCCCGCGTCGCGGGCCGCGTCGAGAACCTCCCGCGCCTCCCTGACGTTGCGCGTGAAGGCCTTCTCGACGAGCACGTGCTTGCCTGCGCGGATCGCGGCCAGCGCGTGCTCCCGATGCTCGCTGTGCGGGGACGCCACATAGACGACGTCGACCGCGGGGTCAGCAACCAACGCGTCGTACGAGCCGTACGCCGTTGCTGTCGGCGCGAATTCGTCGACGAAACTCTGCGCGCGCTCCAGGCTGCGCGACCCGACGGCGACGATGCGCTGCTGCGTCTCCGCGCCGATCGCGGACGCGAACGTTCGCGCGATACCCCCGGGGGCGACGACACCCCAGGCCAGCGCGGGAGCCTCGCGGGGATCGGGCGTCGTCGGTGCGGGCAGGCGTCGGACATCGGAGAAACGCGTCATACGAGCGAGCCTATCGACGCCTCACCGTACGAGCACGTGGCCGACGGACGTCGACACCCGGTGCCAGCGCGCGGTGCCGAACACGTGGGCCTCCGAACCGATGGCGAAGCCGAGTGCGTAGATGCCGAGCGCCGCGCCCGCCGGAAGCCCGTCGGCACCGCCCAGATCTCCCGCGATGGGCCGGTTCCAGACCTTCTCGCGCAGCTGCTCGACGGCGGGCGCTCCCGCCCCCTGCGGCGTGCCCTCGGCCACCTCGGCGATACCGTCACGGGCGACCTGGACGAGATCCGCGAGCGGCAACCGAGCGAGTGGAGCCCACCCGGCGCGCGGCGGCGTCACCGCGGCCCACGTCGTGCGCACGGTGGTCGGAGGGACGTCGAGGACGCGGGGGTCCGCGTTGTGCCGACGCGCCAGCCGGTCACTGATCGCGCGAAGCGGCACCACGGTGTCGAGGGGGCGGGCGACCGGCTGCGCCAACCGCAGCACGCGCAGCCCGACGACGGTTCCTTCGCCCATGAGCCCGCGTCCCTTGCGCACACCCACCCAGGTGGCGAGGGTCGTGCCGTCTGCCTGGAGGCGGATGGCGCCGTCGTCCTCGAGAGTGCGGGCGCGTGAGACGAAAGTGGCGAGGTCACCCGCCGTCTCACCATCGGCCAGGTGCAGCACCTCCGTCATGATGACGAGCGCTTCGCGCTGCTGTGGCGGAACGTCACCGCCGGGCCGAGGAAGCTGGACAGGCTCTCACGGTCGATCGGATCGAGCCGACGCGGGCGCTCGGCCTCGAAGTCGTAGCCGACGAGGGTCGTCTCCGCGAGGGCGTACGTCGTCGAGCCGGCACCTGCGTCGCGCACCTCGTAGCCGATGTCGTACGACGCGCCGGTCAGCCGGGTCACCCACATGGCGACCTCGATCGGTTCGATGCGGAACACGAGAGGCGCGCGGTACTCGATCTCGTGGCGCGCCACGATGATTCCCTCACCGACGACCGATCGAGCACGCCCGAACCATTCGGCGAAGGCGAGGATGCGGGCGTCCTCGAGGAGCCGCAGGAACTGCACGTTGTTGACGTGCCCGTAGGCATCCATGTCGGACCAGCGCAAGGGCACGGGGACGACGGAGCAGCGTTCGGGAGCGAAACTCATACCTGCATTGTGGCGCGTCGGGTGACGAACCGTGCAGCCGCCGTCCACCAAACGTTCACTAACGCTCGTTTCCGGTGGGTAACCTCTGCGGGTGAGCGAAAACAAGGATGAAACGCAGGAATCGGTCGACCCCATGGCTTCGCTGCTGCACGTACTCGACCTGCAGCCGGTCGGAAATGCAACCGTGAGCGCCACGTTCAGCGCCCAGACGAGCCTCGCCGACCTCGGTCAGAGCCGCGCCGACGTCTTCGTCGGTGAGTCCCAGCCGCAGCCACACGGCCGGATCTTCGGGGGGCAGGTTCTCGCCCAGTGCGTCATCGCAGCAGGACGCACGGTGACACCCGGAGACGGGAAGCCGCCCCGCTTCATCCACTCCCTCCACGGCTACTTCCTGCGCCCCGGCGACTCGATGCAGCCCGTACACTTCGCCGTGGAGCGGCTGCGTGACGGCGGTTCCTTCTCCGCGCGCCGGGTTCACGCCATCCAGAAGGGCGCGCCCATCATGAGCGTCATCATGAGCTTCCAGGAGGAGGCCGAGGGCATCGACCACCAGGTGCCCATGCCCGAGGTCACCGACCCGCTCGACCTCCCGACGACAGCGGACGTCGTCGGCGACATCGACCACCCGATCGCGCAGCACTGGGCGCACGGGCGGGCGGTCGACGTCCGTCACGTCGAGGGCGCGCTCTACCTGCAGCCCGCATCCGAACGCACGCCGCAGCAGCACCTGTGGATGCGCACGTTGAGCGCCATCCCGGACGACCCGCTGCTCGGCGCCGCCGTGCTCGCGTATGCCTCCGACTACACGATGCTCGAGTCGGCGATGCGAGCGAACGGCGTCGCCTGGGTGACGCCGGGCTTCCGGGCCGCGAGCCTCGACCACGCGATGTGGTTCCACCGCCCGGTGCGCCTCGACGACTGGATCCTCTACGCGCAGGATTCGCCGTCGGCCCAGGGCGGACGCGGGCTCGGCACGGGGCGGATGTTCACCCGTGACGGCACGCTCATCGCGACGGTCGCGCAGGAGGGCATGATGCGCATCAAGGATCTCTCGGTCCTGAATTGACCTTCTGGACGCGGTCGTCGCACCCACACGGTGGACCGCGCGTGACTTTCGCCGAGGAACGGTGTGAGGTGGGGCCATGACGGACATCGATCGCGACATCACCCTCTCCGGCTCCCTGGTGCGCCTCGAGCCCCTCTCCCACGATCACCACGACGGGCTCGTCGAGGCGACAAACGACGGGCAGATGTGGACCCGGTGGTACGCGTCCGTGCCGCGCCCGGACGCCGTCGGACAGATGATCGACGACCGTCTGCGCCTCAAGGACGAGGGTTCGATGGTGCCGTTCGCTGCGGTGCGCACGTCCGACGGCGTCGTGCTGGGCAGTACGGCGTTCTACGACATCCGCCCCGAGGTACCGCGCGTGTCGATCGGCTACACGTGGAATCGCGTGTCGGCGCACGGCAGCGGAACGAACGTCGAGAGCAAGCTGCTGCTCATGACCTACGCCTTCGAGACGGCCGGGTGTGCGGCCGTCCGGTACGAGACCAGTTGGTCCAACCAGCAGTCACGCGCCGCCATCGAGCGACTCGGCGCACATCTCGACGGTGTCCTTCGCGCCGATCGCCTCGAGAGCAACGGCGCGCTGCGCGACACCGTCGTCTACTCGATCCTCTCCCACGAGTGGCCGAGCGCGAAGGCCAACCTGGAGTTGCGCCTCGCCCGCCACTGCGGTTGAGTCAGCCGGCGGCGCTCCAGTAGGCCTGGGCGTGGATCCGTTCCTTACCGACACCGTGATCCTTGCGCAGGGCTCGCACGACGGCTCGCGTGGCCGAGGCCTCAGTCGTGACCCAGAAGCGCGTCGTGGCTTCGCCCGCGAAGTCGTGCGTGCGAGTGAGCAGCGCCTCGTCGCCCATGGCGAACCACTCGACGTCTGTAGCGGCCGCTAGGCCGAGTGGAATGTCGCGGTCGTCGTCGTACTCGCTGTGCAGGAGCACCGTTGCCGGAGCCTCGGACCAGTGATCCAGCAATGACCGAATGGCAGGTACGCACGCCGTACCGCCGATGAGGACCGTTCGCTCCCAGGACGTTCCGGGCGCCGGCTTCTCGGACGGCCAGGGGCACTTGGAGCCGAGCAAGGACGCGCGAATGCGGGTGCCGGCGGTGACGTTCTGCGACCAACGAGCGGCCACGCCGTCGTGGAGCGCGAATTCGAGGGTGGCGCGGCCGCTCGCCTCGTCGGCGTCGACGAGGGTGAAGGCACGCTGGTGGTCCTTGCCGTCGTCGTCGAACCACAGGCGAAGCCACATCGACGGGTGCACCCCGTGGCTGCGCAGGAAGTCGCCGCAGTCGACGTGCACGCGGTGGTAGTGAGGCGTGAGGGGTTCGCTTCCGAGCACGACCAGCTCGGTGTTCTTGGCGCCGAAGGCGTTGACGACTAGGCGCTCGAACGAGGGTGACATGGTTCCCTTTCGCACGGGGTAGGACGCAGTCACCCTAACTTAGGTAACCCTCATACAGCCGTCTGCAGGGTCACTGACCCAATTTCGGCGGCTCCCCCTCGCCTGAACCTGTGAGGCCACGAACCCAACACCCTCGGAGCCGCCCCGACAACACAAGCGGAACCACGCTGGAAGCGGACTCGGAGCGCACGAAAGCCCACGGTGTGACCCGAGCTTGCGAGGGTCACACCGTGGGCTTTCGTGAAGCGACGCCCGACGCGCTGTCGCACCGAGCGAACTGAGCGAGCTTGCGAGGTCAGTTCGCCGGAAGACGGCGCAAGGGAGAGGCTGCCTGTCGCACCGAGGAACTCAACCCGGAAGACGGGCCAATGATCGGCTAATCGCGCGTGAGGCGGCGGTGCGTCACGCGGTGGGGGCGTGCGGCTTCGGCACCGAGGCGCTCGATCTTGTTCTTCTCGTAGTCGTCGAAGTTGCCTTCGAACCAGTACCACGCCGAGGGGTTCTCGTCGGTGCCTTCGTAGGCGAGGATGTGCGTCGCGACGCGGTCGAGGAACCAGCGATCGTGGCTGATGACCACGGCGCAGCCCGGGAAGTTGAGCAGCGCGTTCTCGAGGGAGCCGAGGGTTTCGACGTCGAGGTCGTTGGTCGGCTCGTCGAGAAGGAGCAGGTTGCCGCCCTGCTTGAGGGTGAGCGCGAGGTTGAGGCGGTTGCGCTCACCACCGGAGAGGACACCGGCCTTCTTCTGCTGGTCCGGCCCCTTGAAGCCGAACTGCGAAACATACGCACGGGCCGGGATCTCGACCTGACCGACCTGGATGTGGTCGTTTCCTTCGGAGACGACCTCGAACAGGGTGGCTTCGGAGTCGATGCCGCCGCGGTTCTGGTCGACGTAGCTGATCGAGACCGTGTCACCGATCTTGACGGTGCCCCCGTCGGGCTCTTCGAGGCCGACGATGGTCTTGAAGAGTGTCGTCTTGCCGACACCGTTCGGGCCGATGACGCCGACGATGCCGTTACGCGGAAGCGTGAACGACAGACCGTCGATGAGGACGCGGTCGCCGAAGCCCTTCTTGAGGTCGGTGACCTCGATGACCTGGGCGCCGAGGCGCGGGCCCGGCGGGATCTGGATTTCCTCGAAGTCGAGCTTGCGCGTGCGCTCGGCCTCGGCAGCCATCTCCTCGTAGCGGGCGAGGCGGGCCTTGCTCTTCGTCTGGCGAGCCTTGGCGTTGGAGCGGACCCACTCGAGCTCGTCCTTCAGGCGCTTCGCGAGCTTCTGATCCTTCTTGCCCTGGACCGTGAGGCGCTCCTGCTTCTTCTCCAGGTAGGTGGAGTAGTTGCCCTCGTAGGGGTAGAGGCGGCCGCGGTCGACCTCGCAGATCCAGCCGGCGATGTTGTCGAGGAAGTACCGGTCGTGGGTCACGGCGAGCACAGCGCCGGCGTAGGAGGCGAGGTGCTGCTCGAGCCAGAGGACGGACTCCGCGTCGAGGTGGTTGGTGGGCTCGTCGAGCAGGAGAAGGTCGGGCTTCTGCAGCAGGAGCTTGCACAGGGCGACGCGGCGCTTCTCGCCACCGGAGAGCACCCTGACGTCTGCGTCACCGGGCGGGCACCGCAGGGCGTCCATGGCCTGCTCGAGCTGGCTGTCGAGATCCCACGCGTCAGCCGCGTCGATCTTCTCCTGGAGCTTGCCCATCTCCTCCATGAGGGCGTCGAAGTCGGCGTCCGGTTCGGCCATCTCGGCGGAGATCTCGTTGTAGCGGTCGAGATCCTGCTTGATCTGCCCGAGACCCTCTTCGACGTTGCCGCGCACGGTCTTGTCCTCGTTGAGCGGCGGCTCCTGGAGCAGGATGCCCACCGAGTAGCCGGGCGACAGGCGTGCTTCGCCGTTGCTCGGCTGGTCGAGGCCGGCCATGATCTTGAGGATGGTCGACTTGCCGGCGCCGTTCGGGCCGACGACGCCGATCTTCGCGCCCGGGTAGAACGACATCGAGACGTCGTCGAGGATCACCTTGTCGCCAACGGCCTTGCGTGCCTTGGTCATGGTGTAGATGAACTCTGCCATGGCTCAGAGGCTATCGGTTTCGCGCGGCACGGCGCGACTCGTCACTGCGCACCCGCCCTGTTCCGACGCCGGAGACCGGGCTCACGGGTCCGGGCTCCTGACACGCACGCCGTCGCGTTCGCTCACGAAGCGAGCCGCTCTCCCTGTTCTGTCGCGGCGTCGCCGGTGTCCGCCTGGCCGTTCATGTCGGCCGCACCGACCTCCTTGCCCTCGGTCACCGCGTCCTGCCGCGCATCGCTGTCGCCCTCATCCGGCGCGAGGTCACCCTCCAGCTCACGCATGGCGAGGGTGACGGCGTCGTCGGCCAGACGGTCATTGCTCGGGATGACCGGCCGGACGCTCTTGGTGAACGTGCTCTGACCGAACTTCAACGACGGCCCGATGTCGTGGGCGTCGATCTGTGCGCTCGTGCGCAGTTCGCCGTCACGCGCTTCGTACTGCGTGAGCCGCAAGCGCCCGGTGACCATGACGTGCTGGCCCTTGGTGAGCGAGTGGTAGGCGTTGCCCGCGAGCGCCCGAAAGGCCGTGACGCTGAAGAACTGCGCTTCGCCGTCGCTCCACGAACCGTCCTCGGCGTTCCAGCGGCGCGGGTTGACCGCGATGCGGAAACTGACGAAGGGATCACCGGCCCGCGTTTCCCGCAGGACGGGGTCGCTCACCACGGTGCCGCTGACATCGACCTTCACTTCGTTCATGACTCTCTCCTCCTCGTGTGCACCGAACCGGGTTCGGCGACGGGCACTCACCCACGCCGACGACGCTAGGAACGTCGCCCGTCACCTGACCAGGGCAGAGCCTTCGAGGGTGTGGAAAGGCCTCCCCGGAACGTGTCCGGGGAGGCCTTTCCACAGGTGAGAGTTACTCCGAGGCTTGTGCAAGCGCCTTCGCCGTGTCGTCGTGACGCGTCACGACTGCGGCGACCGGCGCCACAATGCGCTCCTGGGCAACCTCCGTGATGGCCGCGTACAGGCGCTCACGAGCGTCGTCGCGAGCACGCGCCGCACCGGCGCGGGCAAGGGATCGCGCCAACAGGGCGAGCAGGAAGCCGAGCAACAGCCCGACCACGAGCATGACGAGCGGAATCGGCAACCAGTCGCCACCGAGCGTCGGCACTCCGACATGGATCTGCATCATGCTGAAGCCGAAGAGCACGAGCAGCCACACGGCCCCCGCGAGCGCCACCGCGGCGAAGATCCACTGGAGTACGGCGGCAACGCCCCACCACGCGGGGAAACGTCCGCGCAAAGGGGTACGCATCACGGCCTGGTCGAGCGCGTCGGCCATCGAGCCGTCCCGCGGCGTGGCGGCGGCGCGCACCTCGTCGGCCCACGGAGCAGGCATCCCGTCGGAGGCCCGCTCGCCGAGGCGCCGCGTCGCGAGATCGACGGCTGCGCGGGCAGCGGGGCTCGCCGGCGGCAGCGACGACTTTCCGAGAGCGATGCGGCGGTCCGCACGGCTGAGGTTCGCTTCGGCCTGGGTATCGAGACCCAGACGGGAGAGCGGCTTGGCCTTGAGGTTCTGCGTCCAGCGCGTGAACGGCCAACCGGTGCGGCGGGCCGCTTCGACCCGGTAGTCGCGTTCCACAGCGTCGAGCGCCACGTTGACACCGGCGGAGTCTGCGAGCGCCGAGACGAGTTCGTCGTTCGATCCGGTGACCCGCTGGGGACGAACGGCTCCGACGTGCGAGTTGAGGCGCTGTGCCTGGTGCCGCAGATCGCCGGCCAGACGTCGGTCGGAGGCGTTCTTCGACTGCACGAGGTCGGCGAGGGCGTCGATGAGCAACTCGCCGCCACCCGTGGCGATCGTCGAGGTCGGCAGAACGACAGCATCGGTCAGCCCGTCCTCCTCGAGCAGACGCGTGAGGTCGGCGAGGCAGCTCTGCGCGGCCTCGGGCGTGAGCCGGTCGACCTGGTTGAGGACGACGACGGACGTCGCCTTCGCGACGGCCAGCTGGCGCACGTACTGCTCGTGCAGGACGGCGTCGGCGTACTTCTGCGGGTCGGTGACCCACACGAACAGGTCACACATCTCGAGCACGCGGTCGGCCTCGGCACGGTGCTCGCGCACGCGGGAATCGAAGTCGGGAAGGTCGAGGAGCACGAGGCCGTCGAGCTCGGCGTAGCGCGGCATGCTCGGGTGCACCTGGTGACGTGCGGAGACGTCGAGCCAGTCGAGCAGTTCTCCCGGCACGCTCTCGCCCCAGATGGCGGCGGAGGCGCGCGAGGTCGTCGGACGTCGCGCACCGATGCGGGAGACGGGCTCCCCGACGAGGAGGTTGAACAAGCTCGACTTGCCGGAGCCCGTAGCGCCGGCCAAGGCGACGACGGTGTGGTCGCCCCCGAGGCGCGAACGTTCGGCGACGCGCGCCAGGAGCTTGCGAGCCACTGCGACGTCGTCGGCGGGCAGAGCCGCCCCGCCGAGCGTCAGCGCGCGCTGGAGAGCGCCGGCGCGGCCGTCGACCTCCTCGCGCGACACCGGGGCCACGACGGGGCGCTCCTCGCGCTTACCGCGGGCGAACGGGTTCCAACTCATCGTGCGTCCTTCACGGCCGCGAGGGCCTTCTCGATGCGCTCGGGGGCGCCTGGAGCGAGCGCGACCTCTGCGAGGGCTGCGTCGTAGCGCTGCTCCTCACGCTCGAACAGCTCGGTGATGCGCTCAAGCAGCATGCCGCGGGCCCGGTTCGCCAGGGTACGAACGGCCTGGTCGCCGAAAATCGCTTCGAGGAGGCGCTGCGCGAGAACGGCCGAGCCTCCCGCGATGCCGACCTCCGCACCGCTCAGACCGTACGTCGAGGCGAACGTGATGAGCATGAGCATGACGGCGATGCCGTTGACGCCGAAGGCGAGGAAGCGCGCTGTCGTGCGCTTGTCGCCTGCCTCTTCCCGCACGAGGTCGAGCACATCGCCCTGCCAGTCGCGGACGAGACGTTCGACCGTGGACGTGAGCTCGGGGCTCGCGGCGTTCAGTTCGGGGTGGCGGGCCATGATCGGCTTGCCCGCAGGGTCGAGTCGCCAGGCGCGGCCCGCGTCGAGGGCAGCCGATTCTCCGTGCGACGTGACGAGCTGTGCGACACCGGACTGGAGGGCCTCCCCCAGATCACGAGCCGGAGCAGCGGTCTCGGTGCGGGCGCGGAAGAAGCCGGTGACACGATCGCGGAGCTTGCTCACGCCGGCCTCGAACTGCTTGAGCAGCTCGCCGGTACCGACGAGTTCCTGCCAGCGCGCGAGCACCTCGCCGCGCAGCAGGGTGCCGTCCTTGAGGCCTTCCTCGACCGCGCGCAGCTGCTCGGAGTAAGCCTCGGACGCGGCGCCGGCCAACGTCGTCGCCGCCTCGTGCTGCGCGCGTCCGGCGGCGACAGCACCGCGGGCGCGCCCGTCGAGGGAGTCGAGTGCCCCGTCGAGCGTTCGACGGATGACGACCTGACGCGACAGGGCGTCGTTGGCCAGCGAGTGCAGCCAGCTGGAGATACGCTCGACCTCGATGTGCGGCAGCATGCCATTCTCTTCGAGCGGCGATTCTGCGACGGCGAACACCGGCGACTGGCCGAGGCCCTGCGCCGCGAGCATGCGCGCGAGGTCGGCGCGCACCTCCTCCATCGCGTCACGAGGCACGCGGTCGAGCACGACGGCCACGGACGTCCCGCGGTCGATGGCCTGCTCGAGCATCTCCCACGGCACGGCGTCGGCGTAGCGGACAGCGGTCGTGACGAAGAGCCACAGATCAGCCGCGGAAAGCAGCTGGCGCGCAAGGTCGCGGTTGGCGGAGACGACCGAGTCGATGTCAGGGGCGTCGAGCAGCGCGAGACCGCGGGGCACGGAGGCGGACGCGACGAGGCGCAGCGACGACGGGTCGTCACCCTGCGTCGCAGCGCCGGTGATGCGCGAGAGACCCGGCAGGACGCGCTCGCCGGTGAACCATTGAGCGTCCGAGGGGTGGTGGATGAGCACCGAGGCTCGCGTCGTCGGGCGCAGGACGCCGGAGCGTGTCACCTGCTCACGCACGATGGAGTTGACCAGCGTCGACTTGCCTGCGCCCGTCGAGCCACCGATGACGGCGAGCAGCGGGGCGTCGAGGGATTCGAGGCGCGGCAGGACGTAGTCGTCGAGCTGCGACACGAGCTCCCCCTGCTCGCGGCGCTGCTTGGCGACGTCAGCCGTCTCGAAAGGGAGGGCGTTGGCGGCGACAGCGGCACGCAACTCGCCCACGGCGCGGTGCAGGCGCGCACCGTCGAAAACTTCGTTCACCCGTACAGTCTCGTATGCCGTTGGCGCGCACTCAACTCGGAACGCGTCAGGATGTGAAGAGTTGCTGACCCACGAAGCCGCCCTTGGGCACTCCCGGCGGCACGGCGAACAAGCCGGAACCTGTGTGCTTGAGGTACTCCATGAGCGCATCCTCACGCGACATCCGCATCTGCATGGGGATGTACTGGCGTGACGGCCGCCGCACGTAGGCGAGGAAGAAGAGCCCCGCGTCGAGTCGTCCCAAGGCATCGTTTCCGTCGGTGAAGTTGTAACCGCGTCGCAGCATCTGCGCGCCGCCGTTGTTCTTCGGGTGGGCGAGGAAGACGTGCGAGTTCTTCGCGATGAGCGGCTCGCCCCCGCGTCCCTTCACATCGAACTTCGGCTCGTCGAACTCCTTGCCACCGGAAAGCGGCGCACCTTCGGGGCGGTCACGCCCGATGATGGCTTCCTGCTCGCGCAGGCTCGATCGGTCCCAGGTCTCGAGGTGCATCGTGATGCGACGTGCCACGAGGTAGGAGCCGCCTGTCATCCAGTCGGCCTTCGGGTCGTCACCGCGGCCGACCCACACGTGGTCGTCGACAACGTCACGGCTCTCGGCCTTGATGTTGGCCGTACCGTCCTTGAAGCCGAAGAGGTTGCGCGGCGTGGCCTGGCTCGTCGACGTCGAACTGGTACGCCCGAAACCGAGCTGCGCCCACCGGATGGCGGCCAGTCCGAAGGCGATGCGAGACAGGTTGCGGATGGCGTGCACGGCCACCTGCGGGTCGTCGGCACAGGCTTGAACGGCGATGTCGCCGCCACTGCGGCGCGGGTCGAGCTTGTCGGCCGGGAAGTGCGGCAGTTCGCGCAGTTCCTTGGGCTGCTTGTCCGCGAGCCCGAACCGGTCCTTGCCCCTCTCGTCGCGGAACAGCGTCGGGCCGAAGCCGAAGGTGATCGTCAGGCCGGACGGCGGAAGGTCTTCGGCCTCACCCGTGTCGGCGGGTGGCGCGTCGTAGGCGGTGGCCTCGTCGGAGGCCGTCTCGCCGCGCATCATGCGTGCGGCGGCGAGGCTCCACGCCCGCAGGAGCGACTCGAGTTCGTCGCGCGTCGTGGCAGTGACGTCGAACGTCGCGAAGTAGAGCCTGTCCTGCGCAGGCGTGACGATGCCCGACTGGTGTTCCCCGAAGAAGTCGTAGGTGCGCTCCCCCGGCGACGGCTTGTCATCGGCTGCAGCGTGAGAGGCACCCCAACCCCCCGCGAAACCGGCAGCACCGAGTGCCGCTCCACCACCGGCGAAGCCGAGCATCCCGCGGCGCGAGACGTTCGCCATGCTCACTCTCCTCCTTCGCGCGCGGCTTCCCGCGCGGTTGCCTTCGCCCCCACGCCGAGCGCGGGGGCGAAGGCACACCTCACAACGTGACGGCTGCGGTCAGCTTCGACAGCGGCTCACTCAGGGCGTTGACTGCATTCGACAGTTCCTTGACCTCGGCGTCACTCAGCTTGTCGTACGTCTTGAAGACGACGTCGTCACCCGAGCCCGAGACCTTGTGTTTGTCGAGCAGCTTCTGCAGCGCGGCGAACTTCGTCGCGATGCTCGAATCGAGCGACGCGTCCTTCTTCTTGAGCAGCGGACGCAGGTTCTCCCAGGCGATGCGGGCGCCGTCGACGTTGCCCTGGAAGTCCCACAGGTCGGTGTGCGACCAGGCTTCTTCCTCGCCGGTGACCTTGCCGGTGGCAACCTCGTCCATGAGCGCCTTCGCGCCGTTGCCGATCTTGTCGGCGGAGAACGTCGTCGTCTTCGTGCGCTTCTCGAGGGTCTTGGTGTCCTTGAGCAGCTGGTCGGCGATCTTCGTGCGATCAGCCTTCGACATGGCCGTGTAGCCGGTCTTCGGCGGCCACAGGTCCTTCTCGATACGGTGCCAGCCGGTCCACTCCTGGCCCTTCTCGAGGTCGGCCTCGCGCAGGTCCATCTTCGGGTCGAGGTCGCCGAAGGATTCGGCCACGGGCTCGATGCGTTCCCAGTGCAGACGCGCCTTGGCGTAGAGGGCGCGGGCTTCGTCGTCCTTACCGGCCTTGTACAGGTTGACGAACTTCGTCGTCTGCGTCGTGAGCGAGCTGGCCTGGTCCTTGACGTACGACTGGTACTGCTTGTCGGCGGTCTCGACGAGCTGCTTGTCGGCTCCGCTGGGCGCGAGGTCCTTGCCGGAGTCGGTGACCTTGAACTTGGCGGCGATGCCCTTGCCGACCATGCCCGGCTTGCACGCCGTGTAGTAGTCGCCCGGCGCCGCCTTGACGACGAGTTCACGCGTGAGACCCGGAGCGATGTTCTCGACCTCGCCGACGATGCGTAGCTTGTCCTCACCGAGGAGGTAGAACTCGGTGACCTTGTCGCCCTCGTTCTTCACGCTGAAGACGACGTTGCCCGACGGCGCCTCGGACTTGGAGACCTTGCACTCGGAGGCGGTCGAGGAGACGGTCAGCTTGCCGTCGCCGGACTTCGAGTCGGACGAGGACGAGTTGCTCGTGCAGCCTGCGAGTGCGAGGCCGGCGACGGCGAGCAGGGCGCCGCTGCGAGCGAGGGTGGGTCGGGTGGTCATGCCGTCACTTTCTGGGGAGTGGTCGAAGCCGGCGTCGCGGCCTTGGGGTTGTGGGAGGCACGCACGCGCTTGACGAAGATCGTCATGACGACGGCGACGTAACTGACCCACACGATGAGCTCCAGCCACGTCGTGGCCGGCGAGAAGTTGAGGGTGCCCTTGAGGAGCGTGCCGAGCCACGAGGTGGGCTCGATGGTGTCGCTCACGTCGAAGGCGAGGTTGTGCAGACCGGGCAGGATGCGCGCTTCCTGCAGGTCGTGGACGCCGTAGGCGAGAACACCCGCGGCGACGAGAATGAGGAAGCCACCCGTCCACGTGAAGAACTTCGACAGGTTGAGCTTGAGCGCGCCCTTGTAGAACGCGAAGGCGAGGACGACGGCCGTCGTGATACCGAGCGCGGCACCCACGAGCGGCGCGGTGGACGACGACGAGCCAGAGCTGGCAGCCTGCGTCGCGGCCCAGAGGAAGAGCGCGGTCTCGAGCCCTTCGCGGCCGACGGCGAGCATCGCGACGACGACCAGGGAGGCACGCGAAGCCTCGGCCGCACGATCGACGTGGCTCTTGAGGTCACCGGAGAGGGTGCGCGCCGAACGCGCCATCCAAAAGATCATCCAGGTGACGAAGCCGACGGCGACGATCGACAGGCCACCACCGATGGCCTCCTGCGCCTCGAACGTCAGGCCGTTGGGGCCGTACGTGAGGAGTGCGCCGAAAGCGAGGGAAACGCCCACAGCCGCGCCCACACCGAGCCAGATCCTCGGCAGGAGGTGTCGTCGATCCGACTTCACGAGATACGCGACGAGGATGACGACGACGAGCGACGCCTCCAGGCCTTCGCGAAGACCGACGAGATAGTTGCCGAACACGAGCACCCCCAGAGCGGGTTAGGTATACCTGAGCGAGGTAAACCTAACCTATCGTCGTGAAATAGCAGCCGCCAGCCCCACAGCACGGGACCAAAGTCACGTTCGAACGACGGCTCCTGGCCAGCCATCTGTTGTTGCGGCGCGGACCACTCGCTTCGCTCGGGTCCACCCGAGTAAACCGCACCCCCGACAGGATTCGAACCTGCGACCTAGAGATTAGAAGGCTCTTGCTCTATCCAACTGAGCTACGGGGGCTCACGCAGCACCCGCGCCTCACGAGGCGAAGGCCCTGCGAAAACACAAAACCCCCTGAAATGTCAGGGGGTTTCGCGTCTGGGGTGAGTAACGGGACTTGAACCCGCGACATCCTGGACCACAACCAGGTGCTCTACCTGCTGAGCTATACCCACCATGTGCGCGACCGGGGAACCCCGGGTCAGGCAGCGCCGACGAATATACCCGACGGCGCCGCCGAACCCCTAATCGCGCGCGGCCGAAGGTCAGCCCTCGACCTGGAACTTCTTCGCGATGACCTGGGCCTCGTTGGACGACGGCCCGGGCTGCTCGACGAAGACCGCTTCACGGTAGTAGCGCAACTCCGCGATCGACTCACGGATGTCGGCGAGAGCGCGGTGACCGCCGTTCTTGGCGGGGGCGTTGAAGTACGCCCGCGGGTACCAGCGGCGCGAGAGCTCCTTGATGGAGGAGACATCGATCGTGCGGTAGTGCAGGTGGCCGGCCAGCTGGGGCATGTCGCGCTCCAGGAAGCCACGGTCGGTGCTCACCGTGTTGCCGCCGAGCGGCGCCTTTCCAGCGTCCGGAGCGTGAGTCATGACGTACTCCAGGACGAGGGCTTGGGCTTCCTCCATGCTCACCCCGTGCTCGAGTTCCTCGAGCAGACCGGACTTGGTGTGCATCTCCCGCACGAAGTCGCCCATCTGCTCCAGAGCCTCCGGCTCGGGGCGAATGACGACGTCAACGCCGTCACCGAGTTGGTTGAGTTCGAAGTCGGTGACGAGCGCGGCGACCTCGATGAGGGCGTCGTTCTCGAGGTCGAGGCCCGTCATCTCGCAGTCGATCCAGACGATGCGGTCGGTGTGGGCGCGGTCGGAGTCAGTCACGCCCCACATCCTAAGCGAGCCTTCAGGCTGGCCAAATGCGTGCACCCCACCCCGTGGCGGGGTGGGGTGCAAGCATATCGAGTCGGGAGATCAGCCCCGCTTGCCCTCGAACCACCGACGACGGCGGTCTTCACGCTCGGCGCTCACGGCACGGAACTCACGCGTGTTCGAGTGGTCGTAGCGAGCACGGTTGCTCTCGACCTCAGCCCACTTCTCCTCCAGCGGACGCTCTGCCTCCGCCTTCTTGGCCTCCTTGAGGCGCTCGGCCTCGACCTTCTTCTGCTCGGCCTTGACCTTCGCCTCCTGCGCGGCGAGACGCTCCCGCACGGCCCGCTTGTGCTGGCCCTCAGCGAGCGCACGGCGACGGCGCTGCTCACGGTCGGCGGCCACCTCGGCACGTTCGCGCTCGGCCTGCGCCGCGGCGTCGCGGCTCGGCTTGGCGTCGGCTCGACGCTGAGCCTTGGTGACGGTGGCGTCGTCGCTGAGGTCCGGCGCCTCGTCCTTCGTCGCGGCAGCGATCTTGGGCGCGCCCTCGAGCGTGCGGGTCGACGGCGTGACCGGCTGCTTCTCCGGGGAGCTGCTCTGCGCAGCGGTGGTGCGCTCGTTCGAACGCTCTGCCGGCACGACAGGCATCATGTTCTCGACCGCTTCATCCGGGACGCCCGAGTCGACGCGCAGTTGGTGCGCCGCCTCCACGAGGTCGTCGTACTTCTCGGCCTTCTTGTCGATGCCACTCTCGTCGCGCACGGGCAGAAGGACGAGTTCCTCGGCCGGGTAGCCCGTCTTGAGCTGACGGGTACGCAACGTCTCGGCGTCGAACTCGGCGCCGAACAGCATCGCGAGGTTCGTGATCCACAGCCACAGCAGCACCATGATCGCCGTGGCGAGCTGGCCGTACTTGCCGTAGTTGCCCATGTTGGACACGTACCAGGCGAACGCCGCGGAGCCGATGACCCACACGAAGAACGCCAGCACGGCGCCAGGGTTGAAGATGCCCTGCTTGAAGGGGCGTCGCACGTTCGGCGTGGCCCAGAACATGAGGCCGATGATGAACATGACGATGAGGACGACGAAGGGCCACTTCGCGATGTCCCAGACCATGACGGCGGTGTCGCCGAGTCCGATCAGCGACCCCACTTCCTTCGCCACCGGGCCGGTCATGACGAGCGCCATCGCGGCGATGACGAGCAGGATGACCTGGATGATCGTCACGAGGTACAGCCACGGGCGCAGCTTGAAGACGGGACGACCTTCCGCGACGTCGTAGATGCGGTTCTGCATGCGGGCGAAGGCCCCTACGTATCCGGAGGCCGACCAGAGCGAGAGCAGGATGCCGAAGAAGAACGCGAAGCCGGCGCCACCACTCGTCTGCAGGCCGTCGATGAAGTTGCGGATGCCGCCGAGTTCGCTCTCGTCCGTGCCGGCGATGGCGGCAATCGACGTGACGACGCTGTTCGTCGTCTCCTTGCCGTCGCCGAACAGCCCGAGCAGCGAGACGCCGGCGATCATCGCGGGCACCATGGCCTGGATGGAGTAGTAGGTGAGCGCGGCGGCGAGGTCGGTGCACTGATCCTGCGAGAACTTCGCCAGGGTGCGCTTGAAGGCCACCTTGTAGTCGGGCTTGGCGTCGAGCACGGGCGGTTCGCCGTACGGACGCTCGACCCCGGTGTCAGGTAGGTCGGTCATGTCGTTCGTCTCCGAGATCTCGATGATCGAAAAGGTTCTCGCCAGAATCTATCGTCCCGACGCCACCTGTGCAGTGCGCCCGTAGAGGTGAAGACCCCCGATGACCCGCGGCGCCCACCCCTCGGGAGGTGGGGTCGAACCGGCCCACGCCCCCTCTGCGGCAACCGATTTGGCCACCAGACGGCCCTGAGGTAAGATTTCTCCTCGTTGCGCGCCAATAGCTCAATTGGCAGAGCAGCTGACTCTTAATCAGCGGGTTCGGGGTTCGAGTCCCTGTTGGCGCACTAGAAATAACCGCGGAATGACGCGGAAAATGACGGCCACCGTCATGCTCGAGGGAGCGGCTAGGGAGCAAGACCCCTAGCCGCTCTTCTCGTACCCGCTGACGGTGGGCGCCTCTAGGGTTCGAACAAACTTCGGACGAGAGGCCCCTGGCATGGCATACATCGAGACCCGCACCGGCTCCACCGGCACCCGTTCGCGCGTGCGCTGGCGCGTGCGCTGGCGCGACGAGCTCAACCAGCAGCGCGTCGTGCCCTTCACCGACGAGGACAGCGCCAACAAGTGGCTCGCGCTGTTCAACGCCGTCGGCCCCGCCCGCGCCCTCGCCTACCTCGACGACGAGGCCCCGAAGCAGACCACGGACACGTCGCCTGGGTCGTGCACCACATCGACCGCCTCACCGGCATCACCACCGGCACCCGCGCCACCTACCGTCGCTACGTCGAGCTCGACATCCGTCCCCACTTCATGGACACGACGCTCGACATGCTCGACGAGGACGAGATCGCCCGATGGGTTATCTGGATGCACGAGACCCGCGGCCACGCCGGCAAGACCATCCGCAACCGCCACTCCCTGCTCTCCGACGCCCTGCACAAGGCCTCCCGCGCCGGGAAGATGGTCTCCAACCCGTGCGAAGGCACACGCCTGCCCCGCACGCCCGAGGTCGACCACGTCTACCTCACCGCCGACGAGTTCCAACGCTTCATCGCCCGCGTCCAGCCCTTCTATCAGCCGTTCGTCGTGTCCCTCGCCGGCACAGGCATGCGCTTCGGCGAACTCACGGCCCTGCAGATCAGGAACGTCAACTTCGCCGACTCCACGATCAACGTCAGCCAGGCATGGAAGACCACCGACCGCGGCGCCCAACACGAACTCGGCGTCCCGAAGACGCGCCGGGCCCGACGAACCATCACCGCTCCCCCGCACGTCATGACCGCAATCGCCGCCGTCACCGCCGGCCGCCGCCCCGAAGAACTCGTCTTCCTCAACGCCGCCGGCGACCACATCAAGGCCCCCACGTTCTACCGCAACGTCTGGCACCCCGCCCGCGCAGCCTTCGCCGGCGACCAGGTCGAACGCGTCAAGGACCCCAAGACCGGACGATGGAAGCTCAAAACCCTCGAGGTGGGCCCCGGCAAACGCCCCCGTCCACGACCTCCGCCACACCAACGCCGCATGGTCACTCCAAGCCGGCGTCAGCCTCCCCGCCCTCCAACGCCACCTCGGACACGAATCCATCCAGACCACCGTCGACGTCTACGGACACCTCGCCCGAGAAAACGCCGACCAAGTCGCCGCAGCCACCGCCCGCAGCCTCCCCGACCTCACGGCGCTCGCGGGCAAGCATTTGCGCGAAGCGTCATGACGTAGTTCGAGCCACCACCGAGGCCCCATCCCTTGTCGGGGATGGGGCCTCGTTTCGCGTGTCAGGCGCTACGCTCCGAGACATGAAGCCCACTGTCGCCATCGTTGCGTTGTCCGCTCTCGCTCTCACTGCTTGCAGCGGTGGAGACTCGAAGGAAGCGTCATCGCCTTCCAAGAGCACCACGGCGTCGAGTTCGACCGCCCCGGCATGCAAGGCGCTCTCACCCTCGACGCCGGACGCTCGAGCTGCAGCTGGCGCGAAGTTAGACGGCGGCCTCAAGGTCACGGCCGTTCAGGAGATCGCCTCAAGCGCCGACGCGGCGAAGCGGGACGTGATCGTCCGCGTCTGTGGCGCCTCGACGACGGGAGACGACCTTAAGGTCCAGGCGCAGAAGATCGGCCTCGCATTGAAGAGCGCTTCGGACGCGAGCAGCATCGCGAGCCTCCGGGTGACGAACCTGGACAAGCCGGACGACGGGAAGGCCCGCCTTCGGAGTGAAGACTTCCAGGTCGAGACATATGAGGGCGCGGAAGGAACCGAGCGCGCCACGTGGAAGACGGCCGACGAGTCGTAACTAGGCACAGCGGTGGTGCTGCGCGCCTTCGAGCAGCACGAATCGCTCGGCGGGGTGCAGGTGGCGTAGGCGGCACATGAGGACGTCAAGCGTCACCCAGCAGTGATCAGCGATCTGTCGGAGGTCGGTTGACCACCGCGCAGCGTCGACGAGGTCGTCGAGGGTGACGAGCTCGCGCGCGGTGGCCATCTCTACGGCGCGCTCCTCGTCGTCGCCCTGACCGGCCGGGCCGCGCAGAATGTGCTGTCGCTCGTGCTCGAGGACGCAGCGGCGCTGGACCTGCGTGAGGTCATGTGCGAGCCAGATCGTCCGATCGCCCCAGCGCGTAATACCGAGGGCCTCTCCCAGCAGGGCAGGCACGAAGTGGACGTGCCACTCAGAGTGCTGTTCGCGCAAGGTGCGCCACGGGTTGTGCCTCACCCGATGGAGAGTAGAGGCGAGCACCGACAGGTGCGCTAGCCCTGATCGAGTGTTGCCGCGTCTGGGGCCAGCTTGACCCTGAGCAGCCGGTACGTGGGCTTGAGCGTGCGCTGTCCCCGCGTCGTTCGTGTCACCTTCTGCATGATGGCGTGCACCCGCTGGTCGATGAGTCGCTTCGCGTCTTCGAGCGCGTCTTCGTCGATGACGCCCGAGACGGAGGTTCCGTTGTCGAGCTCGAGATAGAAGGCCCGTCGCCTCATCCGCATGCCATCGAGAGTGCCCGTGAACGCCGCAGGCTCGACCTGCTCGCTCGAGTCACTGAGCAAGTCTTCGATGTCACGGGCTTGGGCCTGCGTCATGACCGCGTCCACCGGCTCCTTGGTCTTGTCCGAACGGTACGACATGCTCAAACCCTGCACCCGCTTCGCGGCTTCGGCCACCTCTAGTACAGCTCTCGCCGTGCGCGCCTCGAGCCCGTTCAGACGGTCGCGAACCCCTGAGTCGTCCTCGGCCTCGGGCAGGACGTTTGCCAAGCGGTCCAGGGCGGTCTCCGCGTAGGAACGGGCGCGCCCGTCTCCAACAGGTGAGCCGGCGCCGGGGGTGAAGATAAGAACACCCTGCGGCGTAGACGTCATGTAGATCGGTGCTCGCGCGTAGTCCGCCTGCGTGAGCTGCTCGCCAGTGGTGGCCAGGCTTCGCACCTCTGCACCAATCGCTGCGACCGCGCGTGAGAACTTTTCGGAGACGTAGGCGATGTCCTTCGACGTCAGTCGGCCGAGTTCGGCGTGGACCTCAAGGGCGACGCGGTTGTCGTCAAGATGCATGTGCTCGGGCGCGTAATCGTTCCACGCAATGCGCAGATGCTCCCGCGTCACGCGGTCAAATAGGTCCTTGGGCTCACGGCGGAGACGCTCGACGAGCCACTCCCGGCGCTCGGACCACTCGGCCAGCGCCGTGGCTTCGACTTCCGCGTCGATTTCACTCATCTAGATCACCACCTCTACGAAGCCCTTGCGGACGTGCTTCACGCCCTTCACCTGTGAGAACAGCCAGGTCATGTTCTCGACGTCCATGTCGTCGTCAGCATCGACCAGGAAAGCATCCACCAGACCACCGACAGGCTGAAGACGCGCCACTGATCCAATGTCGCACATCAGATTCTGCATCGTGAGCAATCCCAGCCCGTGGGCCGACGCCATGGCGGTCGTAGCGCGCTCCCGATCGTCGGGCAAGAAGGCGACGTCGACGTCGTCGGGCGCGTCCGCCTTGTGTGTGACGAAGCCACCGTCGATCCATACGCGGCCGGAGCCATACAGGTCACGCGCCTGCTCGATCCAGATCTCGAGACCCCGGAACACCCGCTCCCGCTGCACAACGTTCGGTGCGTGCGTCACGAAGCGGTCGCGCACCTCGTCGAGCGTTGCGAAGTGGGGGCCGGGTGCGACAGGCAGGAAGCCGTCGCCGCTCATCGGCGGGAGAGGCAACGTTCAGCCCTCGTTCTGGTCGTCGAAGGCGCGCTCGCGGGGGGCGCGGTTGGCCGCCAACCCGACCTCGTCTGCGGTTGGCGGCGCCGGCATGACGTCGTTGTGTTCGTTGTGGGCCGCGCTCCCCGCGGCCTGCGTATTGGGGGTTCCTTCTTGCGGCGTGCCATGACGCTGCTCCTGTCGCTCGAGTTGTGCCAGGGCCCGGTTGGCCTTGGCGAACTGACGAACGACCGAGAGCACGGTGTCGCGTTGCTCAGGGGTGAGCGTGTCGGCATCGGGCGGCAAGTCCTCGGCGAGCGGCTTGAGGGGCACCGGAGCACCCGCGGCCGCGTAGACCTGCTCCACCGAGTAGCGGGACATCATGGCTAACGCGGTCAACGTCTTGTCGCTGGGATGCGATGTGTAGTCGCCGGCGGCAAGACGGTTGATCGTCGTGTAGCTGAGCGTCAGCCCCCTCTTGCGTGCGAGTTCGCTCAACTGACGCCCGCTGACCTGGTTCTCGTCAAGGATCGACTGGGCGACCTCTCGGAGTGTCAGGTCGTTCGTCATGCCGCAAGCCTCCGTTGCGTTGTCCCGCTAGTACCAGCGGCCAAACCAATTTCAGCGACAAGTGAAACATGCCAGATGCCGCACGGCACGCGGGAAAAGGCCATGCCGTCTAGACAAGCGAGTGGGGCGCGTGTCACGATTCACTTGTCACACGTCGAAACGGAGGGCTTTATGAACCGCAAGCGACCCCGAGGTCGGTACAGCCGGGAGGTATGGATGAGGGTCAAGGATCCGGAAAGCCTGATCCACGCTCGCAAGCGCAAGGGCTACAGCCAGCGCAACCTGGCGGCCTTGTGCGGTTGCACGCAGGCGGCGATCAGCGCCCTCGAGACGGGCACGATGCGTGGGTGCTCCGAGCCCGAAAGACAAGGCGGTCTTCACCGTCGATGAGGGCGACGTCGCCCGGCCGGAGTTCTTCGGCGGCGACGGTGCGTGGGTAGTCCGTCATGGTGCTCATCATGCCCGCGTCATCGTGGCTCTCGCAGGCGCTTGCTCCCTCGAGGGAGCAAGCGTTTTAGCGCCCGATTTGGGCCGCACCCCAGGGAGCGAACAAGCGCCCCGGAGTGCCCGAAAGGGTCGCGGAACAAACACGACCAGCCCGGAACAGCGCGGTAGAGTGCGGAGCACCTGACCTGTATCAGTTTTCGAGTCCCTGTTGGCGCACCGAAGGAAGGCCCACCGGCAACGGTGGGCCTTTCGCTTTGCCCGGCGAACCTCCACGTCGAATCGCCCGCCGGGAGGGCACGGCGTGCGTCGAGACCCGGCGTCAGCACGCCGTGGATCGCCGCCATTGCGGGGATTTCACGTTTCATCGTGCGTTCAGGTAATGTTTCACCTCGTTGCGCGCCAATAGCTCAATTGGCAGAGCAGCTGACTCTTAATCAGCGGGTTCGGGGTTCGAGTCCCTGTTGGCGCACCGAAGAAAGGCCCACCGGCAACGGTGGGCCTTTGCTTTGCCCTCAGGCGGCCCCTGAGCGCGCATGACGAAGGCCCGGTCTTCCCACGTGGGAAGACCGGGCCTTCGTCATGCGATACGAATCAGGAACGCAGACGCTTCGCGAGGCCGACGAGAAGCATGAACGCGCCGACGCCACCGAGACCCATCGCGACGCGGTCCTGACGCAGGTCGCCGTCGGCGGTGCGCGTAGCGTCCGTCAGAGCGAGACGAGCGCTCTCCGTCTGACGCTTCGCGATCTCCTTGGGCTGGGCGCGGAAGGCCAGCTCGTCGATCGTGCCGGCGAGACGCGAACGCGACGCGGCCAGCTCGGCCTCGATCTGCTTGGCGGTCTTGGGTGCCATGGTGTGGATCTCCTTGCCACGTGCGGAAAACTAGGCTCTTGACCCACAGGTTAACGCACCGCGGCATCTTCACCGGAAGGACTTCCCATGACCCGCCTCGAGACCGGCACCCCTGCACCGTCGTTCACGCTCACGAGTGACAAGGGTGCAACCGTCAGCCTCGGCGACTTCTCCGGTCGCAAGCTCATCATCTTCTTCTACCCGGCCGCCATGACGCCGGGGTGCACGAGGGAAGCCTGCGACTTCCGTGACTCTCTCGAGCCGCTGCGCGCTGCTGGCTACGACATCGTCGGGATCAGCCCCGACTCCCCCGCCAAGCTGGCCCAGTTCGTGACGAAGGAATCGCTCACGTACCCGCTGCTCTCCGACGAGTCGAAGGAGACACTCGAGGCGTACGGCGCCTACGGCGAGAAGAAGCTGTACGGCAAGACCGTCGTCGGCGTCATCCGCTCGACGTTCGTCGTCGACGAGGAGGGCAACATCGAGGTGGCTCGGTACAACGTCAAAGCAACGGGTCACGTCGCCTCGTTGAAGAAGGCTCTCGGCCTCTCCGAGTGAGATGACCACGAGCGGTGGCGGCCCCGGCGACGGTCACCACCGCTCGCGTACACTCGTGCGCGCTGCGCCTGTGGCGGAATTGGCAGACGCGCCAGATTTAGGTTCTGGTGTCTTAGGACGTGGGAGTTCAAGTCTCCCCAGGCGCACTCCCCAGCCCGTGCGAGGGCAGCGTTGCCGCGCCCACACGTGGCTCGGCAGAATCGAGATCGCACCGAGACCGAACATCCATGGAACCTCCGCGATGTCGGCCCTAAGGTGAATCACCGGCCCGTGCTCGAGTCCGGCACGCGCGGGCGTCACCCGCAGTCGAGGGAGACGACGTGCGCCGTTCGCTCACCGCCTTCGCCACCACGTTCGCCTGTGTGGTCCTCGTGACCGGGTGCTCGGACGCCCAGGTCTTCAGTGCCTCGTCGACGAGCCGCATGGTCAAGCCGACCGCTACCGAAGACGTCGCCGTCGACGGCATGGATCCCACCGGCGAAGAGCCGAGTGTGGAGGACACCGACCACTCGATCGAGTGGACCGACATCCCTGGCGAAATCTGGGTGCGCGAGGCCGACTACTCCGGAGGGGAGTATTCCTTGACCGCCCTGTCGATGCCGGGCACTGAATTCGCCATCGCCGACACCTGGTCCGACGACGGCAATACCGTGGTGACGTATCCGTGCGCGGTGCAACGTCGAGTTCCCCTCTCGGCGAAGGTGCCCGGTGCAATTGCAGGGGTGAACACCCGATACAGCGTCACCTGTCACACCGGCGCCGCACTTCGAGCCCCCTCCCTCGCAGGGTCGTGGACGCGGAGCGAAACGTCGGGCGGCGGCAGCGAAGCAGTGTTCACGCTGGGTGGCCCCTCCGCGCAAGGGCGACCCCCGACCACGGAAACCGCAGAAGCCATCACCGACGTGACGATGCCGCCCACCGTCGTCTCCACCTCGCGGACCGCGAAGGCACTCGTCGTTCGTGCCTGGGCTCCTGCCGGTGCAACCCTGAGCGTCGACCCGGCGCAGCCCGAGGCGAGCGCGCCTCAGGAGGGAACCTGCACGTCGAAACGCCTCGGACCTTCCCGAAAGCGCGCCGGGGCTCAGGAGAACCTCTACGAGATCGAGTGCTCCGCCGGGTACACACGCCTCGACCTCACCCTGACGGCGATGAGAACCAGGGCCAAGGTCGGGGAGCCTCCGAGCTACGAAGCCGCCCAGGTATCGCTGCCACCCGCCAAGGAAGGGAAGTCGACCGCTTCCTCGACGGCGTCGACGCGATAGGCCGGTCGTCGCGGGTGGACGGGCGCCGTCGCTGACAGGACCTTCCGAACGTGCCTACGCTGAGCGCATCGAGGCACCACGGTCACGCTCGAACCGTCGGCCCCTCGGGTGACACTTCGGCAGGCGGGGCGCGTATGACGTGGTCAGGGCACACGAAGCGCACGTTCCCGCGCACGGGAGTCTTCCTCGCCGCACTTGTCGGGCTCGTCGGCCTCGTGCCCCTTGTGGGCTGCACCTCTGCACCGAGCTTCCCCCGTTCGTCATCCAGCACCACTCGCATGGTCGTCCCGAGCGAGGTGCCGCGGTTGGACGAGGGCTTCCTCGAGCGCCCCGTCGCCGAACCGCGGACTCGCGCCGATCGTCGCACCGAGTTGTGGGTGCGGAGCGTGCACCTCACATCACGCGGCCGCGCCCACACGGTCACCGTCGCATCCGCTGCGAACGGATCGTTCTCCCTCACGGACGGGCGGCCGACGACAGCGACCACTCCCTTCGACACGCCGGGGCGACCATCCTGCCGGATCATGAGCGAACGTCCTCTCGCGGCTCCTGTCCGGGGTGCCGCCTCGACGACCGACACCCTCTACGTCCTGCACTGTGCCGGTGGCGCGATGAACCTGCCCATCCTCACCGGAACGTGGAGCGGTGGAGGCTCCACGCATCAGATCAGGCGGTCGTCGGAATCGGTGGCCCTGAGGCACAGGGACAGCCCACGCCCGTAGCAGGACCCGATTCGACCACCCGCCCGACGATCGAAGTTGTCACGGCCACGCACCAAGGCAACCGCGCCACACTCGTCGTGCGAGCCACGGAGGGATCGGTGCTCACACTCTCGAGCTACGCGACGCGCTGCACGACGCGCCTTTCTGGCCCGGCTCAGAAGGCTCCGGGGTCCGACATCCGCACCCTGCAGTACCGAATGGACTGCATGAAGGTGACCGGACTGGCCAACGCCCAGGTGATGGCCACACGGACCACCGGCGTACCCGGCGCCGAGCCCCGTGTCGACGCCGCCTTCGCGCCCGTTCCGAACCGGTGACGGCCGTCAGCCCAGCGCTGCCACCGCCGGAAGGATGGAACGGAACGCCACGCCGCGGTGACTGATGGCCGCCTTCTCCTCGGGGCTGTGCTCGGCCATGGTCCGCCCGCTGGGCAACTCGAAGATCGGGTCGTACCCGAAACCGCCCTCACCGCGACGATCACGCGTGAGGCGTCCCTCGACGGCGCCGTCGGCCACCTGCGTCGCCTGGCCGGGCACCGCGAGCGCAACGACGCAGTGGAAGCGCGCGGTCAGCCTCTCGAGGGGCACGTCGCCGGTCTGTGCGAGCAGGAGCTCCAGGTTCGCTTCGTCGTCACCGTGGCGTCCGGCCCAGCGCGCCGAGAACACCCCGGGTGAGCCGCCGAGCACATCGACGGAGAGCCCGGAGTCATCGGCGAGCGCCGGCAGCCCCGTGGCTCGACTGACGTCGTCGGCCTTGAGACGAGCGTTCTCCTCGAAGGTGACGCCGCTCTCCACGGTGTCCACGAGATCCGGAAACTCACTCACGCCGACGACGTCGATGGCCAGGCGGGCGTCGTCGAGCAGGTGCTGGAACTCGGCGATCTTGCCGACGTTGCGCGTCGCGAGAACAATGCGCGTGCGCTCCCCCGTCACTGGATGCGCTCCCGCGCGTCGGCCTCGAGGGCTTCGCTCTGCTTCTGTGTGAGCGTCGTGATGCCACCCGCCGCGAGGTCGAGGAGCGCGTTCAGCTCGTCACGGCTGAACGGTGCGCCCTCGGCAGTTCCCTGCACCTCGACGATGCCGCCCGAACCCGTCATGACGACGTTCATGTCCGTCTCGGCCGTCGAGTCCTCTGGGTAGTCGAGGTCGAGGACGGGGCGCCCTTCGACGATGCCGACGCTGATGGCCGCGACCGAGTCGGTGAGCGGCTTCGCGGAGCTCTTGATGAGACCGCGCTCCTGCGCGTCCCGAATGGCGTCCGCGAGCGCCACGTAAGCACCCGTGATCGACGCGGTACGGGTACCGCCGTCCGCCTGGAGCACGTCGCAGTCGATGACGATGGTGTTCTCGCCCAGGGCCTTCGTGTCGATGACGGCGCGCAGGCTTCTGCCGATGAGGCGCGAGATCTCGTGCGTGCGCCCGCCGACCTTGCCCTTGCGGGCCTCACGGTCGCTGCGCGTGTTCGTCGAGCGCGGCAGCATCTCGTACTCACTCGTCACCCAGCCGGTGCCCTGGCCCTTGAGCCAGCGCGGCACGCCCTCGGTGAACGAGGCGGCGCACAGCACGCGCGTGCGACCGAACTCGACGAGGCAGCTGCCTTCGGCGTGGTCGAGCCAGTTGCGGGTGATGCGCACCTCGCGCAGCTGGTCGGGGGTACGTCCGTCGTGGCGGGGTGAGCTGGCGTCAGTCATGGGCACCACCCTATCGAGAGGACGCGAAGCTGCCGACGCCCTCGACGGGCGGACGGGGTCAGACGAAGCTCTGCCGGATCTCGTGACGCGGGCCGTCCATCGTCACGCGGGCGAGTGCTCCGTTGACGAGGACGTTCCCGGGCGGCACGTGGCCGAAGTCGACGTCACGCACGACGGGAACGTCCAGCTGTCCCAGGGCGTCCTCCACGGCGTCGTCCTGGGTGAAGTCGCCACTCGCCTTCGCTCCCGTTAGGCCGAGCAGCACGGCACGAGCGCCGTCGAACCAGCCCGCCAGCCGCAGGCCGTGCAGCATGCGTGCCGCGTCGAGAGCGGGGGCCTCGCAGTTCTCGAGGTAGACGATCGTGCCTTCCGGGCACCGCTCGGCGAACCGTGGCACGTCGCCGAACGGCGAGCCGGCCAGGTGACACACGACGTCGAGGCACCCGCCGATGAGCCTTCCCGTGACGTCGAGGCTTCCGCCGTCATAGCGCCAGCTCGCGGGTTCGCTCAGGTCGACGCGGGTGACGGCGGGCAGCCTCGACCAGTCGTCCCAACCACCGCGACGGCGCACACCCGGGTCCTGCTGCACGAGCTCCTCGCCGCGCTCGCGTGCGACGACATCGAGCCAGTGCGCCGTTCCGCGCGGCAGGTCGTAGGGCGTGTCCATGAGGTTCTGGCCGTGGAGGGTCGCCACGCCCGAACGGAGCGTCAGCGGCAGAAGCAGCGTCGAGATGTCGCTCCACCCGACCACCCAGGTGGGGTCGGTTGCGAGCGCGTCGGCGTCGAGCAGATCGACGATGTCGATGGCTGTCTCCCCACCCCACGGTGGCACGACGGCGCGCACCGACGGATCGCGCACGAAGGCGTTGAACTCGTCCGCGCGATCCTGCGCGGGCGCACTCACGACGCTCTCGCCGCGCAGACACTCCCCTTCGACGACACGGTAGCCACGGTCACGAAGCCACCCGATGACGAAGTCGAGGCGCCCCTCGTGTTCGGGGCGCACGGGCGCGGACGATGCCGTCACCGCGATCGTGTCGCCGGGACGCAGGGGCCGCGGATAGGCGATGCCGGAAGGGGGACCGTTCATGCTTTCACCCTGTCAGAGGGGGCGGGCGCGGTCACCCGACTTTCCGGTCGGCTCAGAGGCCGGACAACTCGTAGACGTACGCCTCGACAACGCGCCCCTCGGCGCGTACCTCGACGACAACGCGGCGATACCCCGGCCCCTCGAAGTGATCGAGGCGCGGCCAGTGGCGCGGCAGCTCGGCCGACTCGAACAGGACACAGTTGACGTCGTCGGCGTCGTCGAGCGTCAGCCCCGGGTATCCGAACGCTGCGCCCCGGCCTGAGTCGACGCGCGTGCCGCGAACAACGGCGGGCGTCCATCTGCCGGGGATATCCGCCATGACGTGCTCGTTCGGCTCGCCGGGCGCGAGCGTCCCGTAGACGACGAGGCGGTGTTCGACGTCGAGTTCCTCTGGCGTCGCGGACGAACTCGTCATGCGCGCAGCTCGTAGCGCTGGCCCGCGCGAGCAACCTCGACCTCGCCCGCCCAGACGGTCTTGGCGTCGCGCACACAGTCCTCCACGGGCGTCCAGGCCGGAATGTGCGTGAGCACGAGTCGCTTCGCTCCGGCGTCCTGGGCGGCCTTCGCAGCGCGTGACCCGGTGAGGTGGACGTCCTTGAGGTCGTCGTCGCGTCCGTCGACGAAGGCGGAGTCCGTGAGCACGAGGTCGGCGTCGCGCTCGAGGTCGACGAGGGCGTCACACGCGTCGGTGTCGCCGGTGTAGGCGAGCACGGCTCCGTCGGCTTCGACGCGCAGGCCGTAGGCCTCGACGGGGTGGTTGACGAGGAACGGGGTGATGTTCAGCGGTCCGACCGAGAACGTGGCGCGGTCGGCGAGATCGACGAACTCGTACGCGCCCGAGAGGTCCTCGTACTTGTCCACCATGTAGGCGCGCGTGATGCGCTCCTCGGCGCCGGGCGGTGCGAACACGGGCAGACGCGAGTCGAAGCGGCCGTGCGGGTCGTAGTTGCGCACGACGAAGTAACTACACAGGTCGAGGCAGTGATCGGGGTGCAGATGGGAGATGACGACGGCATCGATGTCATCGACCTCGCGGTAGTTCTGCAAGGCGCCGAGCGAACCGTTGCCGAAGTCGAGCAACACCGACCAGGTACGGCCCTCGCTCTCGGCCTCGACGAGGTAGCAGGACGCGGGGGAATCGGGGCCCGGGAAGGAGCCCGAGCAGCCGACGACGGTCAGCTTCACAGCACCGCCCCGTGCGTCACGGCGCTCACCTCGGGGCCGAGGAAGCGTCGGGCGAGATTTTCGAAGACCTGCGGATCGCCCGTCGTCGTCCACTGGTGCTGCGGCGGAGTGTCGTCCTCACGCAACTGACCGATGTCGGCCAGCACGCGGTAGACGTCCTTCGCCGTCTCCTCGGCGGAGGAGACGAGCGTGACCGTCGAGCCCATGACGTAGCTGATGACACCGGTGAGCAGCGGGTAGTGGGTGCAACCGAGGATGAGAGTGTCGACGCCCTGGTCGACGAGACCGTCGAGGTACTTGTGCGCCACGGTGAGGAGTTCGGGCCCGGACGTCGTGCCGGCCTCGACGAACTCGACGAAGCGCGGGCAAGGAACGCTGGCAACGGTCACCTGCGGTGCCGCGGCGAAACTGTCGACGTAGGCCGCGCTCTGGTGAGTGGCCTGTGTCGAGATGACGCCGACGCGGTTGTTGCGCGTCGCAGCGGCGGCGCGGCGGGTGGCGGGGCGGATCACCTCGACCACGGGAACGTCGTAGCGTTCGCGAGCGTCGTGCAGGACGGCGGCGCTCGCCGAATTACACGCGATGACGAGGGCCTTGACGCCCTGCTCGACGAGCGAGTCGAGGCACTCGAGCGCGTACTGGCGAACCTCGGCGATGGGACGCGGACCGTAGGGCGCCCGGGCGGTGTCACCCAGGTAGATGATCTTCTCGTGCGGCAGCTGGTCGAGCACGGCGCGGGCAACCGTGAGGCCGCCGTAGCCGGAGTCGAAGATGCCGATCGGTGCGTCATTCACATCTTTCAGCGTAAGTCCAGAACGAGCGCCCAGCGAAAACCCAGGCATGTGACAACACTCATGTTCGCCGCCATAGCGCCGGACTTTCCTCCGTCACAGGCCGATTCGCGCCCGGCCAGCGGTTTCGTCAGGCTTCTTCCGACTCCTCGAGCGCGACGTAGGTGTTGGCCAGGACACCGATCTCCGGCACCTCGACCTCGACGCGCTGACCGGCCTTGACCGGACCGACACCCTCCGGCGTTCCGGTGAGGATGACGTCACCGGGCAGGAGGGTGAACGCGCGGCTCGCGTGCGAGATGAGTTCGGCGACGCCGAAGATCATGTCGGAGGTGGGGCCGTCCTGCACGACCTCGCCGTCGAGGCGGGTGGTGACTCGGCTGGCGGCCGGGTCGAGGTCGGTCTCGATCCACGGGCCGAGCGGGCAGAAGGTATCGAAGCCCTTGGCCCGTGACCACTGACCGTCGCTCTTCTGCAGGTCGCGCGCGGTGACGTCGTTGCTGATCGTGTAACCGAAAACGACCTTCTTCGCCTCCTCGGGCGAGACGTCCTTGCACATCCGGCCGATGACGACGGCAAGTTCGCCCTCGTAGTCGACGCGCTCGCTGATCTCCGGCATGACGACGGGGTCACCCGGGCCGATGACGGCGGTGTTCGGGATGAGGAACATGAGGGGTTCGGCGGGCACCTCGTTGCCCATTTCCTTGGCGTGGTCGGCGTAGTTGCGGCCGATGCCGATGATCTTGCTGCGCGGGATGACCGGTGCGAGCAGGCGAACGTCCTCGACCTGGTGCACAGTGCCGGTCAGCTCGATCTTCGTGTAGAGCGGATCTCCGGTGATCTCGGCGATCTTCTCGCCGGCCCCGTCGACCAGACCGAACATCGGGTCGTCGCCCGTGGTGAACCTCGCGATACGCATGCAGTCATCCTATCGACGCGGCGCCGGTTGCCCACGTCCGCCGTAGTCGCGCAACGGCGGCGTCCCTACGATGGTCCGGTGCAGGACTCAGCCACCACCCGCCCCACGCAAGTGGACTCCCAGGACGTGAGAGCTGTTCTCACCCCGGACGAATGGAGCGCCTCCGAAGCGGCCCACGTCGCGCGCGTCGAACCGCACATCGCCCCGCACCTGGGACGCCGCAAGGAGAACCGCAAACACCCGGTCGAGGACTTCCTCTTCGTCTACTACTCGCACTCGCCAGGCAAGCTGCGCCGCTGGCATCCCGGCGCCGGTGTTGCGCTCCTCGTCGACGACGCAGGACGCACCCCGATCACGGACGACAAGTACACCCGTCGTGTCGACCTGGCGAACGGCCCCGCCGAGATTCTCGACGTCGGTGCTTTCTCGCAGGCGCGCGACCGCACCATCGCGTTCGTCCGCTCACTGTTGACGGCCACCCTCGACCGCCCTGCGCACCTCGGCTGCTTCGGCATGCACGAGTGGGCGATGGTCTACAAGCTGCAGCCCGGCGAGCAGCGTCACGAACAGCTCCCCCTGCGTCTGAGCCAGGCCGCGACCGACGCTGTCGTCGACGCCGCCGACATCCGCTGCACCCATTTCGACGCCTACCGTTTCTTCACGCCGGACGCCGTGGACCTCAACCGCGAGCGCCCCACCCGCGAACGTCAGGTCGACTTCGAACAGCCCGCCTGTCTGCACGCCGGCATGGACGTCTACAAGTGGGCTCACAAGCTGTGGCCGCTCGTGCCGAGCGAACTCGTCGTCGATGCCTTCGAGTTGGCCAAGGAGATCCGCGCCCTCGACATGGAGGCGAGCCCGTACGACGTGCGCGACCTCGGCTATGGCGTCGTGCCGATCGAAACCCCTCGCGGTCGCGCCGAATACGTGCGTCGCCAGAGGGAGTTCGTCGACAGGTCACAAGCTCTGCGTCGTCGCTTGCGCGACGCCCTTCCCAGCGACCGCGCCCAAGCCTGATCTCGCGTCAGTCAGAGAAGGCGGCGGGCGAGGTACTCGGCCACGCCGTCCTCGTCGTTCGCAGCGCACCTGTCGTCGGCGGCCGCGAGCACGTCCTCGTGCGCGTTGGCCACGGCCACGCCGCGGCCCGCCCAGTCGAGCATCGGTAGGTCGTTGGGCATGTCGCCGAACGCCCAGACCGCCTCACGACCGATGCCGCGCTCGAGGCACCACGCCTCCAACCGGACGGCCTTCGTCACCCCGGGCGCCGAGATTTCTGCAAGCCCGCCCGCACCGGAGTAGGCCAGCACGCCACGCTCCCCCAGACACTGCGTGACGTCGGCGACGAACGCGTCGTCGCTCCAGGCCTCGTCGCGAATGAGGATCTTGCCGACGACGAGGTCGTCGGGCAGTTCCGCGAGCTCGCAGTCGGTGACGTCACCAACGGCTGTGTCATGGCCGGGCTCACCGACGTGCTGATCGGGATAGGCGCGCGTGCGATACATGCCCCGGTCGGTCTCCACGGCAGCACCCGCGTTCGGGAACTCCCGCAACAGATCACCGACGAGGCCGCGCGCCACGCCCGGTTCGAAGCCGTGCGACTCGAGCACGACGCGATCGGCGACGTCGTAGACGAAGGCGCCGTTGCCACAGATCGCGACGCTGTGCGCGTCACGCGTACCGCCGACGATGTCGCTCAGGTGATGGAGCCATCGCGGCGGGCGCGCGGTGACGACGACCGTCTCCACGCCCGCACCCGCGAGCGCCGACCACACCTCGCCGGTGCGCGCGCTGACGGAGCCGTCGCTGCGCAGCAACGTTCCGTCGAGATCGCTCGCGACGAGATGCGGTCGCTCGTCGTCGTGTGAACTTGCCATGCCGATCAGGCCAGGCGCGTCATCCAGCCGCGCTTGTCCTCGACCTTGCCCTTCTGGATGGCGAGCAACGCCTCACGGATCTTCGTGGCCATCGGGCCGGCTTCGCCCTCGGGGCCGGACGTCACCTCACCGTCGGCCCACACGAGGCGACCGACCGGCGTGACGACGGCCGCGGTGCCGCAGGCGAAGATCTCGGTGATCGTGTCGTCGTTGCAGCCGTCGATCCACTCGTCGATCTTGATGCGACGCTCGACCGGCTTAAGGCCGAGGTCGGTGGCGAGTTCGAGGATGGAGTCACGCGTGACGCCCTCGAGGATGGTGCCCGTGAGCGCCGGCGTGATGAGTTCGCCGTCCTTCGTCACGAGGAAGAGGTTCATGCCGCCGAGCTCTTCGATGTAGGTGCCCTCGACCGAGTCGAGGAAGACGCTCTGATCGCAGCCGCGCTCGTTCGCCTCGATCTGCGCCGCGAGGGAGCTGGCGTAGTTGCCACCGCACTTGGCAGCACCGGTGCCGCCGACGCCGGCGCGCGCGTAGTCACGCGAGAGCCACAGCGACACGGGCTTCACGCCGCCCTTGAAGTACGCACCGGCCGGCGAAGCGATGACCGAGTAGGTCACCTCCTTGCTCGGACGAACCCCGAGGAAGGCCTCGGACGCGAACATGAACGGACGCAGGTAGAGGCTCGCTTCGCCGTCCTCGAACGCGGGCACCCACGACTCGTCAGCCGCGACGATGGCCTTGAGCGACTCGACGAAGTCGGCCTCGTCGATCTTCGGCAGCGCGAGACGGTCGGCGCTGCGGTTGAAACGCTGAGCGTTCTTCTCGGGGCGGAAGGTCCAGACCGAACCGTCCTCGTGGCGGTAGGCCTTCATACCCTCGAAGATCTCCTGCGCGTAGTGCAGAACGGCCGCGGCCGGGTCGATCTGGAAGGGGCCGTACTCCTTGACCTTCCCATCCCCCCAGCCCGACTCCTCACGCCACGTCGCGACGACCATGTGGTCGGTGAAGGACTGCCCGAAACCCGGGTTGCCCAGGATCTCGGCCCGCTCCGCGTCAGCGCGCGGGCTTGGGTTGGGCGTCATCGAAAAGGTCAGAGCCATGGTTCCTCCAGAGAAAGTGGTCCGGGTCACTGCGGATCAGGATATCGCCGCACGGGAGGTGTGCGGACAACGGGCAACGCGTGAAACGGCGGGCGGGGCGCCTCGTCCGAGGTGCCCCGCCCGCCGCCGTCCGCGGATGGTGATGTCGCTCAGAGCCGCCCGGCGATCGCGTCGCCGATTTCGGTGGTCGAGCGCGGCTGCGAGCCGCGGGCTGCCAGGTCGGCGACGACGGCCTCCTCGATGCGTCGGGCCTCGTCCTCCCGGCCGAGGTGAGCCAGGAGCAACGACGTGGACAGGATGGTGGCCGTCGGGTCGGCCTTGCCCTGACCCGCGATGTCGGGGGCCGAGCCGTGCACGGGCTCGAACATGCTCGGCGCCGCGCCCTCGGGATTGATGTTTCCCGAGGCCGCAAGGCCGATGCCGCCGGTGACCGCGGCCGCCAGGTCCGTGACGATGTCGCCGAACAGGTTGTCCGTGACGATGACGTCGAAGCGCGACGGGTCGGTGACCATGTAGATCATCGCCGCGTCGATGTGCGCGTAGTCGTGCGTGACGTCGGGGTACTCGCGCCCGACCTCCTCGACCGTACGGCGCCACAGGTGGCCCGCGTAGGAGAGCACGTTGTGCTTGTGCAGGAGCGTGACCTTCTTGCGCTCACGCTTGTTCGCGCGCTCGAACGCGTCACGAACCGTGCGCTCGATGCCGAATCGGCTGTTGACGCTCACCTCCGTCGCCATCTCGTGCGGGGTGCCCACACGCAGGGCGCCGCCGTTGCCGGTGTACGGACCCTCGGTGCCTTCGCGCACGACGACGAAGTCGATTCCCTTGGCTGTGACGCTCTCGGCGAGCGGCGTCGTCACGCCCGGCAACAACTTGGACGGACGCAGGTTGATGTAGTGGTCGAGTTCGAAGCGGATGCGCAGCAACAGCTCGCGCTCGAGCAGGCCGCTGGGGGCGCTCGGGTCGCCGATGGCGCCGAGGAGGATGACGTCGTGGCCGCGCAGCTCCTCGAGGACGGAATCCGGGAGCGTTTCACCGGTGGCGTTCCACCGACGGGCTCCGAGGTCGTACTCGGTTCGCTCGACGTCACCGTTCGTCACGGCGTCGAGCACCTTCAGCCCTTCGGCCACCACCTCGGGGCCGATTCCGTCACCTGCAATGACTGCCAGATCGATCGCGCTCATACGAGCAGAGTAGCGGACGTCTTGCAGTGTGAAACGCAAATCTCGCAATATGAGCAGACAGGGCGGGAGTGGCGCCTCGCGAAACGACGAACGGCCCCGCCGAGCCCGCCTGCGCACCTATGCTGACGTAGCTCTTCCCCTTACTTCGAGGTAACCGCGTGACCCAGCCGACCACCACCGGGTAACAGCACCACGAGGTGCCCGCTCTGGCGCGCAGCAAGCGACGTCCCGCGCTGGACGGTATCCGCGCGCTGTCCGTCGTGGCCGTGATGATCTATCACGCCAACCCGGAGTGGATTCCGGGCGGCTACCTCTCGGTCAACGTCTTCTTCGTGCTCTCCGGCTACCTCATCACCGGGCTGCTGCTCAAGGAGGCGTCGCGCTGGGGCTCGATCGACCTCGTGAGCTTCTACAAGAACCGCGCACGACGCCTCCTTGCGGCGCTGTTCGTCGTCGTGGCCGTCGTGACGCTCATCGGGGCGCGAATCCTCACCGAGAGCGCCAAGGCGAACCTGCGCGGCGACGGTCTCGCGACCCTCTTCTACGTCGCCAACTGGCGCTTCATTCTCGAGGGCGAGTCCTACTTCGCGAGCACCGGCGACCCCAGCCCGTTCCGCCACATGTGGACGCTGGCCATCGAGGAGCAGTTCTACCTCGTCTTCCCGATCCTCCTTCTCGGCCTCATGACGATGGCAAACGGGCGCCGGCAGCGCATCGCGCAGGGGCTCGTCGTCCTCATCGTGCTGTCGGCCATCGTCCAGGCCTGAATCTACACCTCGCAGATCAAGCCGATGCCGACGCCCGACCCGTCGCGCATCTACTACGGCACCGACACCCGCGCCAACGAGTTGCTGCTCGGCGCAGCGCTCGCCGTGGCCATGACGTACTGGCGCAAGCGCACCTTGCGCGCGAACGCCGAGAAGCTGACGTGGATCGGCATCGCCTCGTTCGGCGGCATGCTGGCCTTCTTCTTCGGCCCCAACGAGACGTCCGCCTGGGTCTTCCTCGGCGGCAGCGTGCTCTTCTCGATCCTCATCTGCCTCATCATCGTGGCCATCGAGGTCTGGCCCGGGTCGGTCTTCGCCGAGTTCCTCAGCTGGAAGCCCATCGTGTGGATCGGTGAGCTGTCGTACGGCATCTACCTGTGGCACTCGCCGATCTTCGTCTTCCTCAACGAGGAGCGAACGGGCTGGAACGAGCTCGTCCTGCTCGTGGTCCGCCTAACGCTGACCGTCGGGCTCGCGACGATCTCCTACTACTTCATCGAGCAGCCGATCCGCACGCAGAAGCTGCAGAAGCGCCTCGGCCACACGAAGTCGATCGCGGCGTGGAGCCTCGCCCTGCCGGTGACGGTCGCCGTCGTCGTCCTCGCCACGCTCGGCATCAAGCCGGTGACCGACGCCAAGTCGGGTTCGCAGCTCGACACGACGACGGGTTCGGGCGACAAGAAGATCGCGGTTGTCGGTGACTCGGTCGGCTACGGCCTCGCCTTCCAGTTCCCCGCCGGTTCCTACCCGGGTGTCTCCGTCACGGGTAGCGCGAAAATCGGGTGTGGTACCGCCGAGCAGTGGCTCGTCGTCAACGGCGTGCGTCAATCGCAGGACAACCCCGAGTGCCGCGACGTGTTCTCCGGGTGGGAGAACGCCGTGAAGAGTTCGAACGCGAAGGTCGTCGTCTGGTCGATGGGCGGCTGGGACGTCTACGACCACTACGTCGACGGCAAGGTGCTCAAGGAGCAGTCGCCCGAGTACGCGCGCTACTACCGTTCGCGCCTCGAGAAGGGCCTCGCGGCGTTCGGCCCGAAGACGCAGGTCTTCATCCCGAAGGTCGCCTGCTACGACCAGCCGAAGTTCGAGGTCGAAGGCCAGGATCTGGCGCTCGACCGCAACGACCCGGCGCGCGCCAAGGCGCTCAACGCCATTATCGACGACTTCGCGAAGGCGCACCCCGATCGCGTCCACGCCGTCGACCCGTCGTCGTGGCTGTGCAAGGACGGCAAGCCGATCGAGAAGATCGACGGCAAGGTCATGCGCGAGGACGGCGTCCACTACACCTCGGACGGCGCGAAGAAGTTCTGGGCGTGGCTCATGCCGCAGCTCAAGAGCCATCTGTGACGCTGACGCCCATACACGCCGCTGCCCGCCCCGACCGATCAAAGGTTGAGGCGGGCAGCAGCTTACGGAGGGCGCTCCGGGGTGTCAGTCGACGACTCGTGCGGCGCCCTTGTCAGCGCTCTGCGCGAAGCGCGCGAAGATCTTGAGCGCAGCCGAGACG
Organism: Dermacoccus sp. Tok2021; assembly: GCF_019895135.1. NCBI lineage: Bacteria > Bacillati > Actinomycetota > Actinomycetes > Micrococcales > Dermacoccaceae > Dermacoccus > Dermacoccus sp. Tok2021. The sequence goes on from NZ_JAGTHU010000004.1 coordinate 69,879, forward strand.
GGGCGGTGACGGCTCACCGGCTCCCAGCCCTTTTCGTCCTGCTCCGCGCGACGGCGCACGAGTTCCTCGTCGTCGACGAGCAGGTTGACGCGACGGTTCGGGATGTCGAACTCGATGACGTCACCCGTGCGCACGAGACCGATGGCGCCGCCCGCGGCTGCCTCGGGCGACACGTGGCCGACCGACAGACCCGACGAACCGCCGGAGAAGCGACCGTCGGTGATGAGCGCACACTTCGGTCCGAGGCCGACGCCCTTGAGGTAACTCGTCGGATACAGCATCTCCTGCATGCCTGGGCCACCCTTGGGGCCCTCGTAACGGACGACGACGACGTCACCGGCGTCGATCTCGCCCTTGAGGATCATCTCGACCGCCTCCTCCTGACTCTCGGCCACCTTGGCCGGGCCGGAGAAGTTCCACTGGTGCTCGGGCACGCCCGCGGTCTTGACGATGCAGCCGTCGGGCGCGAGGTTGCCCGTGAGCACCGCAAGGCCGCCCTCGCTCGTGTACGCGTGCTCGACGGAGTGGATGCAGCCGTTCTCGCTGTCCTCGTCGAGCGACTTCCACCGGTTCGTCGAGCTGAACGCCTCCGTGGTGCGCACGCCACCGGGCGCCGCGAGGAAGAGCTCACGTGCCACCTCGGTGGCCTTGCCACCGCGGATGTCCCAGTCGGCGAGCCACTGCTCGAGCGACGGGCTGTGCACCGCGCGCACGTCACGGTTGAGCATGCCACCGCGGTCGAGCTCACCGAGGATGGCAGCGATACCGCCGGCCCGGTGCACGTCCTCCATGTAGAACTGCGCACTGTTCGGCGCCACCTTGACGAGGCACGGCGTCTCCCGCGACAGGGCGTCGATGTCGTGCTGATCGAAGTCGACCCCGGCCTCGTGGGCCGCGGCGAGCAGGTGCAGGATCGTGTTCGTCGAGCCACCCATCGCGATGTCGAGGCGCATGGCGTTCTCGAAGGCCGGCTTGCCGGCGATGGCGCGCGGCAACACCGAGTCGTCGTCGCCCTCGTAGTACGTCTTGCACAGCTCGACGACGAGCTTGCCCGCGTTGAGGAACAGGTCGCGGCGAGCCGACGCCGTCGCGAGCGTCGAACCGTTGCCGGGCAGCGAGAGGCCGAGCGCCTCCGTGAGGCAGTTCATCGAGTTGGCCGTGAACATGCCCGAGCACGAACCACACGTGGGGCACGCGCTCTGCTCGATCTTGGTGATCTCCTCGTCGGAGACGTTGTCGTCGACCGACTTGATCATGGCGTCGATGAGGTCGAGGCGTGACTCGGCCTCGCCGTCCTTGATGACGGCCTTGCCGGCCTCCATCGGCCCACCGGAGACGAACACCGTCGGGATGTTGAGGCGCAACGCGGCCAGCAGCATGCCGGGCGTGATCTTGTCGCAGTTGCTGATGCACACGAGGGCGTCGGCCTGATGGGCGTTGACCATATACTCGACCGAGTCGGCGATGATCTCGCGGCTCGGCAGCGAGTAGAGCATGCCGTGGTGACCCATGGCGATGCCGTCGTCAACCGCAATCGTGTTGAACTCGCGGCCGACACCGCCGGCCTCGGCGATCGCGCCGGCGACGAGCTGACCCATGTCCTTGAGGTGGACGTGGCCGGGCACGAACTGGGTGAAGCTGTTCGCGATGGCGACGATCGGCTTGCCGAAGTCGCCCTCCCCCATTCCGGTGGCGCGCCAGAGGGCGCGAGCGCCGGCCATGTTGCGTCCGTGGGTTGTTGTGCGTGAGCGAAGTTCGGGCATGTCCCTATTCTCCCAGTCTTCGTCGTGTCGCCGAAGCGGCGTTCGTCAGATGAAAGCGACGTGCCCGGCTCCCCAAGGAGAGCCGGGCATCGAACGTGAAGTCTGTGTACCAGCGTGACCCCGGAATCACGCTCCTACACCAACATCGGGTGGATCCTCAGCGGCACTGTTGTCTCGGCCGCTTCGTCAACGCTTACTTCGGCAGGATCCTCACTACGTTGCGGTCCTACCTCCGTGCGCTTGATCCTCAGCGGCCGGCAGAGCCCTCGACGTAGTCACTGTCCGTGTCCGCGTCCTTGAGCCAGCTCATGAGGCCGCGCAGTTCCTTGCCCGTCTTCTCGATCGGGTGCGAGGCACCCTTCTCGCGCAGACGCTTGAACTCCGGCGCACCGGCGTCCTGGTCCTCGATGAAACGCTTGGCGAACGCACCGCTCTGGATGTCGGCGAGAACGCCCTTCATGTTCTCCTTGACACGCTCGTCGATGACGCGCGGGCCCGAGACGTAGTCACCGAACTCGGCCGTGTCGGAGACCGACCAGCGCTGCTTGGCGATACCGCCCTCGACCATGAGGTCGACGATGAGCTTGAGCTCGTGGAGGCACTCGAAGTAGGCGACCTCCGGCTGGTAGCCGGCCTCGGTCAGCGTCTCGAAGCCGTACATGACGAGCTGCGACGCGCCACCGCAGAGGACGGCCTGCTCACCGAACAGGTCGGTCTCGGTCTCCTCGGTGAACGTCGTCTTGATGCCGCCCGCGCGCAGACCACCGATGGCCTTGGCGTAGGAGGCTGCAAGGTCCCAGGCGTTGCCCGAGGCGTCCTGCTCGACGGCGACGATGACCGGCACTCCACGGCCGTCGACGTACTCGCGACGCACGAGGTGACCCGGGCCCTTCGGGGCGACCATGACGACGTCCGCGTCCGACTCGGGCGTGATGTAGCCGAAGCGGATGTTGAAGCCGTGACCGAACAGCAGGGTCGTGCCCGGCTTGAGGTTCGGCTTGATGTCGTTGGAGTAGACGGTGCGCTGCACCTGGTCCGGCGTGAGGATGACGACGACGTCGGCCTCGGCGACGGCCTCGGCGACCGAGAGAACCTTGAGGCCCTCGTTCTCCGCCTTCTCCTTGGACTTGCTGCCCTCGGCGAGGCCGACGCGCACGTCGACACCGGAGTCGCGCAGGTTGAGCGCGTGGGCGTGACCCTGCGAGCCGTAGCCGATGACGGCCACCTTCTTGCCCTGGATCACCGAAAGGTCGGCGTTGTCGTCGTAGAACATTTCAGCCACGGGATCGCTCCTATTCATCGTGGTCGTCACCTCGCGGGGTGACGTCTGTTGGTTCGATTCTGCCCGCACGCGCCTTCGGCCCGGGCAGTGGGTTGAGGGAAGGCTCAGGCCTTCTTCTTGTCACGGGCGGCGATCGCCTTGGGCCCACGGCCCAGGGCGACGACACCCGACTGCACGAGTTCACGAATGCCGAACGGCTCCAGCGTCGCGAGCAATGCCTCGAGCTTCTCGAGCGTGCCGGTGGCTTCGATGACGACCGATTCGTTCGTCACGTCGATGATGTTCGCGCGGAACATCGTCACGAGGTCGATGATCTGCGAACGGGTGGCCGCATCGGCGCGCACCTTGAACAGCACGAGCTGACGTTCCACCGCAGAGCTGCGGTCGAGTTCGACGACCTTGAGCACCTCGACGAGCTTGTTGAGCTGCTTCGTGACCTGCTCGAGCACCTCGTCGTCGACGTCGACGACGACCGTCATGCGCGAGATCTCCTCGGACTCCGTCTCACCGACGGCGAGCGAGTAGATGTTGAAGCCGCGTCGGGAGATGAGGCCGGAGATGCGGGCGAGCACACCGGGCCGGTTCTCCACGAGCACGGACAGTGTGTGGCGGCTCATGCCTGCTCCTCCTCGTTGGGAATCTGCTCGTCGTCGGCGTCGTCGTCGTCGCGGTCCCACACCGGCGTGATGTCCCGCGCCATGGTGATGAGGTCGTTGCTCACGCCGGCGGGCACCATCGGCCACACCATGGCGTCACGCTCGACGACGAAGTCGATGACGACGGGGCGGTCGTTGATCTCGAGCGCCTTCTTGATCGTGTCGTCGACGTCGTCCGGGTGCTCGCAGCGCAACCCCACGCAGCCGTAGGCGTCGGCGAGCTTGACGAAGTCGGGCACCCGGCTACCGCCGTGACTGGTGTGCAGGTCGGTGTTCGAGTAGCGCTCGTTGTAGAAGAGCGTCTGCCACTGACGCACCATGCCGAGGCTCGAGTTGTTGATGATCGCGACCTTGATCGGGATGTTGTTGATGACGCAGGTGGCGAGCTCCTGGTTCGTCATCTGGAAGCAGCCGTCGCCGTCGATGGCCCACACGGTGCGCTCCGGCTCGGCGGCCTTGGCGCCCATGGCCGCCGGCACCGAGTAACCCATCGTGCCGAGGCCACCGGAGTTGAGCCAGCTGTTGGGACGCTCGTACTGCACGAACTGCGCGGCCCACATCTGGTGCTGACCGACGCCGGCCACGTAGACACCCTCGGGGCCGGTCAGGGCCGACAGGCGTTCGATGACGTACTGGGGCGCGAGGAGCGACTCGTCCTCCGGCGGCGTGTAACCGAGGGGGAACTTGTCCTTCCACTCCGCCGTCGTCGCGTGCCAGGCGTCGTAGTTGCCCAGCTCGACGTTCTCGAGCGCCTTCGCGAGATCGACGACGACCTCCTTGGCGTCCCCCACGATCGGCACGTCGGCGACACGGTTCTTGCCGATCTCCGCAGGGTCGACATCCGCGTGGATGACCTTGGCGAACGGGGCGAAGCTGTCGAGTGCGCCGGTGACGCGGTCGTCGAAGCGGGCACCGATCGTGATGAGCAGGTCCGCGCGCTGCAGCGCCGTCACGGCCGGCACGCTGCCGTGCATTCCAGGCATACCGAGGTGCAGCTCATGGCTGTCCGGGAAGGCGCCGCGCGCCATGAGCGTCGTCACGACGGGGATCTGCGTCTGCTCGACGAGGGCGCGCAGTTCCTCGTGGGCACCGGCACGGATGACACCGCCGCCGATGTAGAACACGGGACGCTCGGCCTCGCGGATGAGCTCGGCCGCAGCCTTGATCTGCTTCGCGTGCGGCTTCGTCACCGGGCGGTAGCCCGGCAGATCGATCGCCGGGGGCCAGGAGAACGTCGTCTTCGCCGTCAGTGCGTCCTTCGTGATGTCGACGAGCACGGGGCCCGGTCGGCCGGTGGAGGCGATGTGGAACGCCTCGGCGATGGCGCGCGGGATGTCATCGGCGCAGGTGACGAGGTAGTTGTGCTTCGTGATCGGCATCGTGATGCCGCGGATGTCCGCTTCCTGGAAGGCGTCCGTACCGATGGTCTTGGAGTTGACCTGTCCGGTGATGGCGACGATCGGCACCGAGTCCATGTAGGCATCGGCCAGCGGAGTGACCAGGTTCGTGGCGCCCGGCCCAGAGGTCGCCATGCACACGCCCACCTTGCCGGTGGCCGCGGCGTACCCCTGGGCGGCGTGGCCGGCGCCCTGCTCGTGGCGAACGAGGACGTGACGAACCTTGACGGAGTCGAGCAGCGGGTCGTACGCGGGAAGGATGGCCCCGCCCGGCAAGCCGAAGACCGTCTCGACACCCTGCGCCTCGAGCGCGAGGACGAGTGACTGAGCACCGGTCACGCTGGGCTTCTGGGGCTCTCGCCGCGCCAGATCACCCGGCGAAGGCGTGCGATCGGTCGTTGCCGCGTCGCTCATCTGTTGTCACCACTTTCGGCTGTTGGTAGCTGCACCGGTCTCGAACATCAAAAAATCCCTCAGCTCTGTGGGAGCGATGAGGGATCAGCGTGCGTCGTGAGTCGTGTTCGACTGCTCAGGACGCACGCTGCGTGAGTACGAGAATCTGTGCCATGCGGAACATTTTGTCGAGGTGAGCAGAGCGAGTCAACGATGTGAGACACCGATCTCACTAAGTGAGATCGGTGTCTCACATCTGGTCACAGGCCACCGGCTCGCACATCGAGGAGATCGCCTGCGCCCCGCGCGACGTCCCCCCAGCCGCCCTCGAACGCGACAACGGCAGCCGACGCCGGGACGAACCCACGCGTCAACGTTTCGAGATCACCGGCGTCACCAGCACCGGCCACCAGCTCGTACGCCAGCGCGGGGATCCCGGGTGCATGGCCGACGATGACCGCAGTCTGCGCCTCGGGGGCCGTCGCGTCGAGGTCGCGCACGACGCTCAGAAGCGAATCGACATCCGCCTCGTAGATCGCCGGCTCCATGGTGATGAGGACGCCATGTCCGGTGGCTTCCTGGATGGCGGCCCAAGTCTGACGGGTTCGCGCGGCCGGCGAACAGAGAACGGCTTCGCCGAGCAGGTCGTTCTCGCGTAGCCACTCCCCTGCTCGGGCAGCCTCGTCGAGGCCGTGGGCCGTGAGCTCTCGGGATTCGTCGCCTTCCCGGCCGTCGGGTTCGGCGGTGGCGTGACGCAGGAGGACGAGTCGGCGCACATTCTCGGACATGCGCCCATCATCGCCCCTTCTACTGCCCGAGTGGAAACCGGAACCCTAACGCGACACCGCCGATGTCGGCCGACGCGTCGATCAGACGGGCTTCGCCCATACGACGTAGTTGTTCGACCGGTGTTGCGCGTTGACCCACTGGCTGTCGGCGTCGCAGGTCACGAGGGCCACCACGGGAGTCGAGCTCCCACCCCACACGCGCATGTCGTTCTGCAGAGCCGTCTTGCCGACGCTCGCCTTGTTCGTGACGACGAAATCCTTGTGGGTGCCGTCGGCGTAGCTGATCGTCACCTTGCCGCCCACGGGGGTGCGGTGCAGGGAGTAGAAGATGTCCGGACCGTTGAGCGTCACGTGCCCGGCGAGCACGGCGATGCCCGGCATGCCCGGCTTGACGCGCCCGTATCCCGTGAACTGTTGGATGACGCCCCCGGGCGGATTGAGAACACCGTTGTTGAGGCCTCCGGGTGTGATCGCGTTGTTGAGGCCGATGCTCGGAATGGAGATGCGAACGGCCGCGGCTCGCGGCACACCGACAGACTTTCCGTTCGGCGTCTGAGTGCCGGAGGCCTTCGGCGCAGTGGCCGAGGTGGAAGCAGCCTTCTTCGATGCGGGACTCGAGGCGGAGCGCGATCCGGACGACGATGACGATGACGTTTTCGCAGACGGCCCGCTCCTCGTCGACGAACTGGACGCACTGGACGAGGTGGACGCCGCCACGGGCTCGGACGACGAGTCGTCACTGCCGCCACAGCCGGAAAGGCCGACAGCGCAGACAAGGGCGAGCGAGGCGAGGAACTTCCCCCGAGAGTTCTTCATGGCGATCATCCTACGGGTGAGCGGGACGCGTGATGCCCCACCGGAGCGAACTCCGGTGGGGCATCACGAGCGTCCGGTTCGGGACGATGTCAGCGGGTCACTTACGGCCGCGGCGAACGGCGATCGTGCCGCCGGCGGCGACGATCGCGAACGCACCGAGACCCGCGGCCAGAGCGGCCGTGTTGTCCGACTGCGGTGCGACGCGGTCGGTCTCGACCTTCGGGCCGGCCGTCGAGGTCGGGGCCGACGAGGTCGGCATCGGCGACGTGGTCGTCGAGGTCGGAGCCGGGGTCGTCGTCGTGCTCGTCGGGGACGGCGACGTCGACGTCGGAACGGGCTCAGCCGTCGGCGTACCGGCCGAAGCCCAGTTCATGACGGGCTGCGTCGTCGGCAGACCGGCGCAGGACGTGGGGACCTTGCCCGAGACGTTGAACGACGAGCCCGTGGTCGAGCCGGCGGCGTGGACCGTGATCGAGCGACCCGGAACGCGCGTCAGCGACTTGATCGAGCCACCCGAGGTGTAGGGGCTGACGTTCGTGCGCTCGAGCGGGCGGTAGCCCGACGCGGTGAACGTGACCTTGGCCTCGGTCTTGTTCAGCGTGCGGTAGCTGAACGAGAAGTTGGGGGTGCCGTTGTCGCACCAGTACTGCATGTTCGTGTACTGGAAGTTGCCGCTGATGCTCGTCCGGAACGCCGCCTGCGACGGGGCTGCGGTCGTGGCGACCATGGCGCCGACTCCGACCAGAGCAAGGCCTGCGAACTTCTTCATCGTGTCGTCCCTCTCGTGTGATTTCCCCGATCGGCGGAAAGCCCTGGTCGGGGCTTCACACCCACACGACCGAGACTCCCTCCCCGCCTCACATCGAGGCTAGAGCACATTCAGGGATCACACAGCAATACCCGGGGGTAATTTTAAGGAACGGTCAGTTAACAGGTTTCGTCCACACGACGAAGTTGTTGACGTGGTGCACTCCGACGAGTTCGGAGGCCGAATCGCAGGTGATGAGGGCGAGCACCGGCGTCTTCGAGGAGCCCCACACACTCTGGTCGTGGCGCAGTTCCTCCTTGTCGACCGACTTGACTCGGGTGACCTGGAACTTCTGCGACGACGTGTCGGCAAAGCGGACGGTGAGGCGTTGCCCCACTTTGACCTCGGGCAGTTTGGCGAAGACGTCGGGCCCGTTGAACGTCACGTGCCCCGCGATGACCGAGATGCCGACCTGCCCTGGGCTGACCGTGGCGTTGTACCACTGCGTCACACCCGGGGGCGGCGAGATCTCGCCGCTCTTGGTCAGGCCCATACCCGTGACCTTGCGGTCGAAGCCGATGGACGGGATCGCGAGCGACACGGGCACGCTGCCGCCCCCCTTGGGTGCAGTCGCCGTCGGAGCAGGTGTCGTTGTCGGCGCCTGTGCCGTTTCGACGTCGCTCGCTTCGTCGTCGAAGTCACGTTTGCGTGAACAACCGGCCACGCCGAGCAGACCGACCCCGGCCAACGTCAGCGCGCTGCGGCGGCCCACCTCGTTCATCGTCAGGCCTGGCCCAGCTGTTCGAGGATGATGGAACGCGCCTTGGCCGCGTCGGCCTGGCCCTTCATCTCCTTCATCACCTGACCGATGAGCGCACCAGCGGCCTGAACCTTGCCGTCGCGGACCTTCTGTGCGACGTCCGGGTTGGCCTCGATGACCTTCGTCACTGCGGCCTCCAGCGCACCGTCGTCCTGCACGAGTTCGAGACCGCGGGCGTCCGCAACCTCGGTCGGAGTACCTTCGCCGGTGAGGACGCCCTCGAGCGTCTGACGCGCCATCGAGTCGTTGAGACGACCGGACTTCACGAGCCCGTCGAGCTCAGCGATCGTCTTCGGCGTGACGTGACGCTGAACAGCGAACTCGACAAAGGGTTCACCGGCCTTGTTGGCCAGGCGGGCGATCTCGCCCGTCCACCACTTGCGCGCGCCCGCGGCACTCGCACCCGCCGCGATGGTCTCCTCGATCGTCTCGACCGCGCCCGCGTTGTAGACGTCGCGCATCTCGAGGTCGGAGAAGCCCCACTCGCCCTGTAGACGCTTGCGGCGCTCGGCGGGCGGCTCAGGCAGTGTGGCGCGCAGCTGCTCGACGAGCTCACGGCTCGGAGCGACCGGCACGAGATCGGGCTCCGGGAAGTAGCGGTAGTCGTCGGCGTCCGACTTCGGGCGACCGGAGGTCGTGACGCCGGTGTCCTCGTGCCAGTGGCGCGTCTCCTGCAGAATGGATCCGCCCTCGTTGAGGACGGCCGCGTGGCGCGTGATCTCGTACCGCACCGCTCGCTCGACCGAGCGCAGCGAGTTGACGTTCTTGGTCTCCGTGCGGGTACCGAACTTCTCGGCGCCCTTCGGCATGAGCGAGACGTTCGCGTCGCAACGCATCGAGCCCTGCTCCATGCGGGCGTCGGACACGTCGAGCGCACGCATCAGTTCGCGCAGCGCACCGACGTAGGCCTTCGCGATCTCGGGCGCGCGCCCCCCCGCACCCACGAGCGGCTTAGTGACGATCTCGATGAGCGGGATGCCGGCACGGTTGTAGTCGAGCAGCGAGTGATCGGCGCCGTGGATGCGACCCGTGGCACCGCCGACGTGCAGCGACTTACCCGTGTCCTCCTCCATGTGCGCACGCTCGATCTCGACACGCCACGGCGTACCGTCCTCGAGTTCGACGTCGAGGTAACCCTCGAAGGCGATGGGCTCGTCGTACTGCGAGGTCTGGAAGTTCTTGGGCATGTCCGGGTAGAAGTAGTTCTTCCGGGCGAAGCGGCACCACTCGGCGATCTCGCAGTTGAGCGCGAGGCCGATGCGGATGGCGGACTCCACGCCCTTCGCGTTGACCACCGGCAGCGCGCCGGGCAGGCCCAGGCAGACCGGGCAGGTCTGAGTGTTCGGCTCGGCGCCGAACTCGGTGGCACAGCCGCAGAACATCTTCGTCTCGGTGTTCAGCTCGACGTGCACCTCGAGACCCATGACGGGGTCGTACGTGGCAATCGCCTCGTCGTAGTCGACAACGGCATCCATCAGTTGTTCTCCTTCAGTGCCGGTGCCTGCGCGAGGAGCGGTGCGCCCCACTTCTCTTCGAGTGCGCGCTCGAGCGCGGCACCGACGCCGTACATGCGCTCGTCCTTCGTTGCCGGGGCGAGAATCTGGAAGCCGACCGGAAGGCCGTCGTCCGAGAGGCCCGCAGGCAGCGACATACCGGGCAGACCGGCGAGGTTGGCCGGGATGGTGGCGACGTCGTTGAGGTACATCGCCATCGGGTCCTCGAGCTTCTCGCCCAGCTTGAACGCGGTGGTGGGGCTCGTCGGGCTGACGAGCACGTCGGCCGACTCGAAGGCACGGGCGAAGTCGCGCGCGATGAGCGTGCGCACCTTCTGCGCCTGCCCGTAGTACGCGTCGTAGTAGCCGCTCGAGAGGGCGTAGGTGCCCAGGATGATGCGGCGCTTGACCTCGTTGCCGAAGCCCGCCTCACGCGAAGCGGCCATGACCTGCTCGGCCGACGGCGCGTCGACCCCCTCAGGCGCGACGCGCAGGCCGTAGCGCATGGCGTCGAACTTGGCCAGGTTCGAACTGACTTCCGACGGCATGACGAGGTAGTAGGCAGCGAGCGCCTGCTCGAAGCTCGGGCAGGAGACGGTGACGACCTCGGCGCCGGCGTCGGTGAGCGCGGCGACGGCCTCGTCGAAGCGGGCCTTGACGCCAGGCTGGTACCCCTCGCCGTCGAGCTGGGAGATGATTCCGATCTTCATGCCCTTGACGTCACCGCGACGGGCCGCGTCGACGACCGGCGGCACCGGAGCATCGATCGAGGTGGAGTCCATGGGGTCGTGACCGGCCATGACCTCGTGGAAGAGCGCTGCGTCGAGGACGGAGCGCGTGCACGGGCCCGCCTGGTCGAGCGAGCTCGCCATCGCGATGAGGCCGTAGCGGCTGATGCCGCCGTACGTCGGCTTCGAGCCGACGGTGCCCGTCACCGAAGCGGGCTGACGGATCGAACCACCGGTGTCGGTACCGACGGCCAGCGGCGCCTCGAAGGCGGCGACAGCCGCGGCGGAGCCACCGCCGGAACCACCCGGGATGCGCTCGAGATCCCACGGGTTGTGCGTGGGGCCGTAGGCGCTGTGCTCGGTGGAACTGCCCATCGCGAACTCGTCCATGTTCGTCTTTCCGAGCAGCGGCATACCCGCTGCACGAAGGCGCGTGACGAGGGTGGCGTCGTACGGGGGCACCCAGCCCTCGAGGATCTTCGAACCGGCCGTCGTGGGCTGGCCCTTCGTCGTGACGACGTCCTTGACGGCCACCGGCACGCCGGCAAGTGCGTGCACCGGCTTGCCCGCGCTGCGGTCTTCGTCGACCTGCTTCGCCGCGGCGAGCGCCCCGGAGGTGTTGACGTGGAGGAAGGCGTGCACGTCACCGTCGACGGCAGCGATGCGGTCGAGGTGGGCCTGCGTCAGCTCCACGGCGCTGACGGAACCGTCGGCGAGCCGGGCCGCCATGTCGGCGGCGCTGAGGCGGATGATGTCGCTCAAAATCGAACCTTTGCTCGTCGTGTCAGTCTTCGCTGAGGATGCGCGGCACCAAGAAGCGCTGCTGCTCGTTCGCGGGGGCGCCCGACAGCGCCTCGTCCGCGGTGAGCGACGGGCGCACCTCGTCCGGTCGCGTCACGTTCGTCAGGGGCAACGGGTGCGACATGGGCGGGATGTCGTCGGCCGCGGCCTCATTGACACTGGCCACGAAGCCGACGATGGAGTCGAGCTGCCCGGCGAAGGTGTCGAGTTCCTCGTCCGACAGATGGATGCGCGCCAGGCCTGCGACGTGCGCGACCTCGTCACGGGAGAGAGAAGACATGAGCCTCATTCTAGGTGGTTGTCGTGCGTGGAATCGGCCCGGTGCCGCCGGGCGTTCGGCTCGTGAAGCCAGGCGCCGACGGCGGGCCGAGCCGGGCGGTCGTCAGCCCTTGAGAGCACGCGCCACGAGCGCGGGGTCGGGGTTGGTGTGGGGGCGGCCGTCGATGACGACGGTGGGCACGACCTCGTTGCCGTCGTTGACCATGGCGACGAACTCGCGGGCCTCGTCGTCCTCCCAGATGTTGCGCCAGGTGGCCTTGTTCCTGCTCGCGCCGAGGGCGTTCTCCAGGCGCATGCAGAACACGCAGCCGGGGCGCCAGTAGATCGTCACGTCACTCATGCGTCGTCCTTCTCGTCGGTCGTGTTGTCGTTGTCGGCGATGGGCTGCGCGGTGGCGGCGTCCACATCGTCATCGGTGTCGTCGGCGCCATCACCCAGAGCTGCGGGACCGCCCTCGAGCAGAATCTTGAACTGCTCCTCGTCGAGGATGCGCAGGCCCAGCTCCTCCGCCTTCGTCGCCTTGGAGCCGGCGTTGGCTCCGAGAACGACGTAGTCGGTCTTCTTGCTCACGCTTCCGGAGGCCTTGCCGCCGCGCGCGATGATGGCCTCCTTGACGCCGTCACGCGTGAAGTCGTCGAGGGAACCGGTGGCGACGATGGTGAGACCGTCGAGCGTCTTCGTGATCGACGCGTCGGTCTCGTCCTCCATGCGCACGCCGCTCGTCGCCCACGACGCGACGATGTTCTCGTGCCAGTCGACGCCGAACCATTCCTTCACGGAGCGGGCGATGACGGAGCCCACGCCGTCGGTAGCTGCGAGCGCCTCCTCGTCGGCCCCACGGATGGCGTCGATCGAGCCGAACTGCGTAGCCAGTGCGCGGGCGGCCGTCGGGCCGACGTGCCGGATCGACAGGGCGACGATGACCCGCCAGAGCGGCTGGCTCTTCGCCTTCTCGAGGTTGTCGAGGAGCTTGAGCCCCGTGGCGGAGACGACGCGCCCGTCGCGCACCTTCTCCTCGGGGTCGTTCTTCTTCGCGGCCCGCGTGTAGATGCCTACCCGCGCAATGTCGTCGTAGGTGAGGTCGAAGAGGGTGGACTCGTCGGTGAGCACGCCCGACTCGAGCAGCGCGATGGAGCCCTCCCACCCGAGCGCCTCGATGTCGAACGCACCGCGACCGGCGAGGGAGAAGAGCCGCTCGCGCAACTGCGACGGGCAGGTGCGCGCGTTCGGGCAGCGGATGTCCTTGTTGCCCTCCCGCTCGTAGGCGAGCTCCGTGCCGCACGACGGGCAGTGCGTGGGCATGACGAATTCACGCTCGTCACCGGTACGCGCTTCGACGACCGGCCCGACGATTTCGGGGATGACGTCCCCTGCCTTGCGCAGGACGACCGTGTCGCCGATGAGAACCCCCTTGCGCTTCACCTCGAACGCGTTGTGGAGGGTGGCCATCTCGACGGTCGAGCCCGCCACGGTGACCGGCTCCATGACGCCGAACGGCGTGACGCGACCGGTGCGCCCGACGTTGACGGCGATGTCGAGGAGTTTCGTGTTGACCTCCTCGGGCGGGTACTTGTACGCGATGGCCCAGCGCGGCGCACGCGAGGTGTTGCCCAGCTGACGCTGCACGGCGACCTCGTCGACCTTGACGACGACTCCGTCGATCTCGTGCTCGACGGAGTGACGCTGCTCGCCGCCGTAAGCCGCGACGAACTCCTGCACCTGCTTCATCGTGTCGAGCACCTTGGCGTAGGGCGACGTCGGCAGACCCCATGCGGCGAGCAGTTCGTAGGCTTCGCTCTGACGTGTGATGTCGAAACCGGTGCGTGCGCCGATGCCGTGCACGAGCATCCGCAGCGGCCGTCGTGCCGTCTTCGCCGGATCCTTCTGCCGCAGGGATCCGGCAGCCGCGTTTCGCGGGTTCGCGAACGGCGACTTCCCCTCCTCGACGAGGCCCTCGTTGAGCTTTTCGAATGCCGCGACGGGGAAGAACACCTCACCGCGGATCTCGACGAGCGCCGGCACGTCCTCACCCTTGAGTTCGTGCGGGATGCCGTCGATCGTACGGACGTTGAGCGTGACGTCCTCACCGGTGCGTCCGTCACCGCGGGTCACGCCGCGCACGAGCTTGCCGTTCTCGTAGAGCAGGTTGATGGCGAGGCCGTCGATCTTGAGTTCACACAGGTAGTGGTAGGTGGTGTTCGCCTCTCGGGCGACGCGCTCACCCCACTCGGCCAGTTCCTCGGGGCTGAATGCGTTGTCGAGCGAGAGCATCCGTTCGACGTGGTCGACGGGGGTGAACTCCGTGGAGTAGGTGCCCCCGACACGCTGGGTCGGGCTCTGCGGTGAACGCAGTTCGGGGTGTTCGTCCTCGATCTGCTGCAGCTCACGAAGGAGCGTGTCGTAGGCGCCGTCGCTGACGGTCGGAGCGTCCTTGACGTAGTACGCGAACTGGTGGGCGTCGATCTGCTCGGTCAGCTCGGCTGCGCGCCGACGCACCTCGTCGGGCACCTCACTGCGCAGGGCGTCGGGAGCCTGTTTCGTCGTCTTCTCGCTCACGGGTCAATCCTGCCTCATGTCACCGACAGGGCCGGAACCGCGGGGCGTGAAGCTCAGTCGGACGTGTCGGCGAGCATCTGGACCGCCTCGACGGCGAGGCGCTGCACCGTGACGGCCTGCTTTGGCGCCAAGCCGGCGAGGCCGCACGCAGGGGTGACGACGATGCGGTCGTACTCGCCCGCGCCGAAGCCAATGCGGCGCCACATCCGCTCGAAGGCCTCGACATGGGCGCGCGGGTGGCGCTCGGCCGTCGACGTCGGAACGAGCCCGGCCCAGAGCGTCAGACCGGAGTCGATCGCCTCGCCCAGCGGCTCGAAGGCCGCCTCCGTGAGCAACGACGTGTCGAGGGACACTCCGTCGACACCGAGGCGGTGCAGCAGCGACACCGGTACGTCCGGCGCGCACGAGTGCACGACCACCTGAGCGCCCGCTGCTTTCACCGTGTCAACGACGTGGCCGAGAACATCACGCGCTTCACCGTCGTCGATGCGCCGCAAGCGCCCCACGCCCGACAGTGTCTTGAGTCCGCCGGACAACACGGCAGGAAGGGACGGTTCGTCGAGCTGGGCGATCGGCGACGCACCGGGCACGAGTGTTCGAACGTGCTCGAGGTGAGCAGCGAGTCCCGCCGCCAGAGACTGCCCGAGATCGCGGGTCGCCCCGTGGTCGCTGAGAACGCGGTCACCGCGCGGCAGCCACAGCGAAGCGGCGAGCGTCCACGGTCCGACCACCTGAGTCTTGAGCGGTCCGGTGTAACCGTCGTAGGCCTCGGCCACCTCGTCGAGGTCTTCGCCCAGGTATCCCCCGGCGCGGCGCAGGTCGCGGCTGCGCGACGATCCGGGAGGCGTCAGTCGCCACCCGCTCGGCTGGAGGTCGGCGGACATCTCGACGAGCAGATCGGCGCCGCGCCCGATCATGTCCGCGCCGGGCCCACGGGCGGGCTGCTCGGGAACGTACGGGATGCCGGCGCCGTCGGGCACGTCGCCGACGAGAAGATCACGCACGACGCGTACCGCGTCACGTGCACCCATCTCGGGCAACGAACCGACACCGCTCGCGCGGGGCCCCACCGTCTCGCGCGCGCTGCCCTGCGTCGCACTCATCGTCATCGAGGCGCTCGGGAAGTCGCCGTGATCGTGGCCGACCCGACGACGCGCGTGCCCTCGTAGAGCACGACCGACTGCCCCGGAGCCACACCACGGGTGCGCTCGTCGAGGCGGACGGTGACGCGCTCCCCATCAGCGCTGACCCACGCGGGAAACTCCTCGCCGTGGGCGCGCAACTGCGCTCCGAGGCGCACCTCACCGCTGGGCGGCGGGCCCGGCCAGCGCGCGTGCTCGGCCTCGATGACGTCGACGCCGAGCAGGTCGGCCGTGCCGACCACGACCGTGTTCGTCTTCGGCTGAACATCGACGACGTACCGCTTGGCGTGGTCCTCACGCGGCACCTTGAGGCCGAGGCCACGACGCTGACCGACGGTGAAGCCGTAGGCACCGTCGTGCCGGCCGACCACCTCGCCGTCGCTGTCGACGATGTCGCCGGGCTGCTTGCCGAGACGCTTCGCGAGGTAACCCTGTGTGTCGCCATCGGCGATGAAGCAGATGTCGTGGCTGTCCGGCTTGTTGGCGACGTAGAAGCCCTTGGAGGCGGCTTCCTCGCGGATCTGCGGCTTCGTCGTGTCACCGAGCGGGAAGAACGAGTGCGCGAGTTGATCGGCATCGAGCACACCCAGCACGTACGACTGGTCCTTCGCCATGTCGACGGCGCGGTGCAGTTCGCGACCGTTCGGACCCTCGACGATCTGGGCGTAGTGGCCCGTCGCGACGGCGTCGAAGCCAAGAGCCAAAGCCTTGTCGAGCAGGGCGGCGAACTTGATCTTCTCGTTGCAGCGCAGGCACGGGTTGGGGGTGCGGCCCGCCTCGTACTCGGCGACGAAGTCCTCGACGACGTCGGCCTTGAACCGCTCGGCCATGTCCCACACGTAGAACGGGATGCCGAGCTTGTCGGCGACGCGGCGCGCGTCACCGGCATCCTCGATCGTGCAGCAGCCTCGCGCACTCTCACGGAGCGTCGCGGCGGACTGGGAGAGAGCGAGGTGTACCCCGACGACCTCGTGTCCGGCCTCGAGCATGCGCGAGGCGGCGACGGCCGAGTCGACTCCCCCGCTCATTGCAGCGACGACGCGCATCACGACACCTTCCGGGTTGCTTCCTGGGCACGGCGGGCACGCTCGGCGACCGCCGGCAACTCCCGCAGGAAGGCGTCAACGTCGTCATCGGTCGATGTATGCCCGAGCGTGAGTCGCAGGGCGCCGCGAGCCTGCTCCTCGGGGATACCCATGGCCAGCAGGACGTGGCTCGGGCGCGGCACGCCGGCCTGGCAGGCCGAACCGGTGGAGCACTCAACGCCCGCCGCGTCGAGGAGGTAGAGCATCGAGTCGCCGTCGCAGCCGGGCACGCGCAAGTGGGCGTTGCCCGGCAGGCGACGCTCCACGTCGCCCGCCTCGTAGAAGCCGCTCACCGAGACGCCAAGGTCGAGTGCGAGCGCACCCTCGACGAGTCGATCACGCAGCTTCGCGAGGCGCGCGGCCTCACCCTCACGCGTGGCGCAGGACTTCTCGACGGCCTCGGCGAGGCCGAGGATGCCTGCGACGTCCAGGGTGCCGCTGCGCACCTGACGCTCCTGCCCGCCGCCGTGCGTCAACGGATCGAGCCGTGCGTCGCGCGCCAGGAGTAGCGCGCCGACGCCCTGGGGACCGCCGACCTTGTGACCGCTCAGGGCGAGCATCGTGGCACCGGAGGCGCCGAAGTCGACGCCGAGGTGACCTACGGCCTGCACCGCGTCGGTGTGGAACGGGATGCCGAACTCCGCACAGACGGCGCCGATCTCGGCGATGGGCTGCACCGTGCCGACCTCGTTGTTCGCCCACATGACGCTGACGAGGGCGACCGTGCGCGCTCCCCCGTCGGCTTCGAGCGCCGTGCGGACGGCATGCGCTGTGACGACCCCGTCAGCGTCGGGCTCCACCCACGTGACGCGGGCGTCCTCGGTCGCGACGAGTGCCTCGACAGCGTCGAGCACGGCATGGTGTTCGATGCCGCTCACAATGAGTCGGTCACGGGCGGCGTCGATGCGGCGCGTGGCGCGGTAGGTGCCCTTGATGGCGAGATTGTCGCCCTCGGTGCCACCGGAGGTGAAGATCACCTCGGACGGACGAGCTCCGAGGGCAGCTGCGATGCGCTCCCGCGATTCCTCGACGACGCTGCGGGCGTTGCGGCCACTCGTGTGCAGGCTCGAGGCGTTGCCCACGACGGCCATCTGCTTCGCCATCGCTTCGATGACCTCGGCGTAGATCGGCGAGGTGGCGGCATGGTCGAGGTAGACGCGGTTCGGCACCGTACAAGTTTAGGCCTCGGTGCAAATGGGCCCAATCACGCGAGAGCGCCCGGCTCCCTTTCGAGGGGAACCGGGCGCTCTCGGTGAGAACGATCAGACGATCAGTTCTTGGCTTCCTTGACCGCGTCCGTGGCCTGCGGGAGCACGTTGAACAGGTCGCCGACGACGCCGAAGTCGACGAGCTCGAAGATCGGCGCCTCCTCGTCCTTGTTGATGGCGACGATCGTCTTCGACGTCTGCATACCGGCGCGGTGCTGGATGGCACCGGAGATACCCGCCGCGACGTACAGCTGCGGCGAGACCTGCTTACCGGTCTGACCGACCTGGTTCGTGTGCGGGTACCAGCCGGCGTCGACGGCGGCGCGGGAGGCACCGACAGCAGCACCGAGAACGTCGGCGAGCGCCTCGACCGGCGAGAAGTCACCGTTCGTACCGCGACCACCGGAGACGACGATCGGAGCCTCGGTGAGCTCGGGGCGACCCGACTTCTCCTTCTCCTTGCGCTCGGTGATCTTGGCGCCCTTGGCGGCGTCGGAGACCGAGACGTCGACCGTGACCGGTGCGGCCTGGGCCTGCGAGGCCTGCGGCGGCGTCGAGTTCGGCTTGACCGTGATGATCGACAGGCCGGTCGTGGCCTGCGCCTTCAGGGTCCAGGAACCGGCGAAGACCGACTGCGTCGTGACCGGGGCGTCACCGTCGCCGGCCTCGACGTTTGCGGCATCCGTCGTCAGACCGGAGTTGGTCTTGACGGCGAGGCGCGCGGCGGCCTCGTTGTTCGTGCCCGAGGAGGGCAGGAGGATCGCGGACGGCGAGGCCTGCTCGACGACGGCGGCGAGCGCCTCGGCGAGCGGAGCCGGGTGACCGTCGAGGTCACCGTTGTCGACGACGTAGACCTTCTCGGCGCCGAACTGGGCCAGACGCGGACGAGCGGCGTCGACGTTCGAGCCGACGAAGACGGCGGACGGCGTGCCGATGCGACGAGCGAGCGTCAGCAGTTCGGCGGTCACCTTGCGGACCTGGCCATCGACGTGGTCGACCAGGACGAGAACTTCAGCCATGGTGTGTGTTTCTCCTAAGTCAGTGGGGTCGATGATCAGATGAGCTTCTGACCGGCGAGGAACTCGACGAGCTTCTTGCCGCCGTCGCCCTCATCGGTGATGACCTCGCCCTGCTCACGCGGCGGGCGCTTGGTCGTGTCGAGCACCTTCGTCGAGGCGTTGTCGAGACCGACCTGGCCGGCGTCGACACCGAGGTCGCCGAGGCTCATCTCCTCGACCGGCTTCTTCTTCGCGGCCATGATGCCCTTGAAGGACGGGTAGCGCGGCTCGTTGATCTGGTCGGTGACCGAGACGATGGCCGGGAGCGAGGCGACGAGCGTCTCGGAGGCGACGTCCGAGTCACGGCGACCGGTGACGTTGCCGTCGGCGACCTCGAGGGTGGAGACCTGCGTGACCTGCGGCAAGCCGAGGCGCTCGGCGACCATGGCCGGAACAACGCTCATGCCACCGTCGGTGGAGGCCAGACCGAACAGGACGATGTCGGGCTGACCGACCTTCTTGATGGCCTCGGCGAGGATGAGTGACGTCGCGAGGGCGTCGGAGCCGGCGATGGCGTCGTCGCTGACGTGGACGGCCTTGTCGGCGCCCATCTGCAGAGCCTTCTTCACGGCGTCCACGGCATCGGCCGGGCCGACGGTGAGCGCGGTGACCTCGCCGCCCTCGGCCTCGGTGATCTTCAGCGCAGCTTCGACCGCGTACTCGTCGAGCTCCGAGAGGAGACCGTCGACGTTCTCGCGGTCGGTGGTGTTGTCATCGGAGAACCCGCGCTCGCCCTGAGCGTCGGGAACGTGCTTGACACAGACGACGATGTTCATGCGTCTACCGTCCTTTTCGTAGGAGCTTGGTCCGTCTCGCGACACGTTACCCATCAGTAACGTGATCGTCGAGTCCTGGGTTGAGGTGATTTTGGTGACTGAGACCTGTGGCCTCAGCCGTGCGTCAGCTTCACGACGAGCATGCCGACGAGGGTGAGCGCGACGATGATCCACGGCAGGAGCCGGTTGAGCAGAGTCGAGCCCGCGTCGGCCCGGCCCTGCGTGAAGTCGGCGTGACGCCCGAGAACGGTGTCACCGACCGCCGCGGCAACCGCGATGATGAGGCCGAGAACGAACCAGATCGTGGGGTTCGCGCCCCAGACCTTCGTCGCGTCGGTCACCATGCCGGTCCAGCCGAGCAGAGCGAAGAACATGCCGACGAGGCCGGCGATCGCCAGCAGCAGCGCGCGGGTGCGGGAAAGGCCCGCCTCGCGTGCCGTCATGGGCTCGGACACAGGGATTTCCTTTCCGTAGGCGACCGGGTCTCCGAAGAGCTCCTTCGCCGTGGCGTTCTCACGGATGCAGGCCTCGTCCACCTCGCCGAGCGCGGCGTCGCAGGCCTGCGGGGAGGCGCCGCGAGCGCGCAGGGCCTCGAGAAAAGGCTCCTGCCACTCACGCTCGACCTTCCATTGCTTGATCATCGCCGTCAGCGACCCTCGAAGCGGGCCTTGCCCGGCCCGTGCTCGACGAACGACGCCATACCGATTTCGCGGTCCTTCGTGGCGAAGAGACCGGCGAAGAGCTGCGACTCCGTGGCTAGGCCCGTGGCGAGGTCGACGTCGGCGCTGCGGTTGATCAGTTCCTTCGCGAAGCGCAGCGCGATCCGCGGCATCTTCGCGTAGGCACGAGCACGCTCGAGGGCCGCCTCGTACGCCGTGCCGGCGTCGACGAGCTCGTCCACGAGGCCGATCTCGAGGGCCTCGTCTGCCTTGACGAAGCGGCCGCTGAAGACGAGGTCCTTCGCCTTGGACTGCCCGACGAGCCGGACGAGGCGCTGCGTACCGCCGGCACCCGGGATGAGGCCGAGGAGGATCTCGGGCTGGCCGAGCGTGGCCTCCTTGGAGGCGACGCGGAAGTCGCACGTCATGGCCAGTTCGCAGCCGCCGCCGAGGGCGTACCCCTCGATGGCGGCGATCGTCGGGATCGGCAGTTCCGCCAGGGCGCGGTAGGCGTCCTGGATGAGGTGCGCGCGCTCGACCATGTCGACGTAGTCGAATGCCTGCATCTCCTTGATGTCGGCGCCGGCTGCGAAGACCTTGTCGCCGCCGGTGATGATCGCGGCGCGCACGCTCTCGTCGGCACCGATGTCGGCCGCGGCGCGCCCCAGGCTCTCCTGGACGTCAGCATCGATCGGGTTCATCTTCGGTCGGTCGAGGCGGATCGTGGCGATGCCGTCCTCGATCGTGACCTTGATCCACTGGCCGTACTCGCTCATGCGATCAGGCCTCCGGCGTGGGCTGCTCGCCGTCCGTCTGCGCGAACGCGGGCACGCCACCCTCGGCCGCGTGCGGGCCGTCGGAGTTGACGCTCTGGTGCCACAGCTGGGTGGCCTGCAGGATCATCTGCGTCGTCGAGGGAAGAACCATCTGCAGGTCGAGGTCCGGCGTGACGAGGTGCTCACCGGAGACAACGACCATGTCGCGGGCGATGCCGACCTTGACGATGTTGAGGCTGAGCGTGACGTCGTTGGCCGCGTTGAGGCGCTTGGCGAGGTCGGACGTGATGTCGTCCGTGATCTGCCACTGGCCGAAGAGGCGGACGAGGTCGATCTCGCCCTCCATGACGCGCACGAAGAGGTTTTGGTCCTCGACCGTGTACATGACGTCGCCGTCGGAGTCGATCTGCGGGTTGAAGCCGAAGCCGTTCAGCACACCGACGACCTTGTCGGTGAGGGATGCGGACGCGCCGTCACCACCGGCTGCGGGGGTGGGCTGGCCGAAGTTCGGAAGCGCTGTGGGATCAGTCATACGGCAAACCTACCCACTCTTATCCTTGTTCGCATGACTGCCCCGCCACGAGTCTTCGCTCATCCCCCCAAGCCCGGCGTCACACTCGAGCGCGGCGGCGTCACATTTTGCGTCTACGCAGGCCACGCCGAGCGGGTCTGGCTGTGTCTCTTCGACGGCGAGAACGAGACGCGTCACGCGATGAGCGACGTCGGCGGTGGCCTGTGGGCGATCTTCCGCGACGACGCGGGCTTGGGCACCCGCTACGGCTACCGCGTTCGCGGTCGCTGGGCCCCCGATCAGGGCTATCGCCACAACGAGGCCAAGCTGTTGCTCGACCCCTATGCGCAGGCGGTCGACGGTGAGGTCACCTGGCGCCCCGAGGTTTTCGGCCACGTCGTCGACGAGGCGTTCCACGGCGACGACGCCGTGCGCGACGAACGGGATTCGGCGCCCTACGTGCCGCGCTCGGTCGTCGTCGACGAGACCTATGACTGGGGTGACGATGCGTCCGGCCCCCGTGTGCCGATGGCCGACACGGTCTTCTACGAAACCCATGTGGCCGGGTTCTCACGCCTCAACCCCGAGGTGCCCGAGCACCTGCGTGGCACCTACGCCGGTTTGGCTCACCCCGCCTCGATCGCACACCTGCGCTCGCTCGGCGTCACGTCGGTGGAGCTGCTGCCCGTGCACGCATTCACGGACGAACCGCACCTCGTGAAGCTCGGTCTGACGAACTACTGGGGCTACAACACGCTGGGATTCCTCGCCCCGCACGCGGCGTACGCGTCAGCAACCGATCCCCAGGCCGTGACTCGCGAGTTCAAGGACATGGTCAAGGCCCTGCACGCCGCGGGTCTCGAGGTGATCCTCGACGTCGTCTACAACCACACCGCCGAGCAGGGCGGGCACGAGGGCGCCACGTTCTCACTGCGCGGCCTCGACAACCGTGCGTACTACCGCCTCGACGAGCACGGGCGCGACATCGACGTCACCGGCTGCGGCAACAGCGTCGACGTCCGACACCCGGCCGCGATGCGGCTCGTGCTCGATTCGCTGCGCCACTGGGTGACGACCTACCACGTCGACGGCTTCCGCTTCGACCTCGCCGTGACCCTGGGTCGCGCGCCCGGGGACGACTTCGATCCGAACGCTGCCCTGCTCATGGCGATGCGCACCGACCCCGTCCTTTCGCAGGTCAAGCTCGTGGCAGAGCCGTGGGACATCGGCCCGAACGGTTGGCGGACCGGCCAGTTCCCCCCCGGCTTCAGCGAGTGGAACGACCGGTTCCGCAACACGGTGCGTGACTTCTGGCTCGGGGACGTGGCGCGCGCCGGCGCCGGGCAACCCGGCCAAGGCATCGCCGATCTCGCGACGCGCCTCGCCGGATCACGCGACCTGTTCGCCGGCCCGCTACGCCGCTCGCAGGCCGGGGTCAACTACGTCACGGCACACGACGGCTTCCCGATGGCCGACCTCACGGCGTACGACTCGAAGCACAACGAGGCCAACGGCGAGCACAACCACGACGGCACGAGCGACAACCGTTCGTGGAACCACGGCGTCGAGGGCCAGAGCGACGACCCGTCGATACGGGCTGCGCGCCTGCGGACGGTGCGCAACCTGCTCGGCACTCTGTTGCTGTCGGCCGGCGTCCCGATGATGACGGCCGGCGACGAGTTCGCCCGCACCCAGGGCGGTAATAACAATGCGTACTGCCAGGACAACGAAACCAGTTGGCTCTCCTGGGATCACGACGCCGACCAGCGTCAGCTCGTGGCAACGACCCGTCATCTCACAAGCCTGCGCGAACGCTTCTCCGTCCTGCGGCACACGACGTTCTTCCCCGGCGCGAGCGATGCCAGTGACGTGGCGGACCTGCGGTGGTTCGGAGCGCACGGCCGCACGCTCACCGCGGACGAGTGGAACGACCCGAGTGTCCACACGGTGCAGGCGCACTTCGACGGCTCACGCGAGCACGAGGAGTCGCTCCTACTGGTGCTGCACAACGGGCGGGGGGACGAGATCACCCTGCCCGAATCGGCGGGAGTGAACGCGTGGGAGGTGCTGTGGGATTCGAGTGTGCCCGACCCCGCCCAGCTCGCACCCGAGACGATCCCAGCTGGTTCTGCCAGGCCGGTGAACGGGCCGACGATGCTGGTCCTCACTCCGACGAGCTGACCGCTCGGCCGCGGACTGGCGAGCCCTCGCGACTCGATTGAGACGAGCGCCGGACGTCAGGTCAGCGGGTCGGCGCGCTCCGGCGCAGCCAGAG
This sequence comes from Dermacoccus sp. Tok2021, assembly GCF_019895135.1. Classification (NCBI taxonomy): domain Bacteria; kingdom Bacillati; phylum Actinomycetota; class Actinomycetes; order Micrococcales; family Dermacoccaceae; genus Dermacoccus; species Dermacoccus sp. Tok2021. The sequence goes on from NZ_JAGTHU010000004.1 coordinate 93,889, forward strand.
CAGACCGATGATCGGCAACAGAAGGGGCACGAACCCGTAACCCTGGCCGAAGTGCGACCACACGGTCTTGTCGTGGAACGCGTCGGGCTGGAGCACACTCCACAGCCCGACGATCAGGACACCGGCGAGTTCGAAACCGATCGTCGCCCGGGCGAGACGCACCGACGTCCGGTCACCGCGTGCCAGGGCCACTGTCGCGACGATGTAGACGATCGCCGCGAGCGCCGAGAGGAGGTAGGCGGCCGGCGCTTTCGAGAAGCTCTGGGACAACTGCATGATCGAGCGCCCCGTCGCGGCGAGCGCGAACAGGCCGTACACGGCCACGAGCATTCGTCCCGGTCCCGAGTTCACCGTTCGGGTGTTCCGGCTGGTCACGTCGCGCGCGTCCTTCGTCTCGTTCGGTGCGGGGTCGTTGTCGCTCGGGGTCACGGGTGACCGTTCCACAGCTGCAGAATGCGGCCGACCATGATGCCCAGGCCGACAGCGGCGAGCAGCAGCACCGCCGTCCCCCAGCGCGATTCCCGCTCGGCGATGGCCCAGAATCCTGCGACGGGCAGGACGATGAGCAGCCCGACGAGGTAGGCGATGAAGATTCCGGTGTTCATCCGCGGATCGGCCGAACCCGACGTCGCGATGCCGGCGACGAGCTGCAGCACGAGCAGCACCTCGACCGCGATCATGAGATAGAAGATCGGGTTGTCGATGGGACGCCCGCGAACCGTCGCGACTGCGGCGAGCAGCGCGAGCAGGGTGGTGGCGCCGAGGACGACGACAGTCAGGGGGACGAACACCCCGTCATCGTAGGCGGGCCTCATCTCGGCCCGCGAACCGGGCGCAAGCTCCGCTAATGCCCATGTGAGGCCGGTCTCACGCGGCTGGCCGTCTCGCCGCCACTCGCGCGAGAAGCGGTTGTCAGTGGTATTGGGTAGCGTGACGCACGTGACTGTTTCTCAGCCGGGCCGATCGCCCATGCCGAAACCGACCCCCGACACCACTGGCGCGTCGAACGCCGCCACGCGCGACGACGTCGACCTCGCCGCCAACCCGGCGAGCGCCGAGCCGGAAACCGGCCGGTACACGCCCGACACCGCCGAGCACCGCCCCGAACCGGCCGCGAACGCCCCCACCACCGCGCACGTCGAGGTCGGTGGAGTGCGAGGCATTGGCCGCATCCCGGTCACCGACGTCATGCCGATCGTCGACGGCGGCAACCTGCCGACCAAGTCGGTCGTCGACGAGCCGTTCACCGTGCGCGCAACCGTCTTCCGTGAAGGTCACGACGCCGTCAACGCCTCGCTCGTCATGGTCTCGCCGCACGGCGCCGAGCGCATCGTCACCATGACCTGCGTCAACCCGGGCCTCGACCTGTGGGCCGCCGAGGCCGAAGCCGACCACGAGGGGGTGTGGCACTTCCGTGTGGAGGGCTGGAGCGACCCGTACGGCACGTGGGAGCACGACGCCACGATCAAGGTGCCCGCCGGCATCGACGTCGAGGTGATGTTCGAGGAGGGCGCCCGCGTTCTCGACCGCTCGCTCGCCACGAACGACCACCCGGACGACGATGCCCGCGTGCTCGAGCACGCGGCCGCCACGATGCGCGACACGAGCCTGCCGCAGGACGAGCGCCTCGCCGCGGGCACGTCGCTCAGCGTCAAGGAGGTCATGGAGCGCCTGCCGCTGCGTGACTTCGTCTCTCCCAGCCCCGACTACCCGTGGCTGGTGGAGCGCAAGCTCGCCCTGTCCGGCGCGTGGTACGAGTTCTTCCCGCGCTCCGAGGGCGCCTACTTCGACGAGGCCACGGGCAAGTGGGTCTCCGGAACGCTGCGTACGGCCGCCGAGCGCCTTCCGGCCGCCGCCGACATGGGCTTCGACGTCGTCTACCTCACGCCGATCCACCCGATCGGCGCGATCAACCGCAAGGGTCCGAACAACTCGCTGACGGCCGGCCCCGAGGATCCGGGTTCGCCGTACGCCATCGGCAGCAAGGACGGTGGCCACGACGCCATCGAGCCGTCGCTGGGCACCTTCGACGATCTCGACGCCTTCGTCGCCCGCGCCGAGGAGCTCGGCCTGGAGGTCGCGCTCGACATCGCGCTGCAGTGCGCGCCTGACCACCCGTGGGTCACCGAGCACCCCGAGTGGTTCACGACGCGTAGCGACGGCACGATCGCCTACGCCGAGAACCCTCCGAAGAAGTACCAGGACATCTACCCCCTGAACTTCGACAACGACCCGGCCGGCATCTACGCCGAGATGCGCCGCGTCATGCAGGTGTGGATCGACCACGGCATCAAGATCTTCCGGGTCGACAACCCGCACACAAAGCCGGTCGAGTTCTGGCAGTGGCTCATCGCCGACGTCGCGAAGAACCACCCGGACGTCATCTGGCTCGCCGAGGCGTTCACGAAGCCCGCCATGATGCACAACCTCGGGCGCATCGGCTTCCAGCAGAGCTACACGTATTACGCGTGGCGCCACCAGCCGTGGGAGATCCGCGAGTACCTCGACGAGCTCATCGGCGACACGGCGAGCTACATGCGTCCGAGCTTCTGGCCGACGACGCACGACATCCTCACGCCGTACATGCAGTTCGGCGGCCCGGCAGCGTGGAAGCTGCGCGCCGCTCTCGCCGCGACGCTCGTGCCCACCTACGGCATCTACGCCGGCTACGAGCTCATGGAAAGCGTCGCCCGGCCGGGTGCCCAAGAGCAGATCGACAACGAGAAGTACCAGTTCAAGAACCGCGGGTGGGACGACTACCTGCCAGGCGGGCCCAAGGAAGGGCAGTCGATCGACTGGTACCTGCGCCGGATCAATGAGATCCGCCGCGCGCACCCGGCCCTCGAACACCTGCGTAACCTGCGCTGGCACGGCGTCGACGACGAGAACTTCCTTGTCTTCTCCAAGCGCCGTGTGCTGACCGACGGCAGCGAGGACACGATCCTCGTCGTGGCCAACACCGACCCGCACGCCACGCGTGAGACCTGGGTGCACCTCGACATGGGAGCGCTCGGCCTGCGCGGCGACGAGGGCTTCGTGGCCCACGACCTCCTCAGCGATGCCACCTGGCACTGGGGCGAGCACAACTTCGTCCGGCTCGGACCGGACGCCGAAAACGTTCACATCATCCACGTAAGGCGGTTCTGAAGACATGCAGGGACTTGGACTCCACCAGCCCGGGCTCAAGCACGACCCCCAGTGGTTCCGTAAGGCCGTCTTCTACGAAGCGCTCGTGCGCGGTTTCAGCGACTCCACCGGCAACGGTTCTGGCGACTTCTCCGGCCTCATGGGCAAGCTCGACTACCTGCAGTGGCTGGGCGTCGACTGCCTGTGGCTGCCCCCGTTCTACGCCTCGCCGCTGCGCGACGGCGGCTACGACATCAGTGACTACAAGCAGGTGCTGCCCGAGTTCGGCACGCTGCCCGAGTTCCAGGAGCTCGTGGCGCAGGCCCACGCTCGCGGCATCCGCATCATCACCGACTTCGTCATGAACCACACGAGCGACCAGCACGCGTGGTTCCAGGCGAGCCGCGAGGACCCGGAAGGTCCGTACGGCGACTACTACGTGTGGTCGGACACGGACGAGAAGTACTCCGAGGCGCGCATCATCTTCGTCGACACCGAAGAGTCCAACTGGACCTTCGACTCCGTGCGCCGCCAGTTCTTCTGGCACCGCTTCTTCTCCCACCAGCCGGACCTCAACTTCGAGAACCCGGCCGTTCAGGAGGAGATGTTCGACATCGTCCGCTACTGGATGGACATGGGCATCGACGGTTTCCGTCTCGACGCCGTGCCGTACCTCTTCGAGGAGGAGGGCCACAACGGCGAGAATCACCCGAAGACGCACGAGTTCCTCGCGCGCCTTCGTCGGATGGTCGACGAGGAGTACCCCGGACGCGTTCTGCTCGCCGAGGCCAACCAGATGCCGCACGAGGTCGTCGACTACTTCGGCACCGAGGAAGACCCGGAGTGCCACATGTGCTTCCACTTCCCCGTCATGCCGCGCCTGTACTACTCGCTGCGCGAGGAGAAGGCCGCGCCGATCATCGACGTGCTCGCCGACACCCCGCCGATCCCCAAGGGCACGCAGTGGGGCACCTTCCTGCGCAACCACGACGAGTTGACCCTCGAGATGGTGACGAACGAGGAGCGCGCCGCCATGTACGGCTGGTACGCACCGGACCCGCGCATGCGCGCGAACGTCGGTATCCGCCGCCGTCTCGCTCCCCTGCTCGACAACAGCCGCGCCGAGATCGAACTCATCAACGCGCTCCTGCTGTCGCTGCCGGGCTCGCCGTGCCTGTACTACGGCGACGAGATCGGCATGGGCGACAACATCTGGCTCGACGACCGTGATGCCGTCCGCACGCCGATGCAGTGGACGCCGGACCGCAACGCGGGTTTCTCGACGGCCGACCCGGGAAAGCTGTACCTGCCCGTCATCCAGAACCTCGTGCACAACTACTCCACGGTGAACGTCGAGGCGCAGATGGCCAGCAACTCCTCGCTGCTGCACTGGACGCGCGGCATGCTCGCCGTACGCTCGCGCCACGCGGCGTTCGGCATGGGCGACTTCGTCGTCACGCCGGCCGACAACGAGGCCGTGCTCGCCTACACCCGCTCGATGTCGGACGACGACGCGAAGTCCGAGGACTCGGCCAAGCACCTGCTGTGCGTCAACAACCTGTCGTCGCGCCCGCAGGGTGCTCGCATCACGGTCGGTGAGAAGTTCGCCGGCGCCGAGCTCACCGACATCTTCGGCGGTCAGGGCTTCGGCGCGGTCCGCGAGGACGGCACGCTCGAGGTCATGCTCGGTTCGCGCGGCTTCTACTGGCTCGCCATCGAGTCCGACGTGAGCGCGGACGCCGAGCTGCCCGCCGCCAAGGGCAGCGCCGAGGCCGACGCCTCCGAACTGCTCGACGTGCTCAAGGAGGACGGCTGATGGTTGCCGAGATCCACTCGAACGCTTCGATGGAGCCCGGCAAGATCGACCTCGTCGGCCCCTGGGTGGCGAAGCAGCGCTGGTTCCAGGGCAAGGGGCGCACGCCGCAGTTCCACCGGACCAGCGCCTTCCGGCTGGCCGACCCTAGCGGTCAGGTCGGCGTCGAGATCATGTTCCTGCGGGACGTCACGTCCGGCGAGAACACGACCTACCAGATCCCCGTCACCTACCGCGGCGAGCGGGTACCGGAGTTGGAGCACGCCCTCATCGGCACGTCCGAGCACTCCGTCCTCGGCACGCGGTACTTCTACGACGGCCCGCACGACCCGGTGTTCGCGGCAGCCTTGCTCGACGTCATGGTCAACGCTGGCACGGAGGAGGAGCGCAGCGACGGCGTCGTCGAGATGACCGTCAAGGGCCGCCCCAGCCCCCGCGGCGCGGGGCTGCCCCGCATGCGCAGCGCGAAGGTGCTCAGCGGCGAGCAGTCGAACACGTCGATCATCTACACGCTCGACGACGACTCGCAGCTCATCGCCAAGGTCTTCCGCGTGCTCCACGTCGGCTCCAACCCCGACATCGAGATCACGAACGCCCTCACCGCGGCGGGTAACCAGCACGTGCCGGCCCTCTACGCGTCGCTGGCCGGCTCGTACAGCGAGGGTCGCCACAGCCGCGAGCGCGTGACGGCCGACCTCGCGTTCGCGCAGGAGTTCCTGCCGAACGTGCGTGACGCATGGCGCGAGGCCCTCGAGGCCGCTCGTGACAACCGTGACTTCACCGAGGGAGCCCGCGCCCTGGGCCGCACGACGGCTGAGGTCCACCGCACCCTTGCCGAGGTTCTGCCGACGGCCGAGCCCGACGCGAACCGCATCAGCGACCTCGTCGACGAGATGCACGAGCGCGCGGCCGCGGCCTTCCACGAGGCCGAGCACCTGGCACAGCACACGACGGCCGTCTCCGCCCGCATCGAGGCGAGCCGCGGCGCGACGTGGCCGGCGTTCCAGCGCATCCACGGCGACTACCACCTCGGTCAGGTGCTCGACGTGCCCGAGCGCGGGTGGGTGCTCCTCGACTTCGAGGGCGAGCCGCTGCGTCCGCTCGGCGAACGAACGAACCCCGACGTCACCGTGCGCGACGTCGCGGGCATGCTGCGTTCCTTCGACTACGCCGGAGGAACAATCGAGAACGAGCAGCCCGGCGCCGACGGCGACCGCCGCGCCTGGGTCGACGCGACGCAGGCGGCGTTCCTCGAAGGCTACGAGCGTGAGGCCGGCGCCGCCGTCCCCCGCGACCTGCTCGATCTGTTCGTGCTCGACAAGGCGCTCTACGAGATCTCCTACGAAGCCCGCAACCGTCCGGAATGGCTCAGCATCCCAGCGAACGCCGTCGTCCGGATCCTCGAGGCCGCACCGCAGGCCTCCGAAGTGCACGCCATGAGCGCGCACCCCGTCACGCCGCTCGCCCACACCGGCGACGCGGCTGCGGGCACCGACGAAAGGAGCACCATGAACTCCGAGAACACTCCCCCGCCCGTCACGACGCGCGGTGTCCCCGCAACCGATGACGCCACCGTCGCCGAGCCGGGCAGCAAGCCCGACGCCGCAGGAACCGGGGTCGTGAGCAGCGTCGTCGGTGCAACCAAGGAGCTGGCGACTCAGGCCGGTTCGGCTCTCGGGATGGACACCGCACGCTCCGGTGGCGAGGTGCGTCCCGCATCGGTCGACACGAACGAGTTGAACGCCGTCCTCGCCGGTGAACACCGCGACCCGCACCGCGTTCTCGGTGCTCACGTCGCCGACGGCGTCATCACGTTCCGTGTCGTGCGTCCGATGGCACGCACGGTCGCCGTCGAGATGGGCGATCAGCGCGTCGAGCTCACACACGAGCACGAGGGCATCTGGGTGGGCGCCACCGCGGGCGAGCACATGCCGGACTACCGCATCCTCACAACCTACGAGGACGGCGCGGAGCAGCGCGGGGACGACCCGTACCGCTTCATGCCGTCGCTCGGCGAGATCGACCTCCACCTCATCGGCGAGGGTCGTCACGAGGAGTTGTGGAACGTGCTCGGTGCGCACGTGCGCACCTACCCGAGCGTCATGGGTGACGTCACCGGCACGTCGTTCGCGGTCTGGGCGCCCAACGCCAAGGCCGTGCGCGTCGTCGGCGACTTCAACCACTGGGACGGTGTCGGCCACGGCATGCGCACGCTCTCCGATTCCGGTGTGTGGGAGCTCTTCGTGCCCGACGTGCACGAGGGCACCGCCTACAAGTTCGAGATCCTGTGCAGCGACGGCGTCCGTCGCGCCAAGGCCGACCCGATGGCGCGCCTCGCCGAGACGGCGCCCGCCACCGCCTCGAAGGTGACGAGTTCGCGCTACGAGTGGAACGACTCGGCCTGGATGACGAAGCGCGCGGAGACCGACCCGCACCACGGCCCGATGTCGACCTACGAGGTCCACCTCGGCTCCTGGCGTCAGGGGCAGAGCTATCGTGACCTCGCCGAACACCTGGTGAACTACGTCAAGGATCTTGGCTTCACGCACGTGGAGTTCATGCCCGTCATGGAGCACCCCTACCCGCCGAGCTGGGGCTACCACGTCACGAGCTACTACGCGCCCAACAGTCGCTTCGGCGACCCGGACGACTTCAAGTTCCTCGTCGACCGCCTCCACCAGGAGGGCATCGGGGTCATCCTCGACTGGGTGCCAGGTCACTTCGCCACCGACGAGTGGGCGCTCGCCCGTTTCGACGGCCAGGCGCTCTACGAGCACCCGGACCCGCGCAAGGGCTGGCACCCCGAGTGGGGTTCGAACATCTTCGACTACGGCCGCCCGCAGGTGCGCAACTTCCTCGTCGCCAACGCGCTGTACTGGCTCGAGGAGTTCCACGCCGACGGTCTGCGCGTCGACGGTGTCGCCTCGATGCTGTACCTCAACTACGCCCGCAAGGACGGCGAATGGGTGCCGAACAAGTTCGGCGGCCAGGAGAACCTCGAAGCCGTGCAGCTGCTGCAGGAGACGAACGCGACGGCGTACAAGCGCACGCCGGGAGCCGTCATCATCGCCGAGGAGTCGACGTCGTGGCCGGGCATCACCCGCTCGACCGATTCGGGCGGCCTGGGCTTCGGCCTGAAGTGGAACATGGGCTGGATGCACGACTCGCTCGACTACGTCGCGCGCGAGCCGATCTATCGCCAGCACCACCACCACGACCTCACGTTCGCGCTCGTCTACGCGTTCAGCGAGCAGTTCGTCCTTCCCATCAGTCACGACGAGGTCGTGCACGGCAAGGGCAGCCTGCTGCGCAAGATGCCCGGCGACCGTTGGCAGCAGCTCGCCGGTGTGCGCGCCTACCTCGCGTACATGTGGGCGCACCCGGGCAAGCCGCTGCTCTTCATGGGTTCGGAGTTCGCCCAGGAGGCCGAGTGGGCCGACGGGCGCAGCCTCGACTGGTGGCTCCTCGACCAGCCGGCACACTACGGCGTCCACGCGATGATGAAGGATCTCAACCGGGCCTACCGTGAGCGCCCGGCGATGTGGGCTCTCGACCACTCGGGTGAGGGCTTCCGCTGGATCAACGCCGACGACGCCGACCGCAACGCCTACACGTGGCTCCGCTTCGCCGAGGCGGAGTCCGACGGCTACCGCCCCGTCGTCGCCGTGGCGGCCAACTTTGCCGGATCGCCGCACGAGAACGTGCGCGTCGGTCTGCCACACGCGGGCACCTGGAACGAGATCCTCAACACCGATGCCCAGGCGTACGGTGGTTCCGGAGTCGGAAACCTCGGTTCCGTCGTCGCGGAGGAAATTCCGTGGGACGGGCAGCCGTACTCGGCCGAGATCACCATGCCGCCGCTCGGCGTGGTGTGGTTCGAGCCGGCAACGCGCCCCGACATGACGCAGGTGGCTGCGCACACCGCTACCGAGCAGGCCAGTGGCGCCGATTCATCGTCCACCGCAACGGCACGACAGGAGAACACGATGAGTGACCAGAACGCAGCGACGAGTTCGTCCGACAAGCAGCCGTCCGAGGCCCTCATCGCGGGCGCGCCGCTCGAGGACGCCGCAGGCAACCCGGGCGCACTCGATCAGCCGCTCGACGGTTCGCGTGGCGGCGCGCAGGCCGAGGGCGCTCAGGGAGCGGGCGGCGACCAGCAGGCGCGTTCGCGTACCGGCGTCCCGGCGACGCACCCCGTCGACCACGCGGACGAGGGTGGTTTCGACGTCGAGCAGACCGAGTCGAAGGCGCACGAGCGTGCCTTCACGCCGGCCGGCGAGGACGAGACGGGTGACGAGCCCGTCGAGCACCTCAAGGACATCACCGGCACGCCCGGTGGCGGCCTCGACGAGGACGTCGAGGGTGGCCGCTGGGGCCCCGACGACGAGGCTCGCGACGCCGCCGCCCAGACGCGTCAGCGCCACTGACGACCCGCTCGATCGAGCGCATGAGGCCGGCCGTACCCGCCAGGGGTGCGGCCGGCCTCATCGCGTCCGCCCCGCCTCGCTCGGGGCATTGGTTCGGGCGTTTACGTCGCCGCTCACAGAGGGCAGGATGAAGGCATGAGCAACCGCGCGGGCCAGTTGGCCGAACCTCGTGACCTGATCGACGTCCCCCACCTCGTCACGGCGTACTACACGCTGACGCCCGACCCTGAGAACGTCGACCAGCAGGTGGCGTTCGGCACGTCGGGGCACCGCGGTTCGAGCCTCAAGACCGCGTTCAACGAGGCGCACATCCTCGCGACGACGCAGGCGATCGTCGACTACCGCTGCTCGCAGGGCTTCGACGGCCCGTTGTTCCTCGGCCGCGACACCCACGCGCTGTCCGAGCCTGCGTGGGCGAGTGCGCTCGAGGTGCTCGTCGCGAACGACGTCACGGTGCTCGTCGACGACCGTGACGGCTACACGCCGACGCCCGCCGTCAGCCACGCCATCCTGCGCGCGAACAAGGGCAAGGATCTGACGAACGGATCCGGCCTGGCCGACGGCATCGTCGTCACGCCGTCACACAACCCGCCGGCCGACGGCGGCTTCAAGTACAACCCGCCGCACGGTGGGCCGGCCGACTCGGATGCCACGAAGGTCATCGCGACACGCGCCAACGAGTACATCCGTGGTGGGCTCTCCGGTGTCAAGCGGGTGGCCTTCTCGAAGGCGTCGGAGAAGGCGCAGAAGTACGACTTCCTCGGCACGTACGTCGACGACCTGCCCAACGTCGTCGATCTGGCGGCGATCAAGAACGCCGGCGTGAGGATCGGCGCCGACCCGCTCGGCGGCGCTGCCGTCGCCTACTGGGGCGAGATCGCCGAACGCCACGGCCTCGATCTCACGGTAGTCAATCCTCTCGTGGACCCGACGTGGCGCTTCATGACGCTCGACTGGGACGAGAAGATCCGCATGGACTGCTCCTCCCCCAACGCCATGGCCTCCCTCATCGCCCAGCGCGAGAAGTACGACATCGCAACCGGCAACGATGCCGACTCCGACCGCCACGGCATCGTCACGCCCGACGCCGGCCTGATGAACCCGAACCACTACCTCGCCGTCGCGATCCAGTACCTCTACGGCGGCGCGCGCCCGCAGTGGGGCGACGGATTCATCGGCAAGACGCTCGTGAGCAGCTCGATGATCGACCGTGTGGCCGACGACCTCGGCCGCAAGCTCGTCGAGGTGCCCGTCGGCTTCAAGTGGTTCGTGCCCGGCCTGCTCGACGGCTCGGGCCCCTTCGGCGGCGAGGAGTCGGCCGGGGCGTCGTTCGTCCGCTTCGACGGCTCCGTGTGGACCACGGACAAGGACGGCATCCTGCTCGCCCTGCTCGCGTCGGAGATCAAGGCGACAACGGGCAAGTCCCCGTCGGAGCTCTACGGCGAACTGACAGCGAAGCACGGCGCCCCCGCCTACGCCCGCGTGGACGCGCCCGCCTCGCGTGAGGAAAAGGCAAAGCTCGGCGCACTAACGCCCGACGCCGTCGCCGCGGACACGCTCGCCGGCGAGTCGATCACGGCGAAGCTGACGGAGGCGCCGGGCAACGGTGCGAAGATCGGGGGCCTCAAGGTCGTCACCGACAGCGCCTGGTTCGCGGCGCGCCCCTCGGGCACCGAGGACGTGTACAAGATCTACGCCGAGTCGTTCAAGGGCGAGGAGCACCTCGCCCAGGTGCAGGCCGAAGCCCGCGACGTGGTGTCAGCAGCGCTCGGAAGCTGACTCTCGCGGATTCATATGTCGCACCTGGCATGACCGCACGAATGGTGGGTGTGTGGTGATCTCCTTCACCAGACCCCCACCATTCGTGCATTACAGGACCGGTCTACGAATAGTGCCGCTGTTTCCCTCTATGCAAGCGCAATTCCGCTGTCGTCAGTACAGCGCAGACATCAGCGCGGTGCGGGCCTTGTTGACGCGCGGATCGGTCGACCCGACGACGTCGAAAAGCTCGATGAGGTGCTCGCGCACCGTGGTGCGCTCGTTGTCACGCGTGGCTTTGACGACATCGATGAGGCGCGCGAAAGCGTCCTCGACGTGCCCGCCGAGCAGGTCGAGGTCCGCGACGGTCATCTGCGCTTCGATGTCGGCCGGATTCGACGCCGCGGCTTCGCGCGCAGCGTTGAGATCGGCACCCTGGGTGCGCTGCATGAGCTTGACCTGGCCACGCGCGAGGCGGGCCTCCTCGTCCTTGGGGTTCTGCTCGAGCGCCTGGTCGAACGCGGCAAGCGCCCCTTCGTAGTCGCCCTTCTCAATAGCGTCGTACGCCAACTGGTGAAGCGGCGGCAGTTCCGCCTCGGCTTCGTCCGCGCCCTCGTCGCTACCTCCGTTCGCCGGGGCAGCGTTCGGGTCGTACCCCTGCACGCGTCCCGTGACACCGTTCTGCACGGCGATCTGCACGATCTGGCCGAGAATCTCGTCAGCCATGGCGTCCTCGACGACGGGTGGAATCGGTATCGGCTGACCCTGCACGAAGGCCGCCGCCAGGATCTGACCGGGCTGTCCCTGTTGCGCAGCCTGCTGCGACAGCTGCGCGAAGACCTGCCCGATCTCGGGGCTGTCGTCGAGATCCGCCACACCGAGGAGGACACGTCCCTCCTGCTTGCGGACGGCGCGGGCAAGCACGTCGATCGGCTGCTGCGACGCAGGCTGCGAGCGCGCCCAGATCGCCACGATGACGGGGTGCGCAACCGATTGCTGCGCGAGGGCCTGGAAGTTGTCCGCCGTGACGTCGACGACGAGACCGTCGTGACGGAACGTGTCCGCAGCCTCGGGGTCAGGCGCCGCTGCAGGCGCCTCAGCGGTGCCCGGCAGAGGCGCCGACGGAGCACCGGAGGTGCCGCTCGTCCGAGCGGCACCCGCAGGAGCGCCCTGCGGCTTCTTCAGGGAGGAGAGGTCGACGGCACCGCGCAGTGACGCGGCGTTCAGCGGCTGATTCGTCATACCGGCATTCTTGCAGGAACACGTGGTTCGCACCTACCTCGGGCGCACCAGCGACGGAGGTCCGTTCGGTGTGCCACAGTGCCACCGTGGGCGGCTCGGCTAGAACGCGGCAGGCTCTCGGTACTCGCCCCACAGCTCCTTGAGAGCCCCACAGATCTCGCCGAGGGTCGCCTCGGCGCGGGCCGCCTCGAGCATCGGCTCGATGAGGTTGGCGTCGGTCTTCGCCGCCGCCACGAGGGCGTCGAGCTTCTCCTGCACGACGGCGCCGTCGCGTCCGGCCTTGCACTCCTTGAGTGACGCGACCTGGTCGCGCTCGACCTCGTGGCTGATGCGCAGGATCTCCAGCGGCTTGGCGTTCGTCTCCATGTGAGCGTTGACGCCGACGATGCGCTTGTCGCCCTTCTCCAGCGCCTGCTGGTAGCGGAAGGACGAATCGGCGATGTTGCCGGTGAACCACGCCTCCTCGATACCGCGCAGCAGACCACTTGTCATCGGCCCCACCTCGTGGCGAACCGCGCCGTCCTCGTCACGCGGTGCACCTGCCTCCCCGAGGTCACGGATCTGAGCGAAGATCTTCTCGGCCTCGGCCTCGATCTTGTCGGTGAGTGCCTCGACGTACCACGAGCCGCCGAGCGGGTCGGCGACGTTCGTGATGCCGGTCTCCTCCATGAGCACCTGTTGCGTACGCAGCGCGATCTCGGCCGACTCGTCCGTCGGCAGCGCCAGCGTCTCGTCGAGGGCATTCGTGTGGAGCGAGTTCGTTCCGCCGAGCACGGCGGAAAGCGCCTCCACCGCGGTGCGGACGACGTTGTTGATCGGCTGCTGCGCCGTGAGGGAGACACCCGCCGTCTGCGTGTGGAACCGCATCCACATCGCCTTCTCGGACGTGGCGCCGTACTCCTCCTTCATCCAACGCGCCCAGATACGGCGGGCCGCACGGAACTTCGCGATCTCCTCGAAGAAGTCGACGTGGGCATCGAAGAAGAACGACAGGCCGGGAGCGAACGTGTTGACGTCGAGACCACGCGAGAGACCGAGCTCGACGTAGCCGAAGCCGTCGGCCAGCGTGTACGCCAGCTCCTGCGCGGCCGTCGCCCCCGCCTCACGGATGTGGTACCCGGACACCGAGAGCGGCTTGTAGGCCGGCATCTTCTCGGTGGTGTACTCGATGAGGTCACCGATGAGGCGCAGGTGCGGCTCCGGAGCGAAGAGCCACTCCTTCTGCGCGATGTACTCCTTGAAGATGTCCGTCTGCAGCGTGCCGTTGAGCGTGCCAACGTCCACTCCCTGGCGCTCGGCCGCGACGACGTACATGCAGAACACCGGCACCGCAGGGCCGGAGATGGTCATCGACGTCGTGACGTCGCCGAGCGGAATGGAATCGAAGAGGATCTCCATGTCGGCGACGGAGTCGATGGCGACACCGCAGTGGCCGACCTCGCCGAGGGAGAGTTCCTCGTCCGAGTCGCGCCCCATGAGCGTCGGCATGTCGAATGCGACGGAGAGACCGCCACCGCCGCGGCCGAGGATCATTCGGTAGCGCTCGTTGGTCTGCTTCGCGTTGCCGAAGCCGGCGAACTGACGGATCGTCCAGGGGCGCCCGCGGTACCCGGTCGAGTGCAGACCACGCGTGTACGGGTACTCACCCGGCCACCCGATCCGTGGGTCGACCTCACCGTCGGTGGGGCCGTAGACGGGGTCGACCTCCTCGCCCGAGAGGGTCGTGAAGTCGGCGTCGCGCACGAGACCCTTCGCGACGGCGTCGTCATAACGCTTCTGCCAGGCGCTGCGTCCGGTGCTCGGGGTGGTGGCACCGCCGTCCGCGCCGCTACCGCGGGGTGAGTCGGCATCGATGTAGGCGTTCATGCCCACCACGGTACGCGAGCCATGTGACCTACTTCACAGTAGAGTTAAAATTCATTAACTGAAAGCGTCCGTGCGCACCATGCGCAGGTCGCGATTGCCTTCGTCTTCCTGGGCCTTCGCCTGACCGTCGAGTTCGAAGCCGTGCTTGCGGTAGAACGCGACTGCCCGCTCGTTCCCCTCGACCACCCACAGGTACGCCGGCCGGTTCGCCAGCTCGCTCCGCATGAACTCGTGGGCGAGCCCGGTGCCGTGATGTCCAGTGACGACGTTCAGCACCCACAGTTCGGTGGCGGTCGGCGCGTCCTCGTCACGTGCAGCACCGACACAGATCCACCCGGCGAAAGTGCCCGTCCCGCGCTCGAAGGCCCCGAGAACGCGAGGTGGCTCATCGGATCCGAGCCACTCGCGCCACCGCCGAGCGGTCTCCCCGACGTCGAGGCCATCGAGCACCGAACGCGCGAGAAGACCGTCGTAGGTGTCGCGCCAGATCTGCACGTGCGCCTGCGCGATGACGTCGGCGTCATCGGGTGTCAGCAATCGCAGTTCGTAGCGTTCGGTCACGGCCGGGTCGGTGTCTGGCGCACTCATGCGGACAATCTAGGGGACCTGCCGCAGGGCGGACGCGAATGTCCTTGCGGGATCCGCCCTGTGCCGGTTCGCTGGGTTCATGAGCATCCGGACGATCCTGCATCAGGCCCTGCGCACGTCGAGGCAGATGCGTGATCGTGATGCCACGAGCGCCCTCCGATCCGCGCTCGCTGCGATCGACAACGCCGAGGCCGTGCACGTCGACGGCCCCGGCGCCGGTTCCATCGAGGCCTCGGCCGTCGGCGCCGGCGCGACGGACGTGCCACGCCGTGAGCTGAGCGAGGCCGAGATGGTCGACATCGTCGGGACGGAGATCGATGAACTCGCTCGTGCAGCCACGCTCGTCGCGACATCCGCGCCCGACGAAGCCGCGCGCCTGCGTGGGCAGGCCGAGGTGCTCACCGTGGTCCTGGCTCGCGCCGGGCAGTGACCTCGCGAGAAGGGGTCAGCCGTCGCGCAGGCGATCCTCCACCCGCTGCACCTTGGCATCGAGCTGACCGGTGAAACCAGGCCGGATGTCGGCCTTGAGCACGAGCGAGACACGCGGCGAGACGGCGCCGACGGCCTCGCAGGCACGCTTGACAACGTCCATGCACTCGTCCCACTCCCCTTCGAGGGTCGTGAACATCGCATCGGTGCGGTTGGGCAGACCCGACTCGCGCACGATACGCACGGCGGCAGCGACGGCGTCGCTCACCGATCCGTCCTCGTCCTCGCTCGTGGTGGGGGCAACAGAGAAGGCGACAAGCATGGTTCGACACTAGCCGCCTGCGGTTAGCGGGCGGCGGTCTCGAGGGTCTCGATCCACTGGTGCACCAGCGGCACCCTCACCGGAGGCGGATACCACCCCTGCGGACACACGTCGGCCTCTCACCGCGTCTCTCGCGAAGGCGGCCAACGCCCGGATCCCCGTCAGTCGTCGAGGAGGTCTCCAGGCCCCAGGCCGAACTGCCGTTCGATGTCAGCCGGCGTTGCTGACTGCAAGTAGCGCGCAAACTTCTCGTTGACCGCGTCCATCCGGTCACGCGCGGAACCGATATTGATGTAGAGCTGGCTGGCGATGTCGGCCCACCCGATGCCGCGAGCGCGCAGACGGAGCACCTGTCGCTGCTTGTCAGTAATGTCCGGCAGCTCACCGTGCCGCTGGAGCACCTCAGCAACCCCGACAAGCGAGCGGCTGATCACGAAACCCCCGGCTGCCACCCGGTCGACGTTCTCCGTTGTTTCGGCGGGCGTGTCATATTTGTGCGTGATTCCATGCGCACCCGCACGCAGGCACAGGGCGAGCACCAGGTCGCGTGTCTCCTCGGTGTAGATACATGTAACGAACCTGCGAGCAGCCAGGGCACGAATAGCTTTTCGCCCCTGCTGCACCCCAACCGACGCCCCGGTGGCGAGCTTCAGATCGACCAAGACGACATCGACATCCACCGGGTCGTGCAGAAAGCTCTCGGTGTCCGAAAACGTCCGCACGACGTCGAGCCCGGGGTGCGCGATAGCGAACCCGGAACGGACGACCGGCAGATCGTCGATGAGGGCGACGCGCGTGCGGGATGCGCTCATCGGCTTTTCCCTGCGATTGTGACAAGCGTTCCTCGCCCGGGCCGAGACGTCAGTCGGACCCTGATGTCGCACGACGCCAACGCAGCGAACACCTGCTCCTGAAGACCGTATCCAAAGATCGAAGGCCTGGGTTCGAAGCCGACGCCGTCATCGTGCACCGTGAGTTCCCAACCGTAGTCGTCCTGCTCCGCATGCAGTGTCACGTGGCGCGCGTTCGCATGAATCCGAACGTTGTACAGCAGCGTTGTGATCGCCCTCTGCAGTAACAACGCCGATTGCTCGGACAGAGTGACCTCTTCTGCCAGCGCCGTATGAACCACGAGAGGGAGATCCGTGAAGTCGTCAGTGGCCGCCAGCACTACATCCGCCAACGTAGCCGGCACGTCCACGGCCTCGTGAGCGGCGTCTCGGATCAGGTACGCGCGCAACCGCAGCGACTCCTTGCGCGCCTGCCGTCGCAGTGCCGGAAGCGCCGACTCCGGCGTGTCCTCATCCGCGAGCATCCGCAGCACACCGCATGCGTCGTGAACCTGCAACCGATAGCGCTCCAACTCCAACCTCTTGGTCGCGTCCACCATTTGCTGATGGAGCGTGTCGAAACTGGCGCCGAGGCGGCGAAGATAGGCGGCGCCCATCGCCGAGGCCACTCCGAACAGCACCACATTGGCCGCCGAACTCACCGCTACCGCCAAGGTTTTGGTATCGGTCAGAGCGGCTGCCAGCACCAGGGCAGCTGCAATTGTGCTCGAGACGAGGAGGGAGCGCTTGAGAGAACGGAGCCACCCGGCTGCCACAGACGACGCGTTGATCGCGTACGGAAGGTCGAAATGGCCCAGAACCCACGACGAGTTTCGTGACGACACGGAGGTGCACACGACTATGGCCAGGAAGCACGTGAACAGATCTGCGATGCCCCACGGCCTGGAACGTAATCGTGCCGTCACCACCGTCTTCGCGCACAGTCCCATCGACACGACCACGGCCAGCATTGCGGCGCCGAGATAAGGAAACGATAGGGCGCCGTTTGCATTGCTGAACGTGATTGGGGCGATGATCAGCGCGGTGATCAACACCACGCCCCGCACGCCCACGGCCACGACCGCAATGGTCGCCTCAGCCGCGGCCCTGGCTCGGCCATCAGTCCATGTTCCCGCGAGTTGGACCGGTCGCAGGAGGGATGTCAGCACCCGCCCATTGTGCTGTCCTCCGTGATTCATGGGAACCCCCGATTTCGCTGGTATCACCACCAGGCGACTCGTCAGGTAGTCGCTACCGCGACCAATGCCAGGTCGCGGCACCCACGGTTCGTCCGGTTTTCAGGGCGCGCCACGCGGGAGATTCTGAATTCGCAGCCCCTCCCCCGAACGGGGGTTCCGAGACGCGGACGGGGTAACGAGAAGGAGACAGCCATGAAGACGATCCGGATTGGGCAGGGCAAGGCACGGACGGCAGCGTTGCTGGCCACCTCCTCGCTCGTGATGGCCGGCGCGCAGATCGGGGTGGCAGCGGCGGCCCACGCGTCGACCACCAACGACACGGTGATGACGAACACTCAGAGGATGACCGGCCCCACGCTGAACACGACACAGGCCGGTTGGTACAGCGCGGGCAGCCACCTGAACCTGCAGTGCTACACCCGCGGCCAGGCGGTCAAGGGCTACTACAGCAAGTACATCCCCGGTGGGTGGGACAACCTTTGGTACAAGGTCAGCGATGGGTACTGGGTCGCCGACGTCGACATCAACACTGGCTCGAACAATCCGGTCACTCCCGCGTGCCCGACTTCCGGACGTGCGATGGGTCAGAGGATGAACTCCAACACGGGCGTGGCAGGCCAGTGCACATGGGGTGCGTTCGAGCAGTGGCGTGCGGCGACCGGCTACTACCCCTACATTTCTGGTAACGCGAAGGACTGGGCGAACAGTGCTCGCTCCCGCGGGTGGACTGTGGTTGCCGACGCGCAACCGCGTTCCATCGTTGTCTTTCAGCCCTACGTTCAGGGCGCGTCATCATACGGACACGTCGCCTGGGTCACCGGAACGCAGCGTCGCGCCGACGGCCTCTACGTCACGTTCACCGAGATGAATGGCACGGCTGGTCCCTTCCGTTGGGTCACGCGAACCGTCAAGGACGTTGTGGGTATGTCCTACATCCTTGCGCCTTAGTCTCCCTGCGGCCCGGCGCCCTCAAGCGTCATCCCGAGACGTGCGCCCTTCCGCTGAGGCAGGGCGCACGTCTCGGCGCCGCGATTTCTGTGCTTTCACGAGGCCCCAGCGCGGGTCTCAGACCAGGAAACGACTACACCCCCGAACTCCCGAGAGCTGTCCCAAGCGCCTCGATCCATTGGTGCACGAGCGGCACCGCGGCCGCACCCTCACCGGAGGCGGAGGCCACGCGCTTCATCGACCCGGCGCGGATGTCACCCGCGGCGAAGACGCCCGGCACGCTCGTCGCCTGCGGTAAGGGCGGCAGGCCTTCGCTCCAGAACTCGGCCGGCACATCGCGGCCGGTGAGCACGAAGCCCCGCTCGTCGCGCGCGACGGTGCCGTCGAGCCAGTCGACGCACGGGTGCGCGCCGAGCAGGAGGAACAGCCCGCAGGCGGGAACCGTCAGCTCCTGGTCCTTCTCGTTGAAGCGGATCGTCACGTGCTGCAGCCGATCGGTGCCGCTCGCCCCGACGATCTCCGCATTGGTCTTGACGACGATTCGCGGGTTCGCCTCGATCTCGCGGATGAGGTAGTCAGACATCGTCTCCGCGAGCCCGTCGCGACGCACGACGATGCTGACGGAGCGCGCGAAGCGTGAGAGGTGGATGGCGGCCTGGCCCGCCGAGTTGCCGCCGCCGACGACGAGGACGTGCCCACCCTCGCACTCGCGGGCAGCCGACGACGCCGCGCCGTAGTACACGCCGCGTCCGACGAAGCCTTCGACCTCCTCGACGCCGAGGCGACGGTAGGCCACGCCCGTCGAGATGAGAACGGCGCGGGCGCAGACCGGCCCGTCGTCGGTCTGGAGCACGTGCGGTTCGCCGCGATAGCCGGGCGTGAAACCGGTGACCTCGGTGGCCGAGTAGATGCCCGCGCCGAACCGGGTGGCCTGGAACCGCGCGCGCTGCGCGAGGCGCATGCCCGAGATGCCGCGGGGAAAGCCCAGGTAGTTGCGGATCATCGAGCTCGTGCCGGCCTGGCCGCCCACGGCGTCGGCCTCGATGACGGCTGTGCTCAGCCCCTCGCTCGCGCCGTACACCGCGGCAGCGAGGCCGGCCGGGCCCGCCCCGACGATCGCAAGGTCGACGACGTGGCCCTCGCCCAACTCGTCGACGGTGGCGCCGAAGGCGCGCCCGAGCACACGGACGTCAGGGTTGGCGTGAACCTCGCGCTCGGCGATGCGCACGAGCGGATAGGCGATCTCGATGCCCTGCGAACGCGCCATCTCGAGCGTCTTGGCTGCGTGCGGAGCGTCCGGCGGCCAGACCCCCATCGGGATGCCCTGGCGGTCGAGGAAGTCGCGCAGCACCCCGACGTTGGGGTCGCCTGCGGGCGCCACGATGTTGACGAGCTCGATCTCGGGCCACCCGCCGACCACCCCCAGTCCGAGAGCAACTCGGTGACGGCGGTGTGGAACTCCTCGTCGCGCGGGCCGCTCGGCAGCAGGAGCGCGGCCTCGATCTGGCCGCTGATCTGCGCGACGCGCTGCTCCTCCACCGCCCACGGTTCGCTGCGCAGGCGCACCATGACCCGCTTGGCCGCCGGCATGACGGCATGCAGGCACTGCAGCGTGACGAGGCCCGTCGCGTCGCCCACCTGCGTCGTCGCGGCGAACATCGCGACCGGGATGCCGCGCGCGTTGAGGCCCTGCGCCATCGTCATCGATTCGCTGAGCGTCGTGGCGAGTTGCAGGTCGTAGTCGGCAGCGTAGCGGTGGGTGAATTCGTCCCGCATCTCTTCGGCGTGCTCAGCGGCCGCGATGAGCATGATGACGGGCGTACGAGGCTTCATGCTCCAAGTCTATGTATCGGCGCCGACAACCCCGGTATTCCGCGGAATCAGAGCTGATACCGGCCGGCGACGCACCTCAGAACACGCTCTGGCGACGCCTCGCCGCCATGGGCTCTCGCGCGGTTTCGGACGCGCATCGAGCCCCTCAGCCTCAACCCGCGACGGCCTGCGCCGCGGCGTAGGGGTCCAGAACCCCTCGAGCGACAGCCTCAGCGAGGTCGTCGAGCTTCACCTCGGCATTGGGGCGTTCCCAGCGCTCACGCAGTCGCCGCACCGCCAGCTCTTCGATCTCGCCCGCGGCCCGACGTCGGCGGCGCACGCTGAGCTCGTCGTGCTCGAGCATCCACGCCCGGTGTGCCTCGACGGCCGCGACGACGTCCTCGACGCCCTGCGCCTTCTCGGCCACCGTGGAGACGACCTCCGGGCGCCACTCACCGGGTTCACCCGACATGCCGAGCGAGATGATGTGCCGCAGATCGCGCACCGTCGCAGGCGCACCGTCCCGGTCGGCCTTGTTGACGACGAAGAGATCACCGACCTCCAGGACGCCAGCCTTCGCGGCCTGGATGGAATCTCCGGCACCGGGCGCGAGCAGGACGATCGTCGTGTCCGCGAGGCCCGCGATATGCACTTCCGACTGTCCGACGCCCACGGTCTCCACGAGCACGATGTCGAAGCCTGCTGCGTCGAGCACGCGCAGGGCCGCCGGAGCGGCGGCCGCGAGACCACCGAGGTGGCCGCGCGTCGCCATCGAGCGGACGAACACGCCCTCGTCACCCGAGTGGCCGACCATCCGGATTCGGTCGCCCAGCAGGGCTCCTCCGGAGAACGGCGAACTCGGGTCGACCGCAAGGACGGCCACCGTCTTGCCGTCCTTGCGGTAGGCCTCGACGAGCGCGTTCGTCGACGTCGACTTACCGACCCCGGGCGGCCCCGTGAGACCGATGATCTGCGCCTCGCCCGTGTGTGGCGCGATGGCCGCTCCGATCTCCTCGAGCTTGGGGTGTCCGTTCTCGACGCAGGTCAGCAGCCGCGCGAGCGCACGCCTGCTGCCGTCGCGCATCTGCGCGACGAGCTGGGGCACGTCGATCTCGCGCGGCACGGCTGATCAGCCTTCCGCGGCCACGCGCAGGACGAGCGCGTCACCCTGTCCGCCGCCACCGCAGAGCGCAGCGGCGCCGACCCCGCCACCACGACGCTTCAGTTCGTGGGCCAGGGTGAGAACGAGACGGGCTCCGGACATGCCGATCGGGTGGCCCATGGCAATGGCGCCGCCGTTCGGGTTGACCTTCTCCGGATCCAGGCCGAGTTCCTTGATGGACGCGAGGCCGACGGCCGCGAACG
The DNA here is from genome assembly GCF_019895135.1 of Dermacoccus sp. Tok2021. Classification (NCBI taxonomy): domain Bacteria; kingdom Bacillati; phylum Actinomycetota; class Actinomycetes; order Micrococcales; family Dermacoccaceae; genus Dermacoccus; species Dermacoccus sp. Tok2021. Next base: position 115,617 of record NZ_JAGTHU010000004.1, read on the forward strand.
CCTCGTTGATCTCGACGACGTCGAGGTCGGTGGGCGCAAGGCCGTCCTTCTCACAGGCGGCGGCGATGGCGCGCGCCGGCTGGCTCTGCAGCGTCGAGTCGGGCCCGGCGACGACGCCGTGAGCCCCGATCTCGGCGAGGATCTCAAGGCCCAGCTCCTCGGCCTTTGCCTTGCTCATGACGACGAGCGCTGCGGCGCCGTCGCTGATCTGGGAGGCCGAACCGGCCGTGATCGTGCCGTCCTTGCTGAACGCAGGACGCAGCTTGCCGAGCGATTCGGTCGTCGTGTCGGCGCGCACGCCCTCGTCGTTCTTGAACTGCACCGGCTCGCCCTTGCGCTGCGGGATCTCGACGGAGACGACCTCGTCGTCGAAGTACCCCTTCTCCCACGCGGCGGCAGCCTTCTGGTGCGACGCAGCGGAGAAGGCGTCCTGCTCCTCGCGGCTGAACTGCGCCTCGCCGCAGTTGGCCTGCTCCGTGAGGTTGCCCATGGCCTGGTCGGTGAAGGCGTCCCACAGGCCGTCGTAGGCCATGTGGTCGCGCATCGACACGTCGCCGTACTTGAAGCCCTCACGCGACTTCTCCAGCAGGTGCGGCGCCTGGGTCATCGACTCCTGACCGCCGGCCACGACGATCTCGAACTCGCCAGCTCGGATGAGCTGGGCGGCGAGCGCCACGGCGTCGAGGCCGGAGAGGCAGACCTTGTTGATCGTCAGCGCAGGCACACTCATGGGGATACCGCCCTTGACGGCGGCCTGGCGGGCCGGGATCTGGCCGGCGCCGGCGGTGAGCACCTGGCCCATGATGACGTAGTCGACCTGATCGCCTGCGACACCGGCCTTCTCGAGGGCCCCCTTGATGGCGAGGCCACCGAGGTCGGAGCCCGAGAAGCCCTTGAGCGAGCCGAGCAGACGGCCCATCGGGGTGCGGGCGCCCCCGACGATGACGGCGGTGGTGTCGGTCATGTCTTCCTCCACATTGAGTTAATCGTCATTAACCAAAGACGCTGTTTCCAGCAAACCATATGGTGGGGTCATGACCGACTCTTTCACGCACCTGTTCGAGGCGATCGACCACGTCGGCATCGCGGTGGCCGACCTCGACGACGCGATCGCCTTCTATCGCGACACGTACGGCATGACGCTCGCTCACGAGGAGACCAACGAGGAGCAGGGTGTGCGTGAGGCGATGCTGAGCGTCGGGCCGGCCGATGCCCCGCACAGCCACATCCAGCTGCTCGCGCCGCTGTCGCCGGAGTCGAGCATCGCGAAGTTCCTCGACCGCTCCGGCCCCGGCATGCAGCAACTCGCCTACCGCGTCGCAGACCTTGACGCGGTGAGCGCGACGCTGCGCGAGCGCGGCATGCGGTTCCTCTACGACGCGCCGAAGATCGGCACCGGCGGCAGCCGCATCAACTTCATCCACCCCAAGGATGCCGGCGGCGTGCTCGTCGAACTCGTCGAGCCGGCGGCTGAAGGACACTGAGGCAGCCCATCGTTTCTACCCCAAGGCTCGGCGTCGTATCAAAAACGTTCGTTTGAGCTACCTCGCGCATCCATTGGACGTGACGGCTAGCGGCGCTCGGCACAATGGGTCTGTGACAAGCGATCCGGCATCCAACACCCCAGACCTCAACCGGTACCACCATCGGGTTGCCACGTTGTCTCGGGATGGCCGCGTGTGTGCCTACCTTGGTTGCGAGGTCGGGGCCATGTGGAACGGACGCCCATGGCCCTTCTTTCTAATGGCATGGCCCGATGGCTCGACTGAACCCCCCGAAGAGGACTACGGTCCGGACTGGCCACTCCTCAGAGAGCTCGAGAGCGGAATTTTCGTGGCAGTCGCTCACCCTTCGGAGCGCAGGCAGCGATCGTTTCTTGGTTTACGCCTAGGCTCGATCGTGACGCGTTGGCCTGACGAGGTGCCCTACGCCGTCACCTGGCTCGGAGCTAAAGACTCCGAAGTGGCCTGGGCAAAGCTCGGACTGAAGTGGGGCGGCTAAACGGCCGGCTGTGCCGAAGCCCTCACTTGCGCAGGGTGAGCAAAACGGTCGTTTTTGATGCCGCTGGGGGATGTCCCAACTGACGGCAACGCCTGAGCTCATCGCTAAGGGTGCCGAAACTGTCACGTGTCAGAGGGTTCTGATACCTCCGAGGCAGTGTTGAAGTCACCGTAAGCACCGTTGCCGGCGATGACGTCGTAGATGAGGCGACGTGAGACGCCGAGTTCGCCCGCAAGCTTGGCCTTGTTGGCGCCGTTTGCCGCTGCCTCGCGCACGTGGGCGATCTGTTCGTCGGTGAGGCGGCGGGCGCGGCCCTTGTACACGCCGCGCGCTTTGGCCAGGTCGATTCCTTCGCGTTGGCGTTCGCGGATGAGGGAGCGCTCGAGTTCGGCGACGGCGCCGATGAGTTGGCGTTGGAACGTCGCGAACGGGTCGGCCGCAGCGTCGGGTGAGAAGGTGAGGCGTTCTTTGACGAACTCGACGCTCACTTTGCGTGCGGTGAGGTCGGAGACGATCTGCTCGAGGTCGATGAGTGATCGCGCGAGTCGATCCATCGACGCGACGCGCAACGTGTCACCGCGACGCACGTAGCGCAACGCATCCGCCAGGCCGGCGCGATCGGCTCGGCTCTTGCCGGATTGGTGATCGGTGAACAGCTCGTCGACCGCCCCGAGTGCCTCTAGTTGCCTGGCTAGATTCTGCGACGTCGACGAGACGCGCGCATACCCCACGATTTGACCCGGCATGTCTAGACCCTACGCGCAACATGAGCATTAAGGCCACCGAGGACCCTATTTGCACGCGAGCCTGTGACTTTCGCTGTTAAATGGCGGTGTTCTGTCGATGCTCAGTGGCGGTCTTTGTTCAGGTGGTGCCGATGACGAGGGTGCTGGCGGCGGCTTCGATGACGTCGTTGGTGATGGTGTCGAGCTCGTTGATCTTCAGGACGCGCTCGATCTGCGGGAAGAGCCGCTCCAGCAGTCGGAAGTTCCCGCGGGTGATGCGGGTGATGGAAGCGATGGCTTGCGCGTCGGTGAAGTCCTCGGGGTCGAGGGTCTTGCCCAGGGAGCGCCAGTGGCGCTGGAGGACGAACAGCAGCTCGTCCGTGCCCAGGGGCCGGTATTGGTGGGCGAAGCCGACACGACTGTAGAACTGCGGGTAGTGGCTGAACTGCTTCTCCAGGCCGGGCATGCCGATCAGGATCAAGGCGATGTTGTCGCGGTCGTAGCGATCGCGCAACAGCTCCAGCGCGGTGGGGCGGAGCCGTTCGGACTCATCGACGATGACCAGCTGCACGTGGTTCCTGCCGTGCCGTCGGCCCCACGTCTGCGGGGTGATCTGACCGACTGCCTCCAGATGCTGCTCGATGCAGATATTGGTGCGGGTGATCGCCTGGTCGAGTTCATCCTTCAGCACCCGTGGGGTGGTGAGCACGCTGGGGGTGTAGAGCACGGTACGACTCCGAGCGAGGGCGGCGTAGATCTTGGCGTCGCTGTCGGCGCGCGGACCCCAATAGGTCAGCAGGTCATAGGCCTTCTCCCAGTGGGCGTAGCGGCGCGCGGAGAGTGTCTTGCCCACCCCGGCCGGTCCGAAGCACAGACCGATGGTGTGGCCGCGGCGGACAGCGTCGGCGAACTCGGTGAAGCGGCGGTGCTCTTTGGTCACGATGAAGCGCTGGCTCACCTCAAGTCCTCCTTGTAGACTTTCAGCTTCCGCTTCGGTGCTGGGGCTGGCGGCTCGGCTGTCGATGGCGTCTCAGTGGTGTGCGCGGCTACGACGGCAATGCGTTCATTGATGCCTTGGCGCAGGGCGCGACGGCGCGCGTTGCGGGCAGCCTGGATCTCCTTGAGACTGATCTTCTCGTCGTGATGGTCCTGGTTGACGGCCTTGCACAGGAACTCGTCGTGGTCGAACACGCGGATCTCAGTGATATCGCGCGGGTCGTAGCGGATCACCACCGGCCGTCCGACGTAGCCGGCCAGTGTCGGGGAGACGTAGCGCAGCCCCTGGAAGCGGATGCCATCACGGCGCACCACCCGGGACTGGGCGACCGTGAGCAGCAGCCCGTCGAGGTCTTCCAGGCTCTCGGGCATGCGCGGCAGCCAGCCCTCGGCGATCCACGCGGTGCGCGGCGAGGCGCCGAGCTCGCTGTGGGTCCGGTCGTTGTAGGTGGCCACGAACCCCTCCACCGCGCTGTCGAGCTCGGCCAGGGACAGCTTCGGCGTCGGCGCGGGATGGCCCTCGGTGATGTGGCCGGGCAGGTCAGCGAGAAGCTCGGTGTTGACGGTGCCGAAGAACCGCTCGATCTTGCCCCGGCCCTGGGGACGGGCGACGGTGGAGTGGATCAGCCGGATGTGCAGGTCAACAGCGGTGCCGGCGAGGTGGCGGCTGATGAAGTCACTGCCGTGGTCGACATAGAGCACGTCCGGCAGCCCGCACATCGGCCACGCGGGGTCGCTCTTGTGCCAGATAGCCTGCCGCAGCGCCAGGGCGGTGTTCATCGCGGACGGCGCACCCAGGAAGACGGTGTAGCCGCAGATCGCGCGGGAGCAGTCATCGAGGATCGTCGTCAGCCAGGGGCGGACTGGTTTGCCGTCGGTGCCCACCACGAGAATGTCGAGCAGCGTGTGGTCACTTTGCCACATCGCATTCGGTTGCTCGGCGTGCCGGCGCAGCACCAGTTCGTGCTTGTCCCGGTAGGACGCCGCGCCCTCCAGGGCTAGGGTGACCATGCCCGGATCGAGGGCACCCGCGATCGAGCGGACCACCCCGTAGGAAGGCACCGGCCACCCTCGGGTACCGCAGATGTCGGTGACCTTGCGGTGGATCGTGGCGATCGCGGGCCGGGGCTTGCTGAGCGCCAGGCCCTCGATCAACCGCACGAGCTCCCCGGGCAGATGGTGGGCGCCGGCGTCCGAGCGCTGGCCTGTCTCCAGGCCCGCGTACCCGTCGGCACGGTAGCGGGCGTGCCAGCGCTCCAGGGAGCGCAGGCTGATCCCGGTCTCCCGGGCCAGGGCGCTCAGCGGGATACCGTCCTCGACGTGCAGCCGCAGGATGCGCCACCGCGCCGGCCCGTCCACCTCACACCTGCTCGGCGACGGCCTCGCGGGCACGGGCCGCCTGCCGATGGCGATAGAGCGTCGCCCGGGACCAGCCGACGAGTCGGGCGGCGTCCTCGGCGGTGCGGCCCTTCGCGCGGGCATCGCTCGCGATTTCGAGCTTCTCCGCGATCACGGCCGGGTCGACCGGGGGTCGGCCGAAGCGGGTGCCGTTCTGCTTCGCCGCGGCGATCCCCGCATTGACGCGTTCGGTGATCAGCTCGCGCTCATACTCGGCCAGGGTCGCGAGCATGCCCAGCATCATCCGGCCCGATGTCGTCTCCGGGTCGATCCCGTCCGAGACCGATCTGATCTTCACGCCCTGGCCGCGCAGCAGCGTGACCGTATTCAGGACGTCGAGCAGGGACCGGCCCAGCCGGTCGATGCGCCACACCACCACCGTGTCGCCGTCCTCGGCGTAGTCCAGCAGACGTTTCATCCCCGGTCGCTCGATCGCGGTCCGGCTACCCGAGGTCACATCGGAGAACACGTCCCGCTTCTGCACCCCGCCCTCCACCAGCGCATCGACTTGCAGCTGCGCGTCCTGCGTCGCCGTGCTCACCCGCGTATATCCCAGAAGCCTCATACCCCCAGCATGGTGCAGAAAGTCCTGGAAGTCACCGCCTTGAGGCACTTTCCGTCGAGACGACTTCGCAAGACAATCCCGAGAGCGCGTTCACGCAGGAAGCGAACCTGAGGCCGACCACCCGCTGAAAGTCTCATAAACCTGTACCCAACTGAGGCACCAGCTCGTCCGGTTTTGCCTGCATCGAAGTGCCGCGCCTTCGCTCTAAAACCTTCCAAGCTTCGCCGCCCGCACGCCATGCATAGCGCGCGCCGTGAGTCTCTCCCTCCGTCGACTTAACTACACCATCCATTTGGTACAGTTATGTCGTTCACGACGAGGGGAAGACGCGCATGTCCGCGATGACGAAGAGGCGACGCTGGTCGCTGCTGGTGACGGTTGGAGCAGGTCTGCTGCTGATCACCTTGGATAACTCGATTCTCTACACGGCCCTGCCGACGCTGACTGAGGAACTGCAGGCTTCGAACACACAGAGCCTGTGGATCATCAATGCCTACCCCCTGGTGATGGCGGGGCTGTTGCTGGGCAGCGGAACCCTGGGGGATCGCATCGGCCACACGCGGATGTTTGTTGTCGGCCTGGTGATCTTCGGGTTGGCGTCCCTGCTCGCAGCGTTGGCGCCGTCGCCCGAGGTGCTGATCGGTGCACGCGCTGTGCTCGCTGTCGGTGCGGCAGCGATGATGCCGGCAACCCTGGCACTGATCCGCACGTACTTCACGGTCGAGCGCGAGCGGAATTTTGCGATCGCGATCTGGGGCAGCCTGTCGGTCGTCGGGTCCGCTCTCGGTCCGATTCTCGGCGGCACGCTGCTCGAGTTCTTCTGGTGGGGCTCGGTGTTCCTGGTGAACGTGCCCGTAGTGGCGCTGGCGCTGGTTGCTACCTGGTTGATCCGCCCGGCCAATGACCCGGATCCTTCGAAGCGCTGGGATGCCGTGTCTTCGATACTGGTGATGATCGGGCTCGTCGGAACGGTGGTGGCCATCAAGGAGATCGGCCACGCGCCCCCGTCTGTCGCGACCATTGTTGTTGCGCTGCTCGTTGCTGCCATCGGGTTCTGGCTCTTCGTGCGCCGTCAGCGGCGCCTGGAGAATCCGCTGCTGGAGTTCTCCATCTTCCTCAACCCGGCGTTCAGTGCTGGCGTGCTCGCCGCGGCGTTCGCGATGTTCGCCATCGGTGGCATCCAGCTTGTCACCACGCAACGTTTCCAGCAGGTCGTCGGCTTCAGTCCGCTGGAGGCTGGGCTTTTGGTTGCCGTGATTGCCGTGGGCTCGTTGCCGACAGCGCTCCTGGGTGGTGCCTTCTTGCACCGTGTCGGGCTGCTCGCGCTGATCACCGGTGGTCTCGCCGTCGCCACCGGCGGCGTCGTGGTGACGGTAGTCGGGTTCCAATCATCCTTCGGCGTGCTGGTTCTCGGCCTTCTGGTGACGGGTGCCGGTCTCGGAGCTGCCATGTCGGTCGCTTCCACCGCCATCATCGGGAACGTGCCGGTGCGCCGTGCAGGCATGGCCGCTTCCCTCGAAGAGGTCTCCTACGAGTTCGGCAGCCTCATCGCCGTGTCCGTGCTCGGAAGCCTGCTCACGGCCATCTATACCGCCAGTGTTGTCCTCCCCAACGGTGCACCGGCGGCGGCTGGTGACGGTATCGCTGAGGCACTGGAGGCGGCGCAGGGAGACGCCGCCATCATTCAGGCGGCCTCCACGGCCTTCGACTCCGCGTACCTCGTTGTGATGCTAGTCGTTGCCGGCGTCCTGGCAGCGGCCGCTGTCATCACGGGAGTGCTGCTGCGTCGGTACCTGCCTGGCACGCAGTCACAGCTGCACTCCGAGCACTGACCACGAAAGGACCGCTCATGCGGACCAGCAAACGAGACTCCATCTTCCAAGCCGCCCTCCACGTTGTCGAAACCGACGGCGTCACGGCCGTCACGTACGAATCCGTGGCCGCCGCCTCCGGACTCACCAAAGGTGGGCTGCTCTACCACTTCCCCTCGAAGGACGCCCTGGTGCTCGCGCTGCACGAGCATCTTGCCGAGCGCTGGGACCACGAGATGATCAACGTCCTGGGCAAGGACCCAGACGAGGCAACGCAGGACGAGCGCCTCGCCGCCTACGCCCGCGTGAGCGCTCGCAGCGCCACTGGCCCCGAGCTGCTGCTCATGCTCGAGGCGAGCACCGACAGCGAGCTCAACAAGCCGTGGAGAAGGGTCATCTCCCGATGGATACCCGACCCTGCCGAGATTGACCCGACTGACCCTCGGGCGTTGCAGAAGATGGTCGCGTACCTTGCCGCCGACGGACTCTGGCTTAGCGAATCCGTCGGAGCCGCCCCTCTTCCGCCCGAACTGCGCGCCGCGCTGGCAGAGCACCTCGCCCGCTCCGTCGCGGACGCAGACGAACTCCCGAGCAACGAGGCGAACCAATGAGCGCAAGCACCCAGCAGCGTTATGGACTTCCGCTTGTGGCAAGAGTCTCCATCGTCGCGGCCTTTCTCGAAGCCTTCACCTGGGCTGGTCTGCTCGCCGGGATGTTCCTCAAGTACGTGACGGGCACAACCGACGTCGGTGTCAGCATCTTCGGCGCCCTGCACGGCGGCATCTTCCTCATCTACCTCGCCATAGCGCTCATCACCGCCATCACCCTGCGGTGGCCATGGCGGGTCACAGCTCTCTCGATCATCGCCGCGGTACCGCCACTGACGACCATTCCCCTGGAGATCTGGCTACGTCGACGAGGACACCTCAGCTGCTGACGATGACACTGCCGCCCTCGCATCGGCGGCAGGACTCTCGACCACGGACGGCCAGACCACGCTTGTCATCGGTACCACCAACTAAAGCCGCCACGGAGCATCGACAGAACACCGCCATTTACCGGCGAAGGTCACACGAGCCACATAGAGGAGCAACTGTGCAAATAGGGTGTACTCCACCCGCACACGCCGTTCGTAGACGCCGGAACTCAGGCGCCGACCTGCGCATTTCATCTGCTCACAGCAAGCGTCTCCAAGCCGGGGCGCCCGGGCGGCGGCGACCGGCCTTAGTCAAGGAGAATCTGATCATGCCCAAGACGGAGCGTCGCTCGCCATCGCGCTGGCCACGATCCTTAACTGGAGGCCTCGCCCCGGTGAGCAACCCGCCGTCGCGGCGGGCGGTTTACACCTCGGTCGAGTTTGAGATGATTTGCGTGGCCGCAGCAATGGTCTGGTGGATGCAAAACCACGAATGCCAGCCAGGCCGGAGCGATCTCGTTACGTTACCTAAGGGGCGAGAGGGCGCGCATGACCTTCCACGACGGTGCAGCACATGAGGAACGGATCGGACCGAACCGGGCCGCAACGAGGCTTGTCATCGTGAACGGACTGCCGGGTGCCGGTAAGTCAACGCTGGCCGCGGCACTCGCGCGGGTCTGGTCAGCAACTCTTTTCTCCAAGGACAATCCCAAGGATGTCCTCGCCGGCACCTGCCCAAGTGAACCTGACCCGAGCTGGCTGAGCCGAGAAGCTGAAGACCTCTTGTGGTTCCTCACCGCTCGGAGGCCGCGGGTCATCATCGAGACCTGGTTCGGTGGTCCAGGTCGGGCTGCGGCTGTGGTCGAGCGATTACATGGTTGTGGAATCCTCGCGTCCGAGGTTGTGGAGGTGTGGTGTGAGGTGCCCGTGTACATGGCCAGGGACCGCTTCCTGGCCCGAGCCCGCGGTGATGCCTCGCGTCACCCACGACACTTACAGGCCGGAGCAGAAACAGCCTGGTGGGACACTCTCCATGGGGAGGGGCCACTCGGCATCACCGACGTCGTGCGCGTCGACACAACTGCCCCTCTCGAAGACCAAGCGGTCGAGGAACTGCTGTGGGCGGTCTTGCACCGGACAGCGTTGCCAGCGGACGGGATCAGTCCGCGGTTCGGTCCACCTGCGACGCGGCCTGAACCCAGCTGACGACGTCCGCGAAGACCTGCTCCGCCTCGTCGGTGGTGGTGCCGGTGACGACCACGGTGCCGCGTGACAATCCGGCGTAGCCAAAACGGTCGTTTCTGCACAACCCAAGCTGGGGTGGCTCTGCACGTGGTTATGCCCCGGTCAGGGGGTAGCAGAACGACGTGCAGAACCTCGCGGCGCCGAACGTCAGTGTCGACAACCGGTCCGAGACAGCCACCAAGGGTCCCCGGGCTCACAGAGGCGCCCACCACTTGCGTGTCAATTCAGCCCTCGACCACGAGCGAAGCGTCGACCTCGGTTGGCAGGCCACCCTCGGGCAGCTTCGACGGCGCGACGATGCGCACGATCTCGTCGAGCACGCGCCGCACGTACTTCTCCCCCACCCACAGGTGCTTCGCGCCATCGACGCCGATGACGCGCGCCTGAGGAATGGCGCCGAACCGCTCGCGTGCCTCGTCGGGGCGCAGGTTGTCGTCGAGTTCGGGCACGAGCGCCGTCACCGGCTTGCGCGATTCGGCCCACGCCGCGAGGTGCTCGGGCTGCGACCACCGCAGCGGCGGCGACAGCAGGACCGCGCCCTCGATCGACGGATCGAGCCCGTGCATGAGCGTCAGATCCGTGCCGAAGCTCCACCCCACCAGCCAACGATTGGTCAGCGCCGGCGACTCGTGGAACTCCGCGAACTCAATGGCGGCGGCGACGTCGAACCGCTCACCGTCAGCCGAGTCGAACGCACCCTCCGACGTCCCGCGCGGCGACGACGTGCCACGCGTGTTGAACCGCAGCACCGCGATGTCCGCGAGCGCCGGCAGCCGGTTGGCGGCCTTCTTGTAGACATGGCTGTCCATGAAGCCGCCATGCGTCGGCAGCGGGTGCAGCGTCACGAGTGTGGCCACCGGATCGTTCGACGGCGGCAGCGCCAGTTCACCCACGAGCTTCAGGCCGTCCGCGGTGTGCAACTCGATCTCCTCACGCCGCGCGGCGAGCACAGTGTTGGAGCGGATCTCCTGCATCGTCATGTCGATTCCCTCGTTCGGTGATTCAGCGCCACGAGCCCTGCGGTGGACGCCGGTCACGAGCCTGCCAGCAACTCGTGTGCCAGTGGCGTCGATCGGTCACGTCACCGAGCCGGTCCATCGGCCAGACGACGACGTGCGGCAACGACGACGCGAGTTGCTGCTGGCATCCGGGGCACGTGTAGACCTTGCCCTCGCTGTTGCCCCGCAGCACGCGCACCGTCCAGCGTCCGCCGGCGTAGGTCTGGACGACGTCGACGGGACGGAACGCGCGGCTGACGTCACCGCGCGTCTCGTCCCGTCGTGGTCGGTTACGACGCGGCATCAGCCCCGGAAGGTCCGATCCGCGAGGATGTGCTCGGTGAGCAGCGGCGACGGCACGAGGTGCTGCTCGCCGGTCTCGAAGTACATCTCCGCGAGGACACCGTGCACGTCGTCCGGGCCCGCCTCGTCGAGCAGCTCGAAGAGCCCCTGCGGGTAACCGCAACCGGCCTTCATCGCCGTCTCGATGTCCTCGACCGTGGCGTAGCCGGAGTCGAGCATCTTGGCGGCGTCGTTGAGGTGCGGGTAGAGCAGGGCATCGACGACGAGGCCCGCGCGGTCCTTGCCGACGACCGGCGTCCAACCGGCCGCGACGGCGAGCGAACGCACCGTCTCGACGGCCTCGTCGCTGATGGCGACCGAACGGCCGATCTCGAGCACTTGGCCGGCCCTCTGCTTCTCGTGCAGGACGACGGGCACGACGGTGGCGTCGATCGTCGGGTCGCCCGTGGACGCGGTCTCGACGGATCCCTCGCCGAGCGCAGCGATGACGCCTGCGTCACCGATGGCGTCACGCACAGCGCGCAGCACCGGCTTCGCCCCGATCTCGAGGCCGCTCTCGACGTCGCCGTGCGAGGCGTCGTCTCCACCGCAGCATCCGCCGCCGCAGCAGTCGCCGTCGAGCTCGACCGCGTCCACGGCGAGCGTGACGGCCACGCCCTTGACCGAGGCTGCGTCGTCCGCCGAGACAACCCGGACGACCTCGACGCCGGCGTCGCTCAGCTCCGAGCCGAGGGCGTCGACGAGGTCACCCTCGCCGACGAGACCGACCTTGCCTTCGAGGGGCTTGGCGGGTGCCGTCGTGGCAGCGTCGTCGACCACCGTGCCGGAACCGACACCGTCGTAGGTGTAGAAGCCGTGACCGCTCTTGCGGCCGAGGCGACCGGCCGTCACCAACTGGCGCAGGATCGACGGCGAGGCGACGCTCGGGTCACCCGTGGCGTTGTAGAGCACGCCGCACACCTCGTGGATGACGTCGAGGCCGACGAGGTCGCACAGCGTGAGCGGGCCCATCGGCAGACCGACGCCGGCGGCCATGGCCGCATCGATGTCGGAGCGTGAGGCGAGGCCGGACTCGTAGGCGCGGATGGACCGCGCGAGGTAGGAGACGAGCAGCGCGTTGGCGACGAAGCCGGCGCGGTCGCCGACAACGACCGGCTTCTTGCCGAGGCGCTCGGCCAGCTCGCGGACCTGCTCGACAAGCGTCTCGTCGCTCATGACGGAACGGATGACCTCGACGAGCGGCTGAACCGGCGCCGGATTGAAGAAGTGCATACCGATGACCCGCGACGGCACCTTCGTGGCCCGCGCGATCTCGGTGATCGACAGCGACGAGGTGTTCGTCGCGAGCACGCAGTCCTCCCGAACGATGCCGTCGAGCGTCGTGAAGATCGATTCCTTGATCTCGAGACGCTCCGGAACCGCCTCGATGACGAGGTCGGCGTCCTTCATGGCGGCGAGGTCGTCGCCGAACGAGACGCGGCCGACGATCTCGTCGCGCGCCGCCTCGTCGAGCTTGCCCTTGCTCACCGCACGACCGAGCGACTTCTCGAGGAAGCCCTTGCCGCGCTCGGCCAACTCGGCCGAACCGTCGACGGCGATGACGCTCAAACCGGCCTTCGCAAAGACCTCGACGATGCCCGCACCCATCGTGCCGAGCCCGATGACACCCACTGTGTTGATCATGGTCGCCAGTCTTTCAGATGTGTCGGCGCCACGGGCCGAGGCTCCCGATGCTGCGAGGAAGGTGACACAGTCAGCGCATGCTCCTCGGACTCCTCGGCGCCCTGCTCGCCGCGCTGGCGTACGGAAGCGCCACGATCCTCCAGGCACTCGGCGTGCGTGGACTCCGGGCGGCCCCGGCCGGCAGCACCCTCCTGCAGCGGGCGCGAGCCGGGTGGTTGTACGCCGCGGGCCTGGGACTCGACGTCGTGGCGTTCGCCGCCTCCGTGGGCGCGCTGCGCGCGCTCCCCCTCTTTCTCGTCCAGTCGGTCATTGCATCGTCGGTCGCCGTGACGGCGGTCCTCGCCGTCATCGTGCTGGGCGCCAAACTGACGCGGCGTGAGGTCGCCGCTCTGGCGGTGGTCGCCCTCGGGCTCGTCTGCCTGGCCGCCACCGCCCGGGACACGCCGCCGCACGATCCGCCGTCGTGGCTGGCGCCGGCCCTCGTCGCCGTGGCGGTCCTGCTTGTAGCCGTCGGGGTCCTTGCAGCGCGTCGTCGCGCCAGCTCCGTGCTGGCTGTGGTCGCGGGGCTCGGGTACGGCGGTCTCGCCGTCGGCGCCCGTATCCTGCCGTGGAACGGCAGGCTGGGCGACGCCCTCGCGACCTGGGCACCCTGGGCGCTCGTTCTGCACGCCGTCATCGCGACCGTTGCCTACGGGTTTGCCCTCGACGTTGGCGAAACGACGTCCGTCGCGGCCATCACCTTCGCCCTGGAAACGGTGGCACCATCCCTCGTCGGACTCGCCCTGCTCGGCGACGGGGTGCGGCCGAACACGCAAATCCTGGCCGTCGCGGGCTTCGTCCTCACCCTCGGTGCCTGTATCGCCCTGGCCGGACGCAGCGAGGCGGAAGCGTAGGCTTACTCCTCGTGCGAATCGTGATTGCCGACTGCAGCGTCGACTACGAGGGCCGCCTGCAGGCCCACCTCCCCCTGGCCAAGCGGCTTCTCATGGTCAAGGCCGACGGCTCCGTGCTCGTGCACTCCGACGGAGGCTCGTACAAGCCCCTCAACTGGATGGCACCGCCGTGCGCCATGGCCGAGATCGAGCCCGACGAGGTCGAGACGGTAGAGGGCGTCAGCTCCGTGTGGCTCGTGCAGCACGCCAAGTCCGACGATCGACTGCGGATCAAGCTGTACGACATCCACCACGACAGCGCCCACGAGCTCGGCGTCGACCCTGGCCTTGTCAAGGACGGTGTGGAGGCGCAGTTGCAGAAGCTGCTCGCTCAGCACATCGAGACCCTCGGTTCGGGCTACACGCTCATGCGCCGCGAGTACATGACGGCCATCGGGCCCGTCGACATCATGTGCAAGGACGCCACCGGTGCCACGGTGGCCGTGGAACTCAAGCGGCACGGCACGATCGAAGGCGTCGAACAGCTGACGCGCTATCTCGAACTGCTTAACCGCGACCCGCACCTCGCCCCCGTGTCGGGTGTCTTGGCTGCCCAGACGATCAAGCCCCAGGCCCGAACGCTCGCCGCAGACCGCGGCATCCGCTGCGTCGTGCTCGACTACGACGCCCTCAAGGGAATCGACGACTCCGAGACACGCCTGTTCTGAGCCGGTTCGCTCAGGCGGTGGCGGCGAGCGGGACGAACTGCGTCAGCTCCCGCTCGACCTCGAGGTGACGGTCGAGCTTCGTCGCACACATCAGGCGGCGCAGTCGCGGCGAGGCGTCGGCCACGACCAGTCGCCGTCCTTCGGCAGCAGCGCGGCGGTGAGCTCCGACGATGACGCCGAGGCCCGTGGCGTCCCACACCTCGGCCTCCGAGAGGTGAACGACGAGGTCGCCCTCGCCCGCGCCGATCGCCTGGGTGAGCTCGCTGCGCACCTCACTGCTCGTGCTGGCACAGATCGACCCCACAACACCGAGTTCGGCCCCGTCGACGATGTGGCGCACCTCGGCGGTGCGCTCGCGCGTACGTGCATCGGTCTTGTCTGCAACCGGCTGGGACATGTCGTTCCCCTTCGTGCGTTCAGGACGGGCTCGGGGCGGCGGCGGGCGCCGCTTTGCTTCGCTTACCTCTACTCTGACGCGCGACCCCCACGTGAGGTTCGCCCATTTCGGTAACGAACACATAACGACTGTGAAAGGGCTGTAACGCGACGCTCTCACGCCCAGCTGACGGCGGGGACGGCCACACGCCTGCGCCGACACGGCGGCCCTTCGTCTGGCAGGGTGGAGCCATGGTCGTACTCAGCACCATCTACACCCGCACCGGCGACGACGGTTCCACCGGCCTCGGCGATTTCTCGCGCACCTCGAAGAACGATCCGAGGCTCGCGGCCTACGCCGACACGGATGAGGCAGGCGCCGCGATCGGCCTCGCACTCACCTGCGCCCCGGACCTTCCCGACGCCCTGCGCCCGGTCCTCCGGCGCATCCAGAACGACCTCTTCGACGTCGGAGCCGATCTCTCGACGCCGCTCGTCGAGTCACCGGCGCACCCAGCTCTTCGCGTGCGCGAGGAGTGGATCGACGAGTTGGAGCAACAGTGCGACGAGTTCGGCGCCGAGCTACCGACGCTGCGCTCCTTCGTCCTCGCAGGTGGGACGCAGGCAGCGGCCTACCTCCACCTCGCGCGCACCGTCGTCCGGCGTGCGGAGCGGGCAGCCTGGGCTGCCCTCGACGCACACGGGGACGAGCCGGCGCCCGGCGACGGCAAGAACGCCGAACGCCCCGGCGGGGTCAACGTCCTCACGGCGAAGTACCTCAATCGGCTGTCGGACGCGCTCTTCGTCTTCGCGCGTTACGCCAACGCCGAGGGCCCTGGGGATGTGCTGTGGCAGCCCGGCGGTGGCCGCGAAGAGGGCGATTCCACAGCCTGACTCCAGCAACGCGCACCCGCGCGCGGGTGACTCAGTAGCCCTGCGAGCGCGGGCCGGGTGGAGCCGACTCACTCCAGGATCGCAAGGCCGTGTAGTCGGCAGGGGCCATGGCGATCGAGAAGCGCTCGACACCGCACTCGACATCGACGGCGACCGCATCCCCCGTCATCGCCCGCGGCAACTCGCTCGAGTCGAGCGCGTTGCGCGAGCCGAGAACGAACTCGCCACGCTTCCAGATGCGCTCAGGCGTGCACCGCAGAGTCCGGAAAGTGAACCACTCGAGCCGATCCGGCCGGTAGCGCACCATGCCGGTGCGCCACGAGCCGTTCGGGTAACGGGTGGCCATGACAGCGAGGTTTCCCTCGCGCGAGAGGCTGCGGGTGCGATACACCATCGCGCCGAGCCCCACGAGCAGCGCAATGACGGCCAGCGCGAGAACGATCTCGCCGGCCGTCAGCGCATCAGACATCGTGCGTCGTTGCCTCAGGAGGCGTCGGCCATCTCGACGTGCTGCGCGACGACCGTGACGACGTTCTTGTCGACGGAGAGGAAGCCACCGTCGATCTGGACCGTGCGACGCTCGCCCGAGGTCGGGACGACGACGACGTCGCCCTCGATGAGCACGGAAAGCAGGGGCTGGTGACCGGGCAGGATGCCGATCTCACCTTCGGTGGTGCGGGCGATCAGACGGCTCGCTTCGCCTTCCCAGACCTCACGGTCGGCGGCGACGAACTTGACGTTCAGGTTGCTCATCAGGGCGATTCCTCTTCGAGTCGGTGAGTTCCCCCATGATAACCGGGGAAACGTGGGCTTCGTCTCAGGCCTTCGGCTCGCGACGTTCGACGTCGTCGGCCTTGGCGAGTGGGTCGGGCACGGCGCCGCTCGTGCGCGCCGCGAAACGCATGGTGTGGAAGAGGGCGACGGCGGCGAACGTGCCGAGCGCGATGCCGGCGAACGTGAGGTCGCCGACCTTCCAGGTGTAATCGGCGATGCCGATGATGAGGGCCACTGCGGCCGTCATGAGATTGACCGGGTTGGCGAAGTCGACCTTGTTCTCCATCCAGATCCGCACGCCGAGCATGCCGATCATGCCGTAGAGAACGGTGGCCACTCCCCCGAGGACACCCGGCGGAATCGTTGCGATGGCCGCGCCGACCTTGGGACAGAACGACAGGAGCACGGCCGTGACGGCGGCGACCCAGTAGGCCGCGGTCGAGTAGACCTTCGTCGCGGCCATGACGCCGATGTTCTCGGCATAGGTCGTCGTACCGGAGCCACCACCGAAACCGGCCAGCGTCGTGGCGAGACCGTCACCCATGAGCGCGCGGCCCGACACGTCGTCGAGGTTGCGGTCCGTCATCTGCGCGACCGACTTCACGTGCCCGATGTTCTCCGCGACGAGCACGAGCACGACCGGCACGAACAATCCCATGACGCTCAGGTCGAAGGACGGCGAGTGGAAGTCCGGCAGGCCAAGCCAATCGGCAGCGCCGAGCGCCTTGAAGTCGACTTCCCCGCGGAAACACGCGACGGCGTAACCCGCCACGACACCCAGCAGAATGCTGAGACGCCCGAGCAGGCCCTTGGCCACCACCGTGACGGCGAGGACGACGAGAAGCGTCACGAGAGCCGTCACCGGCGACTTGATGAAGTTCTGCTTCGCGGCCGGGGCGAGGTTGAGGCCGATCAGCGCGACGATGGCTCCTGTGACCACAGGCGGCATGAGGGCTCGCAACCAGCCGTCACCCACGACGTGCACGAGCAGACCGACGAGGAACAACGCCAGACCGGCCATGACGACGCCGCCGAGCGCGGTGGCCATGTCATGCGACTTCGTGGCTGCGGTGAGCGGCGCGATGAAGGCGAACGACGACCCGAGGTAGCTCGGTACACGACCGGCCGTGAGAAGCAGGAAGAGCATCGTTCCGATGCCCGAGAAGAACAGCGTCGCCGAGGGCGGGAAGCCCGTTAGCAACGGCACGAGGAACGTGGCGCCGAACATGGCGACGACGTGCTGCATACCGATGCCGGTCGTCTTCGGCCACGCGAGCCGCTCGTCCGGCGCCACCACGGCACCGGCCCGCGTCAGGTCGCCGTCGTGCGGCCGCCACTTGAGCCCGAGATCCATCACGTCGCCCTTCGTTCGTTCGTCACATGACGGACGAAGGGCCGGAGGCTTCTCGCCCCCGGCCCCTCGTCCGAATCATCACGGGTTGCCCGACACCTGCGGCGTCCGGCTCACCGAGATCAGTCCTGCTTGGCGATCTCCGCGGCCTGACGCTCGACGTCGTCGAGGCCACCGCACATGAAGAAGGCCTGCTCCGGCACGTGGTCGTAGTCGCCGTCGGCGATCTTCGTGAACGCCTCGATCGAGTCGCTCAGCGGAACCGTCGAGCCCTCGATGCCCGTGAACTGCTTGGCAACGTAGGTGTTCTGCGACAGGAAGCGCTGGATGCGGCGAGCGCGGTTGACGAGGATCTTGTCCTCTTCCGAGAGCTCGTCGATACCGAGGATCGCGATGATGTCCTGGAGCTCCTTATTGCGCTGCAGGATTCCCTTGATGCGCACCGCGGTGTCGTAGTGCTCACGCGAGATGTAACGCGGGTCGAGGATTCGCGACGTCGACGTCAGCGGGTCCACGGCCGGGTAGATACCCATCGACGCGATGTCACGCGAGAGCTCGGTGGTGGCGTCGAGGTGGGCGAACGTCGTTGCCGGAGCCGGGTCGGTGTAGTCGTCGGCCGGCACGTAGATGGCCTGCATCGACGTGATCGAGTGACCACGCGTCGAGGTGATGCGCTCCTGGAGAACACCCATCTCGTCGGCCAGCGTCGGCTGGTAACCCACGGCGGACGGCATACGGCCGAGCAGCGTGGAGACCTCGGAACCGGCCTGCGTGAAGCGGAAGATGTTGTCGATGAACAGAAGCACGTCCTGCTTCTGGACGTCACGGAAGTACTCCGCCATCGTCAGGGCCGACAGAGCGACGCGAAGACGCGTGCCCGGCGGCTCGTCCATCTGGCCGAAGACGAGCGAGGTCTGACCGAGAACGCCGGCCTCCTCCATCTCGACCATGAGGTCGTTACCCTCACGGGTACGCTCACCGACACCGGCGAACACGGACACACCGCCGTGGTCGCGAGCGACTCGAGCGATCATCTCCTGGATCAGAACGGTCTTACCGACACCGGCACCACCGAACAGACCGATCTTTCCACCCTGCACGTACGGGGTGAGAAGGTCGATGACCTTGATGCCGGTCTCGAACATCTGCGTCTTCGACTCGAGCTGGTCGAAGGCCGGAGCGGTGCGGTGGATGCCCCAGCGCTCGTTGACCTCGAGCGTCTCGCCCTCTTCGAGGTTGAGGCAGTCACCCGTGGCGTTGAAGACCTTGCCGAGCGTCACGTCGCCGACGGGCACCGAGATGGGGGCACCGGTGTCGCGCACCTCGGAGCCACGGACAATGCCGTCCGTCGGCTGCAGCGAGATGGCTCGCACCATCGAGTCACCGATGTGCTGGGCGACCTCGAGGTTGATGTTCTTCGTCTCGCCGTTCAGCGTGACGTCGAGCTTGAGGAGGTTGTAGACCTCCGGCATGGTGTCGGCGGAGAACTCGACGTCGACGACCGGGCCGATGACGCGCGAGACGCGGCCAACGCCGGCCGCGGCGGGAGCCGCCGACTGGCTTTCGTTAATGGTGGCAGTCATGGTGATTCCTTTGCGTTGAGGCGCTCAACTGGCGTCCGCGAGGGCGCTGGCGCCACCCACGATTTCGCTGATCTCTTGCGTGATCTCGGCCTGACGGGCCTGGTTGGCCAGTCGGGTGTAAGTCTTGACGAGTTCCGTGGCGTTGTCCGTCGCGGACTTCATGGCGCGCTGACGTGCGGCGAGCTCGGAAGCAGCCGACTGCAGCAGCGCGTTGAAGATACGAGCGTTGACGTACCGCGGGAGCAGCGCGTCGAGCACGCCCTCGGGGTTCGGCTCGAACTCGTACAGCGGCATGGGGCCCTCGGCGTCGTCCGCTTCGGCCTCACGCTCCTCCACGCCCAGGGGCAGGAGGCGGATGACGCGGGACTGCTGCGTCACCATGCTCTTGAACTGGGTGTACACGACGTGAAGCTCGTCGACACCGCCCTCGTCCGAACCCTTGATGAAGTCCTCGGTGAGGCGATCACCGATCTCTTCGGCGTTCTCGAACTTGGGGCTGTCGGTGAAGCCCGTCCACTCGGCCTCGTACGGACGGCGACGGAACTTGTAGTAGCCCACGCCCTTACGTCCGACGATGTAGGGAACGACCTCCTTGCCGTCGTTCTCCAGGCGCGCGATGAGCTCCTGGGCTTCCTTCATCGCGTTGACCGAGTACGAGCCGGCGAGGCCGCGGTCGGCAGTGACGATGAGGACACCCGCGCGCTTGACGTGCTCGCGTTCGGTGGTCAGTGCGTGGTCGATGTCCGACGTGGACGACGCGACCGAGGAGACCGCTCGCGTCAGGGCGACCGCGTAGGGCGTCGACTTCGCGACGGCCTCACGAGCCTTGACCACGCGCGAGGCAGCGATGAGCTCCATCGCGCGCGTGATCTTCTTGGTCGCCTGGACGGACCGGATGCGCTGGCGGTAGACCCGCTGCTGCGCTCCCATAGCTTTCCGCCTCTCTGTACTGGTTCTGACGTGGTGGTGGGGATGACCTTCGTACCGGCCCCGCGGGAGACCCCGACGGGGCCGGTACGAGGAGGATCACTGCTTGCGCTTGGTGATCTTCTCCTGGTTGATGTGGTCCTCGTCGATCTCGTCGAACTGCTCGGAACCCTCACCACTGCGGTCGGACGAAGCCTGGAACTGCTTCTTGAACGCTTCCATGTTCTTGGCGAAGACGTCCTTGCCGTCGTCGGCCAGCTTGCCGCTCTCGCGGATCGCGCGCATGAAGTCACCGTTCTCACGGTTCATGTACTCGATCCACTCGGCCTCGAAGCGCTGCACGTCCTCGGTCTTGACGTCGTCGAACTGACCGGTGGTACCGGCCCACAGCGACGCGACCTGGTTCTCGACCGGGAACGGGTTGTTCTGCGGCTGCTTGAACATCTCCATGAGGCGCTCACCGCGAGCGAGCTGACGACGCGAAGCGGCGTCGAGGTCGGAGGCGAACATGGCGAACGCCTGCATCTCGCGGAACTGAGCGAGGTCGACCTTGATCGAACCGGTGACGGCCTTCATAGCCTTCGTCATGGCGGCACCACCGACTCGCGACACGGAGATACCCACGTCGACGGCCGGGCGCTGGTTCGAGTTGAACAGGTCGGACTGGAGGAAGATCTGACCGTCGGTGATCGAGATGACGTTGGTCGGGATGTACGCCGAGACGTCACCGGCCTTCGTCTCGATGATCGGAAGACCCGTCATGGAGCCGTGGCCCAGGTCGTCGGAGAGCTTCGCGCAACGCTCGAGCAGACGCGAGTGCAGGTAGAAGACGTCACCCGGGTAGGCCTCACGGCCCGGCGGGCGGCGCAGCAGCAGCGACATGGCGCGGTAGGCCTCGGCCTGCTTGCTGAGGTCGTCGAAGACGATGAGGACGTGCTTGCCCTGGTACATCCAGTGCTGACCGATGGCCGAACCCGTGAACGGAGCCAGGTACTTGAAGCCCGCCGCGTCACCCGCCGGAGCGTTGACGATCGTCGTGTACTCCAGGGCGCCCGCCTCTTCGAGCGTGGCGCGAACCTCGGCGACGGTCGAGTTCTTCTGACCGATGGCGACGTAGATGCAGCGAACCTGCTTGTCCGGGTCGCCTGTCTCCCAGTTCTGCTTCTGGTTGATGATCGTGTCGGTGGCGATCGTCGTCTTGCCCGTCTTGCGGTCACCGATGATCAGCTGACGCTGACCGCGACCGATCGGCGTCATCGAGTCGATGGCCTTGATACCGGTCATGAGCGGCTCGTGGACCGACTTACGCTGAACGACGGTGGGCGCCTGGAGCTCGAGGGCGCGGCGGCCCTCGGCCTCGATGTCACCGAGACCGTCGATCGGCTGACCGAGCGGGTTGACGACGCGGCCCATGAAGCCGTCGCCGACCGGAACCGAGAGCACCTCGCCCGTGCGCTTGACGGGCTGGCCCTCTTCGATGCCGGCGAACTCGCCGAGGACGACGACACCGATCTCGTGAACGTCGAGGTTCAGCGCGATACCGAGCGTGCCGTCTTCGAACTGCAGCAGTTCGTTGGTCATGGCCGAGGGCAGACCCTCGACGTGCGCGATGCCGTCAGCGGCATCGGCAACGCGGCCGACCTCTTCGCGGGAGGCCGCGCCGGGCTCGTAGGACTGAACGTAACCGTTCAGCGCTTCCCGGATCTCCTCCGGACGGATCGAAAGCTCCGTCATCATCACTCCTTGTCATGGGCCCGCTTCGGGCGCCGAGCTGTTTTAGCTGGGCCGCGGTAGCGGCCCGGGATGGCGTCGTGTCAGCCGGACAGGTGGGCGCGTGCCTCGTCGAGACGGCGCGAGATCGTGCCGTCGATGACGTCGTCACCCACCTGAACCTTGATGCCGCCGACGACCTCGGGGTCGATGACGACGTTCGTCTGCACGGGCTTGCCGTACATCTTGGACAACGCGGCGCGCAGTCGCTCCGACTGCTCGCCCGTCAGTTCGACGGCGCTCGTGACGAGTGCCTGCGACTGACCACGACGGCTTGCGATACCGGCGAGGAATTCCTCCATCGTCCGGTCGAAGCGTCGTCCGCGGGGGTTGCCCGCTGCGCGACCGGCCAGGAAGAGAGTCTCCTCACTCACCTTGCCCTCGAGCAGACGGGAGACGAGGCCGCGCTTGTCCGCGCCGCTACGACCGCGGTCGGCCAGCGCGTCGCGCAGACCGGCATCGGAGGCAACCGTGCGCTCGAAGCGGAACATCTCGTTCTCGAACGAGTCGGCGCGTTCGGCCTTCTCCGCCGAGGCGGTGAGGGCTTCGACAGCGAGCTGCTCGAGTGCGTCGGACAGATCGCGCTCCGAGGACCAACGCTCGCCCACCGCAGCGGTGAGCACCTCGCTGGCCTCGTTGCCGACCTTGCCGCCGAACAGGCGCTGGGCGAGCCCGCGCTTGGCGTCGGCGTCACGCGACGAGTCGGCGAACGCACGACGGAGCGTGGCATTCCTGTCCATGACGTCGATGACCGCGAACAGGTCACGCGCCGTGGCCTTCGGGTCACTCAGGCCCGACAGCGTGCCGTTGAGCACCCGACGGGTCGAGGTGAGAGCCGTACGCGAAGAGCCCTGCATCAGGCATCCACTCGCGAACTGCCGGAGGCTTCCGGACGGATGTCGCCGGACTCGAGCTCGGCGAGGAAGCGGTCGATGATGCCCTTCTGACGCGCTTCGTCGTGCAGGGACTCACCGACGATGCGGCTCGCGAGCTCGGTGGACAGACCGCCCACCTCGCTGCGGAGCTGAACCGTGGCCTGCTGACGCTCGGCCGCGATCTGCTTCGTCGCATTCTCGTTGATGCGCGTTGCCTCGGCCGTGGCCTGCTCGCGGCTCTCCGCGATGATGGCCGCGCCCTGGGCACGGGCGTCCTCGCGGATCTTCGCGGCCTCAGCACGCGCGTCGGCGAGCTGCGACTCGTACTGCTGCTTCGCGGCGTCGGCCTCCTTCTGGGCCTCCTCCGCCTTGGCGATGCCGCCCTCGATGGCCGCCGTACGCTCCGCGTACATGCGCTCCATGTTGGGAACGACCTTCGTCTTGAACAGCCAGTAGAGGATCGCGAAGGCGATGAGCCCGATGATCATCTCGGCCGGGTGCGGCAGGAGCGGAAGTGCCTCCGGCCAACCGGCGCCTTCAGATGCGAGGAACACCTTGGCTTCCTATCTGTTGAGGGGACTGATCAGGTTCGAAGAGCTGGATCAGCCCTGGAAGACGAACGCGAAGACCAGACCCAGGATGGCAAGGGCCTCGGTGAGGGCCATGCCGGTGAAGGCGATGGTCTGGAGCATGTTGCGAGCCTCGGGCTGGCGAGCCACACCCTGGATGTAGGCGGCGAAGATCAGGCCGATGCCGATACCGGGGCCGATAGCCGCAAGACCGTAGCCGAGGAATGCGATGTTGCCGGACATGTTGCTTCCTTTCGAGAGGCACCGGGACCTCTTCCCGGTGTCGCTGAGTTCAGAGGGTCAGAGTGTCCGAATCAGTGGTGTTCGGACGCCGCGTCCGCGATGTACAGAGCGGCAAGCATGGTGAAGATGAAGGCCTGCAAGAACTCGATGAGGAGTTCGAAGAAGGTCATCAGGATGGCCGAGGCGAAGGACAGGATTCCCGCGCCCTGCAGCCCGATGTTGCCACCGTGCAGGAGCAGGTACTCGCCACCGACGATGAACACGAGCAGCATGAGGTGCCCGGCCATCATGTTTCCGAAGAGTCGCAGTGCGAGCGTCAGCGGGCGGATGACGAAGTACGTGAGGAACTCGAGCACGAACATGATCGGCTTGAGCCAGCCGGGCAGACCCGGGGGGATGAGCGAACCCATGTACTTGCCGAAGCCACCCTTCGTCTTCACCGCAACCACGTGGTAGGTGATGAAGACGATGATCGTGAGAACGATCGGGAAGGCGATGCGGCCCGTGCTGGGGTACTGGATGAACGGGATGATGCCCGCCAGGTTGTTGAACAGGATCAGCGTGAAGCACGTGAGCAGCAGCGGAACGAACCGCATGAAGTCCTTGGAGCCGATGATGTCTCGGCCAATCGTGTTGCGCACGAAGTCGTAGGCACCCTCGGCCATGAACTGACGCTTGCTCGGCACGACGGAGAGCTTCTTGCCCGTGACCGAGACGAAGAACCAGCCGATGAGCAGGGCCGAGATGAGGAAAACGACCGCCGGGCGCGTGATGGCCCAGTTGCTGTCGCCGCCGATGAGGGGCCACCAGAAATCGCTCGTGGTCGGAGACTCGAAGGACTCCCCTTCGGCAACGAGGGCCGCGCCCGCGATGAAGCTCACAAATTCTCCTCAGTCAGCATCCAGCAAGAAAAGTCACAGTGTCTGTTGCAATCGGATCGGCCCTGCCGCCCTCGGCGGGGGCCCGATCGGTCGTGCACGCCGGAGACAGAACGCATTCTACCCGACGCAGTGGCGCGGTTCACGTTCGCCCACCTGCCCCGGCGTCGCCCGCCTCCGGGTCGTAGACCAGTTGGCGCGTTCGCATGAAGCTGCGCACCTGGAAGATCTGCCACGCCACGACCACGACGGCCACCGTGATACCGGTTGCCGGCCCGTCGAGCGAGTCGATACGGCGCGCAGCCACGAGCACCAGGCCGAGCACGATGATCTGGCCGAAGAAGACGGCCATGGCCGCAGCCATGATGGCCATGGGGTTGAGGTTGCGCAACGTGCGAAGGACGAGCAGACCGCTCGCGAAGAAGCCCAGGGCCAGCGCCGCACCGAAGAGGGCGGAAAGGCCCCCGGCGACACCACCGAGGACGAAGAAGACCACGGCACACACGAGCCCGATGAGCGCACTGGGCAGGAACGACGAGCGCAACATGGCGTCGAAGGGCGACACGGAGGTCACCCCGCGCGGTGCGGTGTCGTGGGAGTCCATGGGAGGGCTCTCAATCTGCTCTGGCGTGTGGTTTCACGTCGGGCGGAGGGGCCGGATTTCGGGGCGTCCGGGCGCTTGTGAAAACTATCACAAGGCCCTTCGGCGTCGCCAACGGGGCAGGCCCCACGTGAGCGCGAAGGCGAGCACGGTGAGCCCGATGAGAGCCGCCAGCGAGCGCTCCACGGGCCAGTACGCCATCGAGACGAGACCGAGCGCGATGCCGATGGACCACAGGTAGAGGATGAGCACGGCCGCGCGGTGAGTGTGACCGATCTGCAGCATCCGGTGGTGCAGGTGCCGGCCGTCCGCCTCCCACGGCTTCTGCCCGGATCGGATGCGTCTGACGATCGAGGCCGCGAAGTCCCACAGCGGCACCGCCAGAATGGCCAGCGGCACGAGCAGGGGAAGCATGAAGGCGACCGACGCGTCACCCGCACTCGAGACGACAGCCGGGTCGAGGTTTCCCGCGAACGAGATCGTGGCCGACGCCATGAGAGTGCCGAGCAGGAGCGAACCGGCGTCACCCATGAAGAGCCGAGCCGGATGGAAGTTGTGCGGCAGGAAGCCGACGCAGGCACCCACCGTTGCCGCGGAGATGAAGGCCGAGGTCGAGAAGACCCGATCCCCTGACGCCGAGGCCTGCTGGTAGGCGTAAAAGAAGAACGACGCCGACGCGATGGCGACCATGCCGGCCGCCAGACCGTCGAGGCCGTCCACCCAGTTCACCGCGTTGACGATGACGAGGATGACGAAGACCGACAGGACGACGAGGAACGGCGTCGGTAGGACGGTCTGCTCCCCCAGCGGCAGCATGAGGAACTGGACACCGGAGACGACGAGGACGCAGGCCGCGAGCGCCTGCCCGCCGAACTTGATGGCCCAGTTGAGCTCGGCGAAGTCGTCCCACGCGCCGAGGGCACACATCATGCCGGCCGCGATGAGTGTGCCGACGGCTTCACGCGTGCCGAAGATCTGGGACAGATACGGCAGTTGCGACGAGACGAGCGTCGCGGCGGCGAAACCGATGAACAGAGCCGTGCCGCCCAGGCGCGGGATCGGGACGGCATGCACGTCCCGCGCCCGCACCTGGGTCACCGCGCCGAAACGGATGGCCGCCCATCGTGCGAGCGGCGTCGCGACGAACGTGAAGACCGCCGCGACGACGCTGATGAGGAAGTACTCACGCACGGGCCGGCGCCGACCTCAGCGGGGGTAGGCGGGGAAACGCGTGACGAGGTCGGTGACCTGCTCGCGGATCTCCTTGGCGACGGCGTTGTCGGCCGAGCCGTCGGTTTCGGTGACGGCACGGTGAATGACGTCGGCGATGACGTCCATCTCCTCGAGACCCATACCCTGCGTCGTCACCGACGGCGTGCCGACACGGATACCCGAGGCCACGTTCGGCTTCTGCGGGTCGAACGGGATGGCGTTCTTGTTGAGCGTGATGCCTGCGGCGTCGCAGCGCAGTTCGGCGTCAGCGCCGGTGACACCGACGCCCTGCAGGTCGAGCAGCGACAGGTGCGTGTCCGTGCCACCGGTGGTCGGACGGATGCCCTTGGCCGCGAGGCCTTCGGCGAGACGCTGGGAGTTGGCGATGACGTCCTTCGCGTACTTGCGGTACTCCGGCGTCGCACACTCCTTGAAGTTGACCGCCTTCGCCGCGATCGTGTGCATCTGCGGGCCACCCTGCATCATCGGGAAGACGGCCTTGTCGATGGCCTTGGCGTGCTCTTCCTTGCAGACGATGGCGCCCGAGCGCGGGCCGCGCAGCACCTTGTGCGTGGTGAAGGAGACGACGTCGGCGTAGGGCACCGGCGACGGGATGGCCTTGCCTGCCACGAGACCGATGAAATGCGCTGCATCGACCCAGAAGATGGCACCGACCTCGTCGGCGATGGCGCGGAAGCGCTCGAAGTCGATGAGACGCGGGATGGCGGAGCCGCCGGCGAGGATGACCTTCGGCTTGTGCTCCTTGGCGAGGCGCTCGACCTCGTCGTAGTCGATGTCCTCGGTCTCCTTGTCGACGCCGTAGCCGACGGCGTTGAACCACTTACCCGAGAACGAAACCTTGGTGCCGTGCGTGAGGTGCCCGCCCATGGGCAGGCTCATGGCGAGGATGGTCTCGCCCGGCTGCATGAAGGCGCCGTAGACAGCCTGGTTCGCGGAGGCACCCGAGTGCGGCTGCACGTTCGCGTGATCGGCGCCGAACAGTGCCTTGGCGCGCTCGATGGCGATCTCCTCGGCCTTGTCGACCTCCGAGCAACCGCCGTAGTAGCGGCGGCCCGGGTAGCCCTCGGCGTACTTGTTCGACAGCGTCGAACCGAGCGCCGTGAGGACGGCCGGGCTCGACATGTTCTCGCTCGCGATGAGCTGCAGACCGCCGCGCAGACGATCGAGTTCGGAAATCAGCACACCGGCGATGTCGGGATCGAAGGACTCGAGGGCGGCGTAGTCGGAGCCGTAGAACGTCGTCATGGGTTCAACCTTAGTCGGTGGGACGCCCGGGACGACCGGGCAGTTCGGCACTTCGTACGGGCTCACGCTCGAAGGGCGGCTCTGCGCCCACGCCGCCCGCAGGCATGGCCTGGGTGGCGTCGCTCGAGCGGTCGACGTCAGCGCCCGCGCCGGGCGTCACCGGAACGGCACGCGTGCGCCGCTCGGCCCGCGTGGCGGGGGCCGCCGCGCTCTCGTCGGCGGCACTCTCGTCGCGGGAGTCGGTGGGACTTTGTGCGGCGTGGGTGGCGTCGCTCTCGTCGCCCGTCGAGGCGTCGGCCTCGGCGGCGGCTTCCTCGTCGGCCCGGGGCGTCTCGGAGACCGGAGCGCCGGTGGAGTCGAGCAGATCGATCGGGCCGAGCACCTCACGCAGCTGTTCGGGCGTGATGCCACCGCGGCGCAGAAGCACCGGGTCGGCCTTCGTGCAGTCGATGATCGTGCTCGCGAGGGCACCTGAACGCTCACCGCCGTCGAGGTAGACCTCCACGCTGGGACCGAAGGCGAAACCCGCCTCCGTGACGGTGCGGGCGGTCTCCTCACCGGTGCGGTTCGCGGAGCTGACCGCCATCGGCCCACTCGAGCGCAGCAGCTCGAGAGCGATCTCGTCGTCCGGCACGCGCAGGCCGACAGTGCCGTTCGTGTCACCGAGATCCCACATGAGCGAAGGCTGGGCGCGGAAGATGAGCGTCAGGCCACCGGGCCAGAAGCGCTCCATGAGGCGTCGCGCGTAGGAGGGCACGTTCATCGCGAGACCGTCGACGGTCTCGGCACTGGGCACGAGAACGGCGGGCGGCTTCTCACGGCCACGTCCCTTGGCGGCCAGCAGGCCTGCAACTCCGTCGGGGTTGAACGGGTCGGCGCCAACTCCGTAGACGGTGTCGGTGGGCAGGACGACGAGCTTGCCCTCGCCGATCGCCACCGTGGCGGCCTCGATCGCCGCAGCGCGATCCCCGCTGGTCGAGACGTCAAATACCGGGCTCACGCCACACTCCTCCAGGTCGAATCCGCCCTTGTTGCTTCCGCAAGTCTCCCCCACCGGCGCTCGCACGTCGAACCCGTGCCACGCCGCGACGGAGCCCGCCGCGTCATCGCGTGAGAGCCCACGCGAGCAGAGCGAGCAGCGGCAGGGCTCCCTGGACCGTCGCGGCACGCAGCTTGGCGCGATCGCTCGTCACGAGAACGAGCGCCGCCGCCACCATGAAGGCGCACCCGGTGACTAAGAGGGTCGAACCGACGGTCGGTGCTGCCCACAGGCAGACAACGCCCACGGCGACCTGGAGCGCGAGCAGAAGGTTGTACCAGCCCTGGTTGTACGCCCAGGGGCGCATGATCTCGGCCTCTTCGCGGCTCGCGATACCGAAGACCTTCATCGTCGCGGGGTCGGTGATGCGCAGCGACTCGAGCACGAAGATGTAGACGTGGACAAGAGCAGCCAGCGCGGCGGGCACCGCGACGAGGATCTGGCTCATGAACGCTCCTGGGCGTGATGGGCGTCGAGTGGAACAGAGGATTCCTCGACGTCGGGGAGATGGGTGGGGCGGCCCGCGATGACATCACGGGCCAGCCGGACGAGGTCCGCCGGCCAGACGGGGTGAGCCGCGGCGTCGAGATCGTCGAGCGACCACCACCGCCACTCCTGCATCGTCATCTGCTCTTCCGGAGTGAGGGCTGCGGGTTCGACGTCGAAGCGAGGGCATCGGACGACGAAGAAGGTCTCGTGTTGGTAGGTGATCTGGTCGGAGAATCCGTGAGAGACGGTCCGCGAGGCGACAGGGCCCACGACGTCGGCCTCGTCGATGCGTAAACCCGTTTCTTCCCACAGCTCCCGCACGGCTGCGGTTCGGGCACCCTCCCCCGGATCGACGCCGCCGCCCGGGGTGGCCCACCAGGTGAAGACCGGGTCGAGGCCCTGGTCGGAGTCGACGTAGAGCAGAACGGCGTCGCTCTCGTCGAGGACGACGAGGCGCACCGCCTCACGAGTTCGCGAGGGACGCTCGTGGGGCGCGACCGCTTCGAACGCGCCCCCACCCTCGCGGCGGGCGATCGTCATGCGCGGCTTGTCGGCGGCGTCGCGCACGTCGTGGGCCTGATCGAACCCACGGCTCGCGAGGAGAGCTGCGGGCAGCGTCTCGCCCTGGACGTCGGCGTGCTCCATGACGAGGTGCCCACCCGGCTTGAGCAGTGCGGCCGCCCGCTCGGCGATCTGCACCGGGAACCTCAAGCCGTCGTCGCTGCCGCCGTACAGCGCGATCGAGGGATCGTGATCGGCCACTTCCGGGTCGACCGGCACCATGCCGACAGGGATGTAGGGCGGGTTGCTCACGACGACGTCGAAACGGCCCTCAAGCCCCGCTAGAGCCTCACGCGCATCCTCAACGCTCAAGTGGACGTCGAGGCTCGTCGCGGCGATGTTGTGGGCCGTCCAGGCCGCTGCGGCCTCGTCGAGCTCAACTGCGCAGACATCGAGATCCGGGCGCTCGTGCTTGACGGCCAGCGCGATGGCACCTGAACCCGTGCACAGGTCGACAACGCGACCGCCGTGCGGGGCCAGGCGGATCGTCTCGTCGACGAGCATCTCCGTCTCCGGGCGGGGCACGAAAACGCCCGGCCCGACACTGAGCTCGAGGTGGCGGAACGGCGCCTTGCCGGTGAGATGCTGCAGGGGTAGTCGGGCCGCACGCTCGTCCACGAGGCCGGCGAAGCGCTCAGCCTCGGCGTCGTCGAGGTCACGCCCGAGGATCTCGAGGCGTCGCACCTCCCCCAGGGTCACACCGAGAGCGTGCGCCATGAGGGCGGCGGCGTCGTGGGCAGCGGATTCGACGCCGGCGTCGTACAGGCGCTGACGCGCGTTCCGGATCACGTCGCGCAGCGATGCTGCCACCGGTTCAGTCCTCCTGGCCGACGGCGGCCAGCCGCGCGGCCTCGTCGGCGTCAACTGCGGACTGGACCACGGCGTACAGGTCGCCGTCGAGCACGGTGTCGAGGTTGTAGGACTTGTAGCCGGTGCGGTGATCGGCGATGCGGTTCTCGGGGAAGTTGTAGGTGCGGATGCGCTCGCTGCGGTCCACGGTGCGCACCTGCGACTTGCGGGCCGCACTGGCCTCGGCCTCGCGCCGCTCGAGTTCGATCTGACGCAGGCGGGCCTTGAGCACGCGAAGCGCCGACTCCTTGTTCTGCAGCTGCGACTTCTCGTTCTGGCAGGAGACGACGACGCCGCTCGGCAGGTGGGTGATACGCACGGCCGAGTCGGTCGTGTTGACGCTCTGGCCGCCCGGTCCAGAGCTGCGGTAGACGTCGATCTTGAGGTCGTTCGGGCCGAACTCGACCTCGTCCTCCTCCTCGATGTCGGGCATGACGAGCACGCCGGCGGCGCTCGTGTGGATGCGGCCCTGGCTCTCGGTGACGGGGACACGCTGGACGCGGTGCACTCCGCCTTCGTACTTGAGACGCGCCCACGGCGCCTGCCCCGGCTCGGGGGTGCCCTTGGCGCGCACCGTGAGGCGGACGTCCTTGTAGCCGCCGAGGTCGGCGTCGGTGGCGTCGGAGATCTCCGCCTTCCAACCGCTGCGCTCGGCGAAGCGCAGGTACATGCGCACGAGGTCACCGGCGAACAGGGCCGATTCGGCGCCGCCCTCGCCGGCCTTGACCTCGAGGACGACGTCACGATCGTCGTCCTCGTCGCGCGGGAGCAGGAGCTTGCGCAGAACGTCGGCGGTCTCGTCGCGGTGCGTGCGCAGTGCGGGCAGTTCCTCGCCGAAGGCAGGGTCTTCCGCGGCGAGCTCTTCGGCGGCGCTCACGTCCTCGGTGGCGCTCTTCCACGCGTGGTACGCGGCGACCGTCGGGGCGAGCTGCGCGTACCGCTTGTTGAGCCGGCGCATGAGCGTCGGGTCGGCGTGCGTCGCGGGGTCGGCGAGCTGCTTCTCGAGGTCGTCGTACTCGGCGACGATCGTGGCTGCGGATTCAAGCACGGGGGCTCCTGGGCGTGGGAAGGACGTGGGAATGCAAAACGCCGACCCCAGCAGAGTTGCTGGGGTCGGCGTGTGCGAAGACTACTTGGCGTCCTTCTTGCCGTAGCGCGCCTGGAAGCGAGCGACTCGGCCACCGGTGTCCATGAGCTTCTGCTTACCCGTGTAGAAGGGGTGGCAGTTGGAGCACACTTCGACGTTGATCTTGCCGGACGTCGCGGTGCTGCGGGTCTCGAACGTGTTGCCGCAGGTGCAGGACACCGTCGTGGCGACGTATTCGGGGTGAAGGTTCCTCTTCACGGGGTTCTCCTAGCTGTTGAGGATGCCGCCGGGTCGTCTGCTCGGGCGAGCGACGTGAACCGGAAGCCAACAATGAAGTTTGCCAGACGAGCTGGACACCTTCCAAAACAGACGAAGCCCGGAACCTATTCCCGGGCCGTCGGCTGCCGATGCGGGACCGAACCAGACGCAGGACGTGGACGCAGCTGGCACCTCGGTGCGCGTAGGCGCGACTGGGGAAGAAACCTTCCCTACTTGCGTCCAGAAACGCCCCCGAAGACACAAGAAGGGAAGAGACCATCCCTATTTGCGTGTACGCGGGTACCACGAAAAGAGTGCGACACGTCATCGGAGAAGAGGGTGCGACACGTCATCGGATCAGAGTCCCTGTTGCGAGCCCCAAGCAGGCGACGGCGCAGACCGCTGGAAGCCGACCCGCCGCGTGTCGCAGCGAGACAGGCCCGCCAGGGCCTGGCCGCAAGACGCGCCTGGACGACGGCGAGGACCCTGGAAGCAGTGGGGGGGGGGGGGGGGGGGGGGGGGGCCGGCGCGCGGGGGGGGGG
>NZ_JAGTHU010000040.1:0-11181 GCF_019895135.1 Dermacoccus sp. Tok2021
CCCCCCCCCCCCCCCCCCCCCCCCCCCCCCCCCCCCCCCCGCTTCGTCATGTCGAGCAGCTTCGCCGCGTGGCCGGCGCGCTGGCCATGACGACCAAGGGGACCCCGGAAGCCAGCGTGCCTGAGCCGCGAGGCAGGGACCGAGCCTGCGAGGGCACTGGCCCCGCGGCGAAAAGGTGAGCAGCGCAGACCAACCGGACCGCGCTGGGAGCCGACTCGCCCCCGAAGGCCTGTCGCACCGTGGGATCTGACCGAGCTTGCGAGGTCAGATCGCCGGAAGATAGGGCAAGGGAGCGCCTACGTCGCGTCGGTGTCGAACGGCGTGGTGCGGTCGGGGTGGTATTCGGCGGTGATGTGGGAGCGCGGGGCGCTGGGGATCGCTTGGGTGTCCTCGCCGCCGACGCCTGCACTGTGGGTTTCGGCGCCGACGCCGGACGCAGCGTGGTCGGGGCCGACGGCGCCGGCCGCGGTGGAGCCGTTGGCTCGACGTTCGGTGAGGCCGACTTCGGCGGCGATGTCGGCGTCGGGGTCGTCGAAGAGGGCTTCGCGAACGATGCGGCGCGGGTCGTACTGACGCGGGTCGTACTGGCGCCAGTCGATGTCCTGGTACTCGGGGCCCATCTCGGATTTTAGTTGGGTCTTGGCACCTTCGGCCATGTCGCGTGCCGTGCGGATGAAGGTGCGCAACTTCGCGATGTATTCCGGCAGGCGCTTCGGGCCGATGAGCGCAAGAGCGATGATGACGATGAGAATGAACTCGCCGGAGTTGATGTCGATGAACGGGATGTTCACGCGCGCGTCACCCCTGCCAAGTCGATCTCGATCATGGAGCCATTCTGCCTGATCGCTCGTCGTTCGCCTGAATCAGGACGACGGACCAGGCGCTGCGGGCAACCGATCGTGGCCCTTCGCCGCGCACCTCGGGCGCGTCGAAGTGGTCGGTGGTCTGGGCGTTGGACGCCATGGTGGGGGCGCCGGGTGCCGTGCTGCGCGGGTGGGCGGCGCTGCTCATGACGATGGCGCCGCAGGCTGCCGCGAGCGCGACCATGCCGAGAACCGGGCGTCGGGAAGATCGGTTGTACTGCGCGGGGGCGTCCGGGGAGAGGAGGTGGACCCGCTCCTCCTTCGCCGGGGAATGCACGGCGGCCTCGCCACGAGGTGTGTCGTCCGACGAATCACGTGTGTCGAGCGCAACGAGCCCTGCGACGAGGCGAGCGTGACGTCCGGGGTCGAGGGGCACTCGGCGCACCTGCAGGACGATGGCACGTTCGGCTTCGACGCTCTGGCGGCAGCCCTCGCAGCTGATGATGTGCCGTGCGGCGAGGTGGGAGCTCGTCTCGTCGAGTTGGCCGTCGACGTAGGCGTCGACGAACTCCCCGAGGTGGCCCTCCCTGTAGCGGCGCGTCACGACATCCCCAGGGCTGTGCGGGGCCCTCCGAGCCCGTCGGTGGCTGCGCGCACGACACCACTGGCGCGTCGGCGCTCTTCGCGGGCCGCAGGCGAACGGTGCGCGAGCGATTCACGCAGTGCGGCGCGCCCGCGGTGGATGCGGGAGCGCACGGTGCCGAGCTTGAGTCCGAGGGTGGCCGCGATCTCCTCGTAGGAGAGCCCCTCGATGTCGCACAGGACGACAGCGGCACGGAAGTCGGGCGCGAGGGCGTCGAGCGCGCGCTGCACGTCGTCGTCGAACTCGGCGTCGAGTACGACCTGCTCGGGGCCTCGGGCCGTGG
This sequence comes from Dermacoccus sp. Tok2021, assembly GCF_019895135.1. Lineage (NCBI taxonomy): Bacteria > Bacillati > Actinomycetota > Actinomycetes > Micrococcales > Dermacoccaceae > Dermacoccus > Dermacoccus sp. Tok2021. Next base: position 1,730 of record NZ_JAGTHU010000040.1, read on the forward strand.
AGGGCAGGCGCGTGTCGGCATCGTCGGCGAGCGCGTCGAAGCGGATGCGCTGCTTCCGACGCATGCGGTCGAGGAAGAGGTTCGTCGTGATGCGGTGCAGCCAGCCCTCGAAGGTTCCCGGCCGGTAGGAGCTCAGGGAGTTGAACACGCGGACGAAGACGTCGTGCGTGAGGTCCTCGGCGTCGTGAACATTGCCCGTGAGGCGGTAGGCCAGGCGGTAGACGCGCGGGCTGTGCTCGGTGACGATCTCCTCCCACGTCGGAGGAGCCCAGCCTTCGGGTGCCCGTTCGGGCACGACGACGCGCGAGCGGGTGTTGACTGGGTGAACCGGGTCGCTGACCGTGTCCGGCACCTGGCTTCTCATCTCATGTCCTCCCCGGTCGAACGAGTCGACACCGCATGGTTTCTGTCCTCATCCTGACCGGGCCGTCTGTGCGTGGCCTGAGCGTCGCCCAAGCCCCTCTTCGACGGTTTCAACGCGAACGGCCACCCGTTCGTTCCCTCCGCAACCGATCGACGTGCTCCGACGGTTCGCGGGCGAGACTTGCTTCCAAATAGAATCAACCTCATGACGAGCTTCAAACCGGCCAGCTGGGCGTATGCCGAGGACTTCGCGTACGAACCGGCCCACATCGAGGCTGCGCGCCAGCAGGGCGAGCACCTCGGCGCGACGCCGGTGAGCCCCGCCGCGGGAGCGGCCCTTCGCATGCTCGCTGCGACGACGGGCGCACGCACCGTCGTCGAGGTGGGCACGGGCGCCGGCTGCTCGGGGCTGTGGCTGCTCGAGGGCATGCCGAGCGACGGGGTCCTCACGACGATCGACGTGAGTCTCGAACACCAGCGCGCAGCCCGCGCGGCCTACCAGCGCGCGGGCCACGCCCCGCAGCGCACCCGCATCATCTCGGGTAGTGCGCTCACGGTGCTGCCACGTCTGGCCGATCGCGCGTACGACCTCGTGCTCGTCGACGGGGAGAAGGACGAGTACCCGGCCTACGTCGAACAGGCGTTGCGCCTCGTACGCCCGGGGGGCGTGGTCGTGCTCGACAACATGCTGTGGCACGACCGCGTGGCAGACCCCGCGGTACGCGACGAGACGACGATGACCCTGCGCGCGCTGGCCAAGACGCTCCGTGAGGACGACGACCTCATGACGACGCTGCTGCCTGTGGGCGACGGCCTCCTCGTGTGCGTCAGGCGCTGATCAGCCGACGACTCAGCTCGAACACACGAAGAAGGCGCTCGCCCCGTCGCGGGGTGAGCACCTTCTTCGTGGTTCGCGATCAGCGTGCGTCAGCCGACGCAGCCCTTGATCGCGTCACCGAGGGCCTTCGCCTCGTCAGCGTTCATTTCGACGACGAGACGGCCGCCGCCCTCGAGAGGCATACGCAGCAGGATGCTGCGACCCTCCTTGGTGACCTCGAGCGGACCGTCGCCGGTCCGAGGCTTCATGGCTGCCATGGGTGACCCCTTTCAGGTGCACGCGCGGGCGCGTGCCGTTCTCGATCGCGCTCCGCCGTCCACCGGGTGTTCCACGAGGGCTCACCGACGGGCCCACCGGGTGTGACGGGCCGTGTCGCGCGTGCGCGACGGGGCTTGTTGCTACTAGTATGACGCGCTTTTTCGGCCAGACGAAATCGCGGAGTGGCGCGCGTCACCATTCGTCGGGGTGAATGCGATTGAATCGGGGGCATGACTTCTGATGCTCCCGTCCTCTACGACGTCTCGAATTCGGTCGCAACCATCACCCTGAACCGCCCCAAGGCACTGAATTCGCTCACCACGGAGGCGCGCGTCGAACTGCTCGACGCGCTGCGTCGAGCCGCCTCCGACGAGTCGGCGCGCGTCGTCGTCCTCACCGGCGAGGGGCGCGGCTTCTGCGTCGGACAGGATTTACGCGAACACGCCGAACAACTCGCCAGTGGGGGCAGCGGGAGCACCCTGTCGACCGTTGCCGAGCACTACAACCCGATCGCGCGGGAGATCGCACGGATGCCGAAGCCGGCCGTCGCCCGGCTCAACGGCGTCACCGCTGGAGCCGGCCTGTCGATCGCCATGCTGGCCGACTTCCGCGTCGCCGTGGAATCAGCCACTTTCACCACGGCCTTCGCCGGCATCGGGTTGAGCTGTGACACGGGTGCGAGCTGGTCCCTGCAACGCCTCGTCGGCCCTGCGCACGCCCGTGAGCTCCTCTTCGACGCAACACCCATCAAGGCCGATCGCGCCCTTGAGCTGGGCCTCGTCAACACGGTGGTGGCCGACGACCAGTTGGACGCGACGGTTGATGCTCTCGTCGCCCGTCTCGCGGCAGGCCCGACGGCGGCCTACGCCGCGATGCGCGAAGCGCTCATGTTCGCCTCGACCCACTCCCTCGACGAGTCGCTCGACTTCGAGGAGCCGCGCATGATGGCGACGGGTGCCACCGAGGACCACAGCCGCGCCGTGACCTCGTTCCTGGCCAAGGAGAAGCCGACCTTCGAGGGCCGCTGACGCAACGTCGCCGAACGGTGACGAGCCGGGGTGGCGAGGAACGCCCTGACCACCCCGGCTCTCGGAAGGGCTAGGTCGTTCACTCCCCCGCGATGTCGTCGCCCGCAGCACAGCCGACCGCGTGGTCGTTGACGAACCCGCAGGCCTGGAAGAGCGAATAGCAGGTCGTCGGGCCCACGTGCGCGAAGCCGTGACGCTTGAGCGCTTTCGACAGGGCGGTGGACTCGCTCGAGAACCCCACGACCTCGTCCGGCGTGCCGGGACGCGAGTGTTCGACGGGCGCGTGTGCCTCGATGAGCCGTTCGAGGCCAACCGTGTCACGCAGCCGCACGACGGCACGCGCGTTCGTCAGGGTCGCATCGATCTTGCGCCGATTACGGACGATGGCGGCATCGCCCATGAGCCGTGCGACATCGGCGTCACCGAAGCCGGCGACGGTGTCCGGGTCGAAGTCACGAAAGGCCGCCCGGAACGCCTCGCGCTTGCGAAGGATCGTCAGCCAGGACAGCCCGGACTGGAAAGCCTCGAGCATGAGTCGTTCGAACAGCTCGCGCTCACCGCGCACCCGTCGGCCCCACTCGCTGTCGTGATAGCGCAGGTAGTCGGGCGCACTCGTCACCCAACCGCATCGCGCGATGCCGTCGGGCTCATGCGTCAGCATCGTCGCCTTCGCCGCGGCGGCGACGGAACTGCACGACGTCCGCGGCGCGGTCAGCGCGCTCCGGCTCGACGCGTCCGGCGCCGAAACGCGACACCGGCACCCTCTCGCCGCGCGGTTCGTCGTGCTCGCTCCGCTCCAACCGGGCCTCCAGGTCGTGGATCTCGTCGAAGAGCCGGTCGAGCACGGCGTCGACCTGCGCCATGTTGTAGCCGCGCAGCGACTGATCGAGGCGCACGGCATCAACTCCCGCCGAGCCGAGCTTGCCCTTCGGCAGGTCGAATGCCGACGTCGCCGTGGGCGAACTCATGGTGTCGGCCCCCACGCGCCCGACGACGACGGCGACCACGCCACCGATGACAAGTACGAGCACGACGATGAGCAGGATCATCATGAGGTGGCCTCCTGGTCGTTCGACTGGTGGGCGCGAACCTTTGCGACGTCCTCCGGGTCGGCTTCCAGAGCAGCTGCGTGCGCCTCACGGATGAAGGCGAGCGCCTCGTCGGCCGTGTCGACGATGCGCAGACGCTCGACGTCGGCAGCCGAGATCATGCTGCGCGAAAGGAGCGTCTCGCGCATCCAGTCGCGCAGAGGCTCCCAGAAGTCGGCGCCGACGAGCACGATCGGGTAGTGGTTGACCTTCTGTGTCTGCACGAGGGTGAGCGCCTCGAACATCTCGTCGAGCGTGCCCACGCCGCCGGGCAGCACGACCGCGCCCTGCGTGTACTTCACGAAGACCGTCTTGCGCACGAAGAAGTAGCGGAAGTTCATGCCGGTCGTGACGTACGGGTTGAGGCCGGTCTCGAACGGCAGCTCGATGCCGAGCCCGACGGAGACACCGCCCGCCTCCCGGGCACCCTTGTTCGCCGCCTCCATCGCACCCGGACCGCCGCCCGTGACGACGGCGAAGCCCTCCTCGACGAGGGCGCGACCCACGTCGACTCCGACCTGGTAGGCGGGATCGTCGGTGGCCACACGCGCAGAACCGAAGACGCTGATGGCCGGGCCGAGTTCGGCGAGCGCCGAGAAACCGCGGATGAACTCCGACTGGATGCGCATGGCTCGCCAGCGCGTGGCGACGAGCTCGCGCCAGCCGAAGAGTCCCCGATCGGCGCGCGTCACCCGCGTGTAGGGATTGTCGTCGAGCAGGTCGACGTCGGCTTGCTGCCGCTCTGGTGCGCTCACGGAAGACAGCTTCTCAGAAACGATGGGGCCGGGCACGTCCTGCCCCTCACCGAGGACGTACGGTGTGCCGCGCCCCCGCCACAGGGTGGGGCGACGTCGTCGCGTCGCGTTCGCCACAACCCGCAGTGCGGGTCCAACTGTTACGTTGCTGCGAAGAATTTTGCGGCGCACCACCGTGCGACGCCCAGGGGTGGGAAGGCACAGGGCACGAGCATGGCGTGGGACACCGAGAAGACGAAGAGTCGCATCCTCGAAGCAGCCCTGCTCGAGTTCTCCGAGAAAGGTCCGGCCGGCACGGCGATCGACAACGTCGCCCGGCGCTCCGGCGTGAACAAGGAGCGGATCTACCACTACTTCGGCAACAAGCAGGCCCTGTTCGGCGTCGTGCTCGACGGGGAACTGCGCAAGATCTCCGAGGCCGTGCCCGTCTCGGCCACGGGGCGACTCGACATCGACGCCTACATCGGCGACCTGTTCGACTACCACCGCGAGCATCCGCACCTCAACCGTCTCGTCCTGTGGGAGGGGTTGACCTACAACGGAACCATCCTCGACGAGTCGCGCCGGCGCGAGTACTACGCCGCGCGCGTCTCGGCGGTGCGTTCCGGGCAGGAGAACGGTGAGATCGCCACGAACGTCGACGCCGACGTCCTCGCGTTCCTCCTGCTGTCGTTGGCCGGCTGGTGGTCGTCCGTTCCGCAGATCGCGCACATGATGAGCGCCGACCCGGACGGCGTCGACCTCGACACCCGCCGACGCAACGTCATCGAGGCGGCCAAGAACCTGCTCGGTCAGTGCGGCGTCGCGGGCGCCCGAGGCGATGTGGACTCACACGGCTTCTGACGCGGCCGGTCGAACACGAGCACGGGCGAGGTCGAACCGCCGAAAGGTTCGACCTCGCCCTTCGTCGTTCGGGTGAGCTCGCTCGCGTGGTCAGCGCTTCGCGAGGTCCGCCACCACCTCGGCAACGGTCGCGACGCCACCGATCGAGGGGATGTCGTGGCCGAGCGAGGCACGCTGACGTTCGGGGTCACCGTCGACGACGGCGTCGGAGACGACCGTGACGGTGAAGCCCTCGTCGAACGCGCTGCGCGCGCTCGCCTCGACGCCCGCGCCCATGGCGATGCCGGTGAACACGACCTGCGTCACGCCCTCGGCGCGCAGCTTCTCCGCGAGGTCGGTGCGGGAGAAGGCACTGATGGTGCGCGGCTTGTCGATGTGAAGGTCACCCTCGCGGGCAGGCAGCCGCCCATCGAGGTCGGCGAACCACTCGGGCAGTTCGTCGTCCTCGGGAATCGGGCGCTCGACGCGCCCCGGCGGTAGGCCGGTGGCGTGCACCCAGACGACGGGCAGCCCCGCCGCGTGGAAGGCGTCGGCGAGCGTTACGTTCGCCTCGACGAGCTGATCGGCGACCTCCTTGGGCGGCATCGCGAGGATGCCCTTCTGGACGTCGACGACGACGAGGGCGGTGCGGGAATCGAGAGGTAGTACGGGTGTTCTTCCTTCCGTACGGATATGAGTGAGCGCCGACGCTCACGCTGGGCGGAGCGTCCTGCCGAGACCAACGACGGACGAGTCCCTCTTCATGCAGCAGCGGGTTGTCGGCCGGCGCGAACGCTGCCGATGATGACGGCGAGGACGGGCTTGGACATGAGGTGGTCTCCTGGATTTGATTCCAACGATTTGGTTGGAAATTTGGCCACGCCGAACCAGTCGCGCAAAACCACGAATTTGCAGGCGCCGAGTCGGAGTCCGCTCAGCCGCGCAAGAGGAGAACGATCTCTCCGAGGCCGAGCACGACGACGACGGCGCTCAGCCCGATGACGCTCTTGAGCGCGGGCTCGCGCCGCTCGCCCAACAGCCGCCGGGTGGCGTTGCGATAACGCAGGCGGGCCGTCGCGGACAGGACGAGCGCCGCAGCCGCGCAGAAGCTCGTCAGAACGAGCGCGGCCACGCCGTAATCAGGGACGAAGCGCAGTTGGAAGAGCCCCGCCACGAACAGGGCGAGGCACGTTCGTCCCCAGGCGAGGGTGGTGCGCTCGGGCTGCAGCCCCGGATCGGCGTGCCGCCGCTCGGCGGACCCGGGACGACGCCTCGCGGGGTGCAGATCGGTCACCGGTTCAGCGTCGCGATCATGAGCACGGTCACGATCGACGCCACAGCGCCCGTGCCGCACAGGAGCGGAACGAGCAACGGCACCGGCAGGGGCCGCCCGGTTCGCATGCTTCGTTCGACGCTCAGCCATCGAGCGCCCGCCATGACGGAGATGACGAGGCCGGTGAGGACGACCAGCACAGCAACGATGCGTCGCCACACCTCGGGCATGAAGTCGTTCGTGAAGGCCTCGACAGCCACGCCGCCCGCGACGAAGGCGAGCGCGGTGCGCATCCACGCGAGGAAGGTGCGCTCGTTGGCCAGGGTGAAGCGCGGGTCGGGTTCCTCACCGTCCGGCAGGAGACGACGCGCCAGTGGTGACCGTCCGTCGGGTTCGCTCACAGCGTCCTCCCGCACCCGATCGCTCAGGCGAGCCAGCCGGTGAGCGCCTCGAGGGCGTCGACGATCTGGTCCTCGGGGCACCATTCGTCGTCCATGTGGGCGACGTTCGGGTCGCCGGGGCCGAAGTTGACCGCGGGCACGCCGACGGCCGAGAAGCGGGCCACGTCGGTCCACCCCTCCTTGGCCACGACGGGCAGATCGAGCGCCTCGACGAAGGCCTTCGCGGCGGGGCGGTCGAGGCCGGGGCGCGCTCCCCCGGCGAGGTCGTCGCATTCGAGGTCGAAGCCGTCGAAGAAGGCGGTGACGTAGGCGAGCGCCTCGTCGGCGCTCTTGTCCGGGGCGAAGCGGTAGTTGACCGTCACGGTGCAGGCGTCCGGGATGACGTTGCCCGCGATGCCACCGGAGATGTTCACCGCGTTGAGGCCCTCGTGGTAGTCGAGGCCGTCGACGTTCACCGTCTGCGGTTCGTACTCGCGCAGGCGGTTCAGGATGTCGGCCGCCCTGTGGATGGCGTTGTCGCCCTTCCACGGGCGCGCCGAGTGCGCAGCGAGGCCCTTGGTGCGCACGTGGACGCGCAGCGTGCCCTTGCAGCCGCCCTCGATGCCGCCATTCGTCGGTTCGAGCAGGACGGCGAAGGCCGCGCCCTCGAGCAGGTCGGGACGGGTGCGCGCGATGCGTCCGAGACCGTTGTACTGGTCCTCGATCTCCTCGCCCTCGTAGAACACGAAGGTGACGTCGCGGTTCGGTGCGACGAGATCGTGCGCGAGCTTGAGCTGGACGGCGACGCCGCCCTTCATGTCGGTCGTGCCGCGCCCCCACAGCTTGCCGTCCACGCGCTTGACGGGCAGGTTCGCCGGCTCGCTCGTGAGCGGCACGGTGTCGATGTGCCCCGCCAGAACGATGCGCTCGTCACGCCCCAGGTTCGTGCGCGCCACGAGCGAGTTGCCGTCCCGCACGACCTCGAGGTGATCGAGCTTCGCGAGCTCCGTCTCGATGGCGTCGGCGAGCGCCGCTTCGTTCAACGAGACCGACTCGATGTTGCACAGCGATTCGGTGAGCGTGACGACGTCCTGCGTGAGATCGAGAGAAGCCATGCGCCCACCCTAAGTGCTCGGCTCCCGAAACGACCTGCCCGCAGCGGGGGCCGGTCGCTAGGCTCGGGCGCATGACTGACGCACGTACCGCTTGGGGCTTCGGCCTCGCCACCGTGACCGATGACGACACCACCCTCGACACGTGGTACCCCGCCCCAGCGCTGGGCGAACCCGACGAGGACGCCGGCGCCCCGGCGGAGCTCCTCGTCCTCGAGGGCAAGGACGCCGACCGCGGCGTGACCCTGCGTGTCGTGCGCACCGTCGTCGACCTCGACGCCTCCCCGCGCGACGCCTCGGACGCCTACCTGCGCCTGCACCTGCTCAGCCACCGCCTCGTCGCGCCGAACACGATCAACCTCGACGGCCTCTTCGGCGCACTCGCCAACGTCGTCTGGACGAACTTCGGCCCCTGCGCCGTCGAGGGCTTCGAGATGACGCGCGCCCGACTGCGCCAGCGCGGGCAGGTCTCGGTCTACGGCATCGACAAGTTCCCCCGCATGACCGACTACGTCACCCCGAGCGGCGTGCGCATCGCCGACGCCGACCGCGCCCGCCTGGGCGCGCACCTGGCCGAGGGCACCACCGTTATGCACGAGGGCTTCGTCAACTTCAACGCCGGCACGCTCGGGCACTCGATGGTCGAGGGGCGCATCAGTCAGGGCGTCGTCGTCGGCAACGGGTCCGACATCGGCGGCGGAGCATCGATCATGGGCACTCTCTCCGGCGGCGGCACGCAGCGGGTGTCGCTCGGCGAGCGCTGCCTCCTCGGCGCGGAGGCCGGCCTCGGCATCGCGCTCGGTGACGACTGCGTCGTCGAGGCGGGCCTCTACATCACCGCAGGTACGAAGGTGACGATGCCCGACGGCAGCGTGAAGAAGGCCGTCGAACTCTCCGGCGGCAACAACATGCTGTTCATCCGCAACTCCGCCACGGGCGCCGTCGAGTGCCGTGCGCGTGCGGGCAAGGGCATCGAGCTCAACGCCGATCTGCACGCCAACTGACGCCACGGCTCGTTCCGCTCGGCCCTCCCCGCCACACGGCGGGGAGGGCCGAGCGTCGTTCACAGCGAAATTGCAGGCATCGCAAGGGGTGTCCGGGCGCCCCACCGCGTGTCATAGAGAGCCCACCAACCCCGGCACCGGAAGGACGCGCCATGACGACCTCACACGACTCGAGGATTCCCGAGCGCCCGGACCCGGTTCGTACCCACGGCCTCCAAGCCGAGACAGCCCCCGGCCTCCAGTTCGCCTCTCAGCTCAACGGTGAGCGGCGCAGCAACCTGATCGTGGCCTGGCTCCTGCTCGTGGCGGTTCTCGCTCCCGTTCTTCTCATCGTCCTCGGCTGGATCGGCCTGTTCTGAGGCCATCCACGACCATGCGAAGCGGGGGGGCCCCCCCCCCCCCGGGGGGGGGGGGGGGGGGGGGGCGGCGGGGCGCCGCGGGGGGGGGGGGGGGGGGGGGGGGGGGGGGGGGGGGCCGGGGGGGGGGGGGGGGGGGGGGGGGGGGGGGGGGGGGGGGGGGGGGGGGGGGGGG
>NZ_JAGTHU010000041.1:0-10401 GCF_019895135.1 Dermacoccus sp. Tok2021
CCCCCCCCCCCCCCGCCCCCCCCCCGCCCCCCCCCCCCCCCCCCGCCCCGCCCCCCCCCCCCCCCCCCCCCCCCCCCCCCGCTTCGTGTTCGCTTTACTTGCGGTTCGGGGTGAGGCCCAGGCTGCGGCCCGCCAGGCCGCGCGCACGCGTGCCGAGGCCCTTCGCGATACCGCGCAGCGCCACTGCGGCGGGGGAGTCGGGGTTGCCCACGACGACCGGCGTACCCGCGTCAGCGCCCTCACGCAGCGTCGTGTCGAGCGGAATCTGGCCCAACAGCTCGACCTTCGCGCCGATGGCCTGCGTCAGCGAGTCGGCGACCGTCTGGCCGCCACCCGCACCGAAGATCTCCTGACGCGTGCCGTCCGGCAGCTCCAGCCACGACATGTTCTCGATGACGCCGGCCACGCGTTGCTTCGTCTGCAACGCGATCGCGCCGGCGCGCTCCGCGACCTCCGCGGCAGCCTGCTGCGGCGTCGTCACGACGAGGATCTCCGCCGTCGGGATGAGCTGCGCCACCGAGATGGCGATGTCACCCGTGCCGGGCGGCAGGTCGAGCAGGAGGACGTCGAGGTCGCCCCAGAAGACGTCCGCGAGGAACTGCTGCAGCGCACGGTGCAGCATCGGGCCACGCCACACGACGGGCTGGTTACCGGGCACGAACATGCCGATGGAGATGACCTTCACGCCGTGGCTGTCCGGCGGCAGGATCATGTCGTCAACCTGCGTCGGGCGCTGCTCGACGCCGAGCATGCGCGGCACGGAGAAGCCGTAGATGTCGGCGTCCACGACACCGACCTTGAGGCCCTGCTCCGCCATCGCGGCAGCGAGGTTCGTCGTGACGGACGACTTGCCGACGCCACCCTTGCCGGAGGCGACGGCGTAGACGCGCGTCATGGAACCCGGCTGCGCGAAGGGCACCTCGCGCTCGGCCTGACCGCCACGCAGCTGCTCACGCAGGTCCTTGCGCTGCTCGTCGGTCATGACACCGAGCGTCACGTTGACGCCCGTGACGCCCTCGACGCCCATGACGGCCTTCGTCGTGTCCTCGGTCAGCTTCGACTTCAGCGGGCAGCCCGCGATCGTCAGAAGGATCGTGACGGCGACGTGGCCGCTCTCGGAGACGTCGACCGAGTCGACCATGCCCAGTTCGGTGATGGGCTTCTTGATTTCAGGGTCTTCGACCGTCGCGAGGGCAGCGCCGATGGCATCGAGAGTGGGAGTGGACATGCCATCCATCGTACGACCCAGTAGGAAGTGCTCATGCCGGGGCGACGTGGTGTTGCACACGTCCGCCTTGCCGCCCGGAGACGGCGGGAAGGACGCTGATCAGGCGCCGTCCTTGCGCCGCGGCTTGCGCTCGTTCTTCGAACGCTCCGCGCGACCGCCCGCCTCCTCCTCGTCGTCCTCCGGTGAGGCAAGCATGCCGCGCTCCTCCATCTCCTCCAGGAGCGAGCGCAGCTCGGAACGGACGAAGTCACGCGTCGCGGTCTCACGCATCGCGAGACGGAGCGAGGCCACCTCGCGGGTGAGGAACTCGGTGTCGGCGAGGTTGCGCTCGTCGCGTGCCCGGTCCTGTTCGAGACCGACACGGTCACGGTCGTCCTGACGGTTCTGCGCGAGCAGGATGAGCGGCGCCGCGTAGCTGGCCTGCAGCGACAGGATGAGCGTGAGCAGCGTGTAGTTGAGCGCACGAGGGTCGAACTGGGCCGATTCGGGCATGAAGGTGTTCCACGCCAGCCAGATGGCGACGAACAGCGTCATCCAGATGAGGAACGTCGCCGTGCCCATGAAGCGCGCGAACTTCTCGCTCGCGACACCGAAGTTCTCGGAGTCCATCGAGAAGCGCGGCAGCACACTCGCGCGCTTCTCCTGGGGCTGATCGAGGCGCCCCGTGCTCTCGCCGCGTTCGTCGCCGCGCATCTCGCGGCGCGCTTCCTTGAGAGCGTCGCGGCGCATCTCCTCGCGGTTGTCGCGACGTTCGTCCTTGCCGCTACGGCTCATGCGTCCACCCCCGGCAGCTTGCGGTCGTGGTGAAGGTCGTGGCGCTCCTCACGCCAGTCCTCGGGAAGGATGTGGTCGAGCACGTCGTCGACCGTGACGGCGCCGAGCAGGCGCCCGTTGTCGTCGACGACGGGCAGCGAGACGAGGTTGTACTGCGCCAGCGTGCGCGTCACCTCACCGAGAGGAGCCTCGACGTTCAGCGGGTCGATGGTCGAGTCGACGACGTTGCCGACCGGCGTGTGCGGCGGCTCGCGCAGCAGACGCTGCGTGTGCACCATCCCGAGGAAGCGTCCCGTGGGCACCTCGAGCGGCGGGCGCGCAATGAAGACGGCCGACGCGAGGGCCGGGTCGAGCTCCTCACGGCGCACGACGGCGAGTGCCTCCGCGATCGTGGCTTCCGGGCCGAGGATGGCGGGCTCGGTGGTCATGAGACCACCGGCGGTGTTCTCGTCGTAGGAGAGGAGGCGTCGCAGCGGCGCGGCGTCCTCGGGCTCCATCCGCTTGAGCAGGTCCTCGGCCGTCTCGGGCGGCAGGTCGCCGAGGAGGTCGGCGGCGTCGTCCGGTTCCATGGCCTCGAGGACGTCGGCGGCACGGTCGGTGCCGAGCGCGGCGATGATCTCGACCTGGTCGTCCTCGGGGAGCTCCTCGAGGACATCGGCGAGCTTGCCGTCGTCGAGGGCCGCGGCCACCTCGGCGCGCCGCTTCGGTGTGAGGTCGTGGATGACCTCGGCGAGGTCCTCAACGCGCAGGTCGTCGTACGCCTCGAGGAGTCGCTCGGCCGACTGCTCCTGGTGCTCGCGGTGCAGACCGAAGACGTCGCGGATATCGTGCAGGCTCGTCTTGCCCGCGCGTCGACGCGCCAGCCGGTTCATGGCCCGCGACGCGCTCGAGGCGCTGCCCGACTCACGCACGAAGACCTTCGTGATGTTCCAGTCGCGGCGCTGGTTCTGCTCCATCGACATGTCCTCGACCGTGCCGACGAACTCCTCCGCTTCGGGGTCGCGCACGGTGACCTGGCGGTCGAAGAGCTCGGCACACACGAGGGTCTCGTTGTGGCGCTGCTCGAAGCGGCGCATGTTGACGAGACCGGTGGTGATGACCTTGCCCGCGTCGATGGAGGTGACACGCGTCAGCGGCAGGAACACGCGGCGGCGCTGGACGACCTCGACGACGAGGCCGATGACGCGCGGGCTCGGGTTCTTGCCGAAGACGACGACGACGTCACGAACTCGTCCCACACGGTCTCCGAGCGGATCGAAGACGGTGAGGCCGACGAGGCGGGCGACGAAGACGCGGGTACTCACGGGCTCACCTTAGCCGCGCCGCCGTCGTCACCCGACCCGGCTTCCGGCGAAGCAGGACCGCTTTCGTTCGTCGCCTGTTCGTCGGCGCGTTGCGCGGCACGGTTCGCGCGCTCGGCGGCGGCCCGTGCGGAGCGGGTGGGCCCGGACGCCGGACGCCGGCCGTCATCGGGACGGTCACCGGGTGTCTGCTGCGCCGGGGTGGGTGTGTCGGATGTCGAGCCACTCTCCGCGGCTGGCGGCGGCAGCTTCTGTCCGCGCAGCACGACCGTGGTGAGGTCGGGAACGAGCCGCAGAACCGTGGCCTCCTCACGCCACCGAGCCACGATGTCGCCTCCGGGAGCGTTGAGACGCCCCACCTTGAGAGCGCCCGTGGCGGCTTCCCAATCGTCGTCCTCGGGCGAGACGACGGAGGCCTCCGCGTCGAACGCGACGAGGCGAGCGCGAGACTCCTTGGCCCGCGCGACGACGCTCGTACGCCCCACGTGGACGGGGCTGTACTGCTCACCCGGGCCCGTGACGACGTACGCGACACCATCGACGACCACGTGCCAACACGGTGCAGACCCGGCCGCGGAGGTGAGCCACAGCAACCCCGACTTCGCGAGGGCTTCGGCGACGAGACGGTCGGTGGGTGCACTCATGCACGCAGTATTTCATTGCGATTTCGTTGCAGGTGCTCGCTACACGGCTCCGGCGGCGGAGCCGCATCGGGTTTCTCTGGCATGATGGACGTTGGTTTGGATGGAACGACGTACGAGCACTGCAGGCGCGGTGTCGTCGACGGTTCGACGAACATCGACCTCTTGGGGAACCGGACGCCTCGCAGTTGCGTCATAGGTACGCGGGAGGGAAACCGCAGCGGCCGAGTGGTCGCCCGTTCCACGAGAAGGAGACGTGTCATGGAACACAACGAAATCAGCCGCCGCGGTGTCGTCGCGGGTGCTGCCGCCATGGGCGCACTGGCCGCCGTGGGTACCGGCGTGGCCACCAGCGCCTCCGCAGCCAACCCGGTTCTCAAGGCCGGTAGCCGCGGTTCGTCCGTCACCGCGCTTCAGAAGCGCCTCAACTCGCTCGGCTACTGGTGTGGCACGCCCGACGGTGTCTTCGGTGCACTGACGGTGCAGGCCGTCCTCGCCATCCAGAAGGTCGCCGGTCTCGGCCGCGACGGGGTCGTGGGTGCCAAGACGTGGGGCGCCGTCAACCGCGGAACCCGCCCGGGCAGCCGTCGCGGTGGTAACCGCATGGAGGTCGACAAGCGTCGCCAGATCGTCATGGTCGTGCGCGGTGGTTCGGTAAAGTACATCTTCAACACCTCCACCGGCAACGGTGAGCTGTTCACCTACTACGGCCGCAAGATCCGCGCGACCACGCCGTCCGGCGAGTTCCGCATCAACCGTCGCGGATCGAACGGCTGGGACTACGGCGCACTCGGTGGCCTGTGGCGCCCGTTCTACTTCAACGGTGGCATCGCCTTCCACGGCTCCGCGTCCATCCCGGCCTACCCGGCCTCGCACGGTTGCTGCCGCCTGTCCGTGTCGGCGCAGAACTTCCTCATCGCGAACCGCCTGCTCTACATCGGCGAGCCGGTCAGCGTCTACTGATCGCGGACGCTCCCACGATCGACGACGGCCCGTCACCTCCTCTCGGAAGTGACGGGCCGTCGCTCGTCCGGGCAGAACGTCAGCGGCTCCAGACGTCCTTGATCCAGGCCTCGACCTCGTCAGGCTCACGGGGAAGGGCCTTCGACAGGTTCTCGTTGCCGTCGGCCGTGATGAGCACGTCGTCCTCGATGCGCACACCGATGCCGCGGAAGCGCTCGGGGGCGAGCTCGTCGTCCGCCTTGAAGTACAGGCCCGGCTCGATCGTGATGATCATGCCCTCGCTGAGTTCGGCGTCCATGTACTCCTCCTTGCGCGCCAGGGCGCAGTCGTGGACGTCGAGGCCGAGGTGGTGGCTCGTACCGTGCACCATCCAGCGACGGTGGTACTGGCCGTTCTCCGGGTCGAGCGTCGCCTCGACGTCGACACCCTCGGGAAGAAGGCCCCACCCGTGCAGGCGCTCGGCGATGACGCGGATGGCCGCAGCGTGGACGTCGGAGAACTTCGCACCGGGTTTCGCGGCTGCGAAACCGGCGTTCTGTGCGTCGAGGACGGCCTGGTAGATCTCGCGCTGGGCAGGGGAGAAGGTTCCCGAGACCGGCAGCGTACGCGTCACGTCGGCGGTGAACAGCGAGTCGACCTCGACTCCGGCATCGATGAGGATGAGGTCGCCGGAGCGGATCTCGCCGGTGTTCTTGATCCAGTGCAGCGTGTTGGCGTGGTCGCCGCTCGCACAGATGGAGTCGTAGCCGACGCCGTTGCCGGCGTGACGCGCGTGGAGTCCGAAGACGCCCTCGACCCAACGCTCACCGCGACCGCGGTGTACCGCTTCCGGAAGGTCAGCGACGACGGCCTCGAAGCCACGTGCCGTGGCGTCGCAGGCCTCGCGCATCTGGCCGACCTCCCACGCGTCCTTCGTCAGGCGCGCGGTGGACAGGAAGCGTGCCAGCTCGGCGTCCTTGGCCTGGACGGCCTCGGTGGCCGCCTCGTCGAGGTGGGAACGCACCTGCTCGATCTGGGCGGTGACGTCGGCGTCGGCGTCGCGCACGACGAGGACGTCGACGGCGCCGGCGTCCTTCGCGACGGCGTCACCGAACTCGTCGAGGTGGCGGGCCGTCACGCCCAGTTCGTTCGACATGTCATCGAGCGTGGGTCGAGCACCCACCCAGAACTCTCCGTAGCGGCTGTCACCGAAGAACTCCTCGGTGTCGCGGCCTGCGAGGGGCTTGAAGAAGATCTGGGCTTCGTGGCCGCCCTCGGGGCGCGGCTCGAGGACGAATACGGCGTCCGGTTCACGATCGGCGCCCAGGCCCGTCACCCAGGCAAAGGCCGAGTGGGGACGGAACTGGTAGTCGCAGTCGTTGCTGCGGACCTTGAGTCCGCCTGCGGGGATGACGAGCCGTGCTTCGGGAAACTCCCGCGAGAGGGCCTCGCGGCGGGCCGGCGTGAAGTCCGCGACGGCCGCACGGGCCGTCGGCGTCATGTCGCGCGGCGCCCAGCCGGAGGCCACGAACTCGCGGAACTGCGCGCCGCCGGGGCGGCTTCGGTGCTCTGCTTGCTGCTGCTTCTCACTCACACCTCCCATTGTGCCTCTTCGCGCCGACACTGCGCCGGGTGGGCGGCTTGCCGACCCAGGGTGGGTATGCCGCACAATGACGGGTGGCTGATGGTGGATGCGACAAGGTGGTGAAAATGCCCGAGGGCACCATGCGTGGACGGCCCCAACGATCGACGCCGGGCGGTTCGACACGCGTGCGAGGACGAGCTCGATCGGTGCTGCGTCCGAGCGGTCCTCCGACGATGCCTATCGCGGTTCGGGGCGGGAGTGACTCCGTCTCGGAGTGGCACACCCGCGCCGTCATCGACTTCTGCCTGCGTCTGGGTGAGGCCATGCTCGTGACCGGGGCCTCCGTCGCCGACACGACAGCTGCCCTGTTGCGGGTCTGCCGCGCCTACGGCCTCTCGAGCGTCCACGTCGACATCACCTACACCTCCGTGACGCTCAGCATGCACCGCGGCGTGCACCGCGACCCCATCACCGTCATGCGCATCGTCAGTTCGATGGGTACGGACTACTCGCGCCTCGAGGCACTCCACTCCCTCGTGCGCGAGATCGGTGCCAGCGGCGGCGAGCCCGTCGACATCGAGGACAACCTCGGTGAGCTCGAACGCATCCTCGAGATGCCGCACTCCTACCGTCGCGGCGTCGTGACGGCAGCGTGGGGTCTCATGGGTGCCGGTGTTGCCATGCTTCTCGGTGGCGGTCTCATGATGATCCTCATCTCCGGTGTCGCCACCGCGCTCATCGACTACGTCCAGGTGCGGTTCGCGCGGATGGGGTTGTCGACCTTCTTCGGACAGGTCATCGGGGCGACCATCGCAGCCGGCATCGCGGTGGCATTGATCGTCATCCGCGATCACACCGGCGGCATCTGGTGGCTCGCACAAGTGCGCCCGAGCATCGTCGTGGCCTCGAGCATCGTGGTGCTGCTGGCCGGTATGTCCGTCGTCACCGCTGCGCAGGACACCCTGGACGGCTTCTACCTCACCGCCGGTGCGCGCACGTACGAGGTCATGCTGCTGACCGGCGGCGTCGTGGCCGGGGTTCTGCTCGTGCTGAGTCTCGCGCGTCGCATCGGGGTGAACCTGTACGTCATTCCCTCGGACGGGTTGGCGCAGAACGTCGTCGTCCAGATCCTCGCCGGAGCGCTGCTCGGCGGCGCCTTCGCCGTCTCGGCCTACTGCGCGCCCCGGGCGGTCCTCGTCTCGATCGTCACGGGTGGGGTCTCGTGGCTCCTCTTTGCCACGTTCAACATCCTGGGGGGCACCTCGCAGCCCGTTGCCTCCGGAATCGCGACCTTCCTCATCGGGTGTGCGGCACCGACGGTGGCGCGGCGACTGCACGTGCCAAGCATCGCAGTGACCGCCGCGAGCATTGTTCCCTTGCTGCCCGGTCTCGCGGTCTACAAGGGCATCATGTACTTCGTCACGGACAACGAGGACAACAACTGGGTCGACTCGTTCCTGCTGGCGATGCTCGTGGGGCTTGCGCTGTCGGTCGGCGTCTCCCTCGGGACGCTGCTCGGCCGTCAGATTTCCGCAGGCGCGGACTCACTCACCTCGAAGGTGTTGCGTCGCACCGTCCAGCAGACCGACTGACGCGCGTCACTTCGACGTCGACGACGCCGTGGGCTTCGTGGACGTGCTGCTCGAGGGTTTCGCCGAGCCGGTTGCCTTGCCGGACGAGGAGGGCGCCTTCGAGGACGAACTCGACGAGGAAGCTGTGCTCGACGAACTGGAGCTCGGCTTCGGCGGGTTGGACGTCGAGGTGGGAACGGGGGCCGGTGTCGTGCCGCTGGCGGTCGAACCCTTGTCGCCCTTCTTCGTCCACGTCAGGCCGGCGAGGAAGGACGTGAGGGTGGCCTCGTCACGCTTCGCGTCGGCCTGGGCACTCGTCAGCGTGATGACGTAGAGGGCTTTGTCGTGCGCCACCATCGTGTAGGTCCGCTGCAGTTCGACGTTCTTCTCCGTCGACTTGGCCGTGAAGGCCACCGACTTCTCACCCCCGACGGTGCGCTCGGGGAGCCGCTCCACGCTCGCGCCGTCCTGGCGAGCCTGCATCATCGCCATCTGGGCGGTCTGGTCGAGAGCCGGCGCGGGGGAGACCTTCGAGCGGGTGATCGCGATCGTGGGGGCGACGTTGTGAGCGACGGTGGCCGAGGAGAGGTAGGCGACGGCCTGGGCCTTCTTCGACAGGTTCCATCCGCTGGGCACCACGAAGTTGAAGACCTTGTCGGAACTCACGACGGCGCCGGGGCTCGGCGACGTCACCGGGTTCGGGTTGGGCGCAGCCGTCGTCGGCGACTGGGCACCGTTCGTGAACGTCGACGACGTCGGTGTGACGTCCTTCGGGTCGGCGCCCGAACTACAGGCCGTCAACGAGACGAGGGCTGCAGCGGTGAGGGCGGCGACGACGTGGCGAGGCATGAAATCCAGCCTATCGACGTGGCTCACGCGCCCTGGGAGCGACGCGCGGCGCACCGCGCGAGCCACGGCGTGACCGGCCTGCGCCACAGCAGATAGACGGCCGAGATACCGACGACGACGGTGACGAGACCCAGAAACGCTCCCGGGCCGAAGGAACGCACCGCGGAGAAGGCGAACGTGAAGGTGTAGACGGTGGCGAAGAGCGTCGCGAGAGGCCGTCCGCTGGTGCGACCGATGGCGCACAGCCGAGCGACCACGAGCCAGAGCGCCACGAACGTCACGCCGGTGCCGACACCGAACCAGTACGCCTGATCGGTGGCTCGCTCGAGCGCCTTGCCGTCGAGGGAGCGGTCGAACTCGTCGGCGAGGCGGGCCGTCTGGGCGCGGATACCCTCCCGATCGAGTGCCGTCGTGAGGGTCGACAACGCCTGGACGAGCGCGCCCGCAAGCATGAGCCACACCGCGTACCGCACGGGTTGGGGCATGGCCTCGCCGGTGGTCGTGTCGTCGTCGGAGCGGAAGGATTCCACGACGAGCAAGGCTAACGTGTGAACGTGCGTATCGACCTTCACACCCACTCCACCTGTAGCGACGGCACGACGACGCCGGCTGAGGTGGTCGCAGAAGCGGCTCGCTCCGGCCTCGACGTCGTCGCCCTCACCGATCACGACACGACGCGTGGTTGGGACGAGGCAGCCGCTGCCGCCCGTGAGCACGGCATCGACCTCGTGCCCGGCATCGAGGTCTCGTGCAAGCACGAGGGGATCAGCATCCATCTGCTTGCCTACCTCCCGCCCACGGACGGCGAACTGTTCGCCGAGCTCGAGAAGGCCCGCTCGTCGCGCCTCACGCGAGCGCAGCGCATGGTGGAGCGCTTGGGTGAGGACGTCGAGATCACGTACGAGCAGGTGCTCTCCGTCGCCGGTGCCGATGCGACCATCGGGCGGCCGCACATGGCGGACGCTCTCGTCGCGAACGGCGTCGTCGCGAATCGCTCCGAAGCGTTCGAGCGCTACCTCTACAACGGCAGCCCGTACCACGTCGGCCATTACGCGCTCGATCCCGTGCGCGCCGTGGAGTTGGTGCGCGCGGGCGGTGGAGTGCCTGTCATGGCGCACCCCTTCGCCGAATCGCGCGGGCGCATTGTCGACGAGGACGTCGTGCGTGCCATGGCTGACGCCGGCCTCGTCGGCATCGAGGCGCACCACCGCGACCACGATGTCTCACAGGTCGAGCGGGCGCTCGCGATCGCCCGGGAGCGTGACCTCGTCGTCACGGGCTCCAGCGACTTCCACGGAGCCGGCAAGCCCAACCGATTGGGGGAGAACACGACTGCTCCCGACCAGTACGAACGGCTGCTCGCCGCGGCTTCCGGCGGTACCGAGGTCGTGCGGGCCCGCCGCTGAGCCGTGTGATCGCGTCGTGAAGTGAAGCACGAACGCCGGGGGGGGGGGGGGGGGGGGGGGGGGGGGGGGGGGGGGGGGGGGGGGGGGGGGGGGGGGGGGGGGGC
>NZ_JAGTHU010000042.1:0-8894 GCF_019895135.1 Dermacoccus sp. Tok2021
ATCCACGCCGGCCAGGTCGGCGTCGCGGACGGCACCGACCCCGAACGGGTGCTCGCCTCCTTCGTTGCGGTGACGCAGTGTCAGCCGGCGTACGGCTTCGCGTCGATGATCTTGACGGCGATCGACTTGCCGTTCGGCGCGTCGTAAGTGACCTCGTCACCCTTCTTCTTGCCGTTGATCGCAGCGCCCATGGGCGACTGCTCGCTGTAGACGTCGATGTCGGCGGCGTCGCCGGCGATCTCGCGGCTGCCGAGGAGGAACGTCTCCTTGTCACCGAACATCTCGACCGTGACGACCATGCCCGGCTCGACGATGCCGTCGTCGGCGGGAGCCTCACCCACGGTGGCGTTGCGCAGCAGCGACTCGAGCTGGCGGATGCGGGCCTCCATCTTGCCCTGCTCCTCCTTCGCCGCGTGGTAGCCGCCGTTCTCCTTGAGGTCGCCCTCTTCGCGGGCAGCCTCGATGCGCTTGGCGATCTCGGAGCGGCCCGGGCCCGAAAGGTGCTCGAGCTCGGCCGACAGACGATCGAACGCGTCCTGCGTGAGGAAGCTCGACGACGTGGTGGTCTCGCTCACGGTGTTCTCCTTGCTGTGTGCATCAGGTTCCACGCGCGCTCGGCGCGGGCGTGAAATGAAGGCCGAGACGGCGGCTACCGCGTACTGCGGCGCGCGTCTCGGCCCGGGATCAAACCACCATTTTAACACCGCCCGCCGCGTGGCACGAGATGGCGCATCCGCGTGGCGGCGGCGCGAACGTCACTGCGCCGGCGGGCGTTCCCCCGTGTAGTGGCACTCCTTGACCGTTCCCGAGACGGCGCGCGACGTGGTGCGCAGCAGGTCCGAGTACCGCGTCGAGCGGTAGGGGCTGGGCTTGAGCTCCACCTGCTTGGTACCCAGCACGTCGCGCTTGTCGTTGAGCGCAATGATCGTGCACGTGATGGCACGGTTGCGTTCGCTCGGGATGACGTCCCAACGCACCTCGATGCGGTCGTCGGAGATGACCTTGAACCCGGCCTGGTTGGCCCTCACCGTGTTCGACGAGGCACTGATGCCGAACCAGGCCGCGAGAGCGGACATGAGGATCACACCGACGATGCCGATGATCCACCACTTGCGTTGTTCGGCCCGTGGGCGTGCAGGGGACACCGCTGCTCCTTTGCAACAATGGGCGACGCACGCTCCGTCCCGGCAGGTTGGCCGGGGCAGGCGAGCTCAGATGTCACCCACACGATACGAGGTACGACGTGACCAGCGGATTCCGCCTCATGGCGGTGCACGCTCACCCGGACGACGAGGCGAGCAAGGGCTCGGCGACGATGGCGCGCTACCTGGCCGAGGGAAACCGCGTCCACGTCGTCACCTGCACCGGGGGAGAGCGCGGCGACGTGCTCAACCCGCGCCTGGCCGAGGACCCGCGGGTCAAGAGCGACCTCGTCGACCTGCGTCGCCAGGAGATGGCGGCCTCACGCGACGTCGTCGGGTACGAGCACACGTGGCTCGGCTTCGTCGACTCCGGTCTGCCCGAGGGCGACCCGCTGCCGCCGCTTCCGCCGGGCTGCTTCGCGCTCGAGCCGCTCGACGTCACGACCGAGGCGCTCGTGCGCGTCATCCGCGAGTTCCGCCCGCACGTCGTCACGACGTACGACGAGAACGGCGGCTACCCGCACCCCGACCACATCATGACCCACCTCGTCACGATCTCGGCCGTGCGTGCCGCTGGCGACCCGCAGGCGTACCCGCACGCGGGCGAGCCGTGGCAGCCGCTCAAGGTCTACTACGACAGGACGTTCTCCCGCGCCAAGCTCGAGGCCTACCACGACGTGCTCGTCACGGCGGGGCGCGAGTCGCCGTACCCCGCGTGGTTGGAGCGCCGCGCCGACCGCCCCGAGGGCCGCATCACGACGCGCGTCGACGCCTCGAAGTGGTTCGACGTGCGCACCAAGGCACTGCTCGCGCACGCCACGCAGATCGACCCCGACGGTCAGTTCTTCGCGCTCAGCGCAGACGAGCAGGCAACGGCCTGGCCGATGGAGGACTGGGACATCGCCCTGTCGGCCGTGCCCGTGGCCGCGGACGAGAACGACCTGTTCGCCGGGCTCGGCACCCCTGAGGAGGCCGACGCGATGGCCACCGCAACCCCACCTGCGAAGATGGTCGTGGACGATGTCGTAGAGCGGAAGGAAAGCTGATGGGCGGCAACGAGAGCGTCGAGGTCACCGCAGGGATCTGGGGCTTCCTCGTCCTGTTCGGCCTGGCCCTGGCCTGCTGGTTCCTCTTCCGCAGCATGAACGCACACCTGCGGAAGATGACGTTCCAACAGCGCGAGCAGGTGCCCAAGAACACGCGGACGGCGGGGGCGCGTTCCGAGGAGAGCCCCGTGACGCCGGAGGACGACGACCCCATCGGTAGCGCGCGCCACTGACGCCTGCGTTCGTCGCGTGGGTTTCCCCGCCCGCATGGAACCGACGCACGGGGAACACCCGTCAAACGTTGGTATGTTCGACCCGATTGCAGCCATGACGAGTCAACGGAGGTGAGCCCGGTGCGCGGTCCCGGTGACGTGCTCTACACCGCCTACGAACGTCAGCTCGTCAAGGGGCTGCCCGGTGAGCGCCTCCCGCGTCACGTCGGACTCATGCTCGACGGCAACCGTCGGTGGGCGAAACTGCGTGGCGAGAACACCGAGCACGGCCATCGCGCCGGTGCGGACAACATCGAGCCGTTGCTCACGTGGTGCGACGAACTCGGCATCGAGGTCGTGACGCTCTGGCTCCTGTCGACCGACAACCTCAAGCGCAGCGAGGTCGAACTGGGGCCGCTGCTCGAGATCATCGAGGACGTCGTCGACGGTCTCGCCGCGTCCGGTCGGCGCCTCAACCTCGTCGGTGCGCTCGGGCTGCTGCCCGACGCAACGCGTGCCCGGCTTCAGGCCGCCGTCGAGAAGACGACCGACGCCGAAGGTCTCGTCGTCAACATCGCCGTCGGCTACGGCGGACGACAGGAGATCGTCGACGCGTTCCGCGCGATGCTCCTCGACGCCGCCGAGCGCGGGGAGTCGCTCAAGTCGCTCGCCGATCGCCTCACGATCGAGAACGTCGGCGACTACCTCTACACGAAGGGCCAGCCCGACCCCGACCTCGTCATCCGCACGTCCGGCGAGCAGCGCCTCGGCGGGTTCCTCCTGTGGCAGAGCGCCCATTCGGAGTTCTACTTCTGCGAGGCCTTCTGGCCCGATTTCCGCCGCGTCGACTTCCTGCGCGCGCTGCGCGCCTACGCCGAGCGCGAGCGTCGCTTCGGCGGCTGACCGGCGGGCCGGTTCATCCAAGGTTCACCCCTGCGACGGGTGACGAACACCCGGAACGACACCGGTGTCGTTAGCGTCGCAAGGGAGGGGCGAGAACGCCTCTTGCAGCCCTACCGACGGCGGGGCGCACCGACGAGGGACCCGAGGATCGACGATGACTCTGGCGTACTCCAGCACGAACGGGGGCGCCACGGGCGTCCTCAATAGCCAACTTCTCGATGGCCACCTTCTCGAGCGCGACATCACGACGAAGGACGCCGAAACGGCCCCGCGTGACGGCGACGGACGGGCCGATACGGCGACGAAGACGTACGTGCTCGACACCTCGGTGTTGCTCTCCGACCCGCGGGCCGTGCTGCGCTTCGAGGAACATCACGTCGTGCTGCCGGTCGTCGTCATCACCGAACTGGAGGCCAAGCGCCACCACCCCGAACTCGGCTACTACGCCCGCGAGTGCCTGCGGTTGCTCGACGACATGCGCGTGACGCACGGGCGCCTCGACCACCCGGTGCCCGTCGGCAACGGTGGCACGCTGCGCGTCGAGCTCAACCACACCGACCCGTCGGCGCTGCCTGCCGGCTTCCGCCTCGGCGACAACGACTCGCGCATCCTCGCGGTGGCGGCGAACTTCGCGGCCGAAGGCCACGATGTGACGGTCGTGAGCAAGGACCTGCCCATGCGCATCAAGGCCTCTGCCGTGGGGCTCGACGCCGACGAGTACCGCGCCGACGGCGTGCCCGACTCCGGCTGGACGGGCATCGTCGAGCGCACCGTGAGTGCCGACGACGTGGATCGCCTCTTCGAATCCGGTCGCCTCGCGCTCGAGGACATCGAGGACCTGCCGCTCAACACGGGCGTCGTGCTGACGAGCGCCGGCGGGTCATCGTCCGCGCTCGGCCGCGTCATGCCCGGCGGTGTGCTCAAGCTCGTGCGCGGTGACCGAGACCTGTTCGGCCTGCACGGCCGCTCGGCCGAGCAGCGCATCGCCATCGACGTTCTGGGCGACCTCGACGTCGGCATCGTCAGCCTCGGCGGCAAGGCCGGCACGGGTAAGAGCGCGCTCGCGCTGTGCGCCGCGCTGGAGGCCGTCATGGAGCGTCGCGCGCACCGCAAGATCATCGTGTTCCGCCCGCTGTTCGCCGTCGGCGGCCAGGAGCTCGGCTACCTGCCCGGCAGCGAGAACGAGAAGATGGGCCCGTGGGCGCAGGCCGTGTTCGACACTCTCGGCGCCGTCGTGAGCAAGGAGGTTCTCGACGAGGTCATCGCCCGCGACCTCCTCGAGGTGCTGCCGCTCACCCACATTCGTGGGCGCTCGTTGCACGACGCGTTCGTCATCGTCGACGAGGCTCAATCGCTCGAGCGGAACGTCTTGCTCACGGTCCTGTCGCGCATGGGGCAGAACTCGCGCGTCGTCCTGACGCACGACGTCGCGCAGCGCGACAACCTGCGCGTTGGCCGTCACGACGGGGTTGCGGCCGTCGTCGAGAAGCTCAAGGGGCACTCGCTGTTCGCGCACGTGACGCTGACACGTTCGGAGCGCAGCCCGATCGCCGCGCTCGTCACGGACGTCCTCGCCTCCTGACGGCCGGATGATGCACGTCCTGTGAGCCGCGCGAAGTCGGCGGTGTGGCAAATAGCATCCGACGGGATGGAATCTGTACCGTGAACTGCGTCGCGCGCCCTGGGGGTGTGTGGCCGGACGGTGCGTGACGGGGACGACGCGCCGCCGACTCGATGTTGAGGAAGGCTCACTGTGCGTTTGATCCACCGCAAGGGATTCGCGGTCGTCTATTGGGTGGTCGCGTTCCTGGCCACCGTGCTCGCCATCATCGCCGGTGCTCGCTCGGGCGCCGGTGCTGCGCCCGAGTTCAGCGACGGATCGGGTACGAGCGTCGGCTCGCAGATTCTCTTCGGCCTCGGGGGCGCGGTGCTCGGTGGCCTCTTGGTCGCCGCGATCTTCGCCGGGGTCTGGATCGGCCTGTGGGCCCTCGACCGGCGCGCGAACCCCGAGTTCGACGACCGCGGCGACTACGACACGCTCGACGACCTCGATGACGACTTCGACGAGGCCGAGCGCGACGCGCAAGACGAATCTGACGACGAGTTCGCCGAGGGAGACCGCAACTTCGTCGACGAACACGACCTCGACGGTGACGGACGCTCCGCCGTTCGCCGCTGACATCCCCCGAAGAAGGCCCCGACTCGCGTGAGTCGGGGCCTTCGTCGTTGCCTGGCGCCGGTGCTCCGGGGGCGGGCCGTGTCAGAGCTTGCGCAGTTTGACGCTCTCGACGTGGTGGTCGGCGCCCTTGCGCAGAATGGCGGTGGCGCGGTGCTTCGACGGCTGCACGTTGGCGACGAGGTTGGGCAGGTTGATGCTCTCCCAGATCGCGGTGGCACGGTCGACGGCCTCTTCGTCGCTCAGTTCGGCGTAGCGGTGGAAGTAGGAGTCCGGGTCGGCGAAGGCCGTGCTGCGCAGACGCAGGAAGCGGTCGACGTACCACTGACGGATGTCGCTCTCGCGGGCATCGACGAAGACGCTGAAGTCGAAGAAGTCGGAGACCGTGAGCGTCGAACGCGACGGTTGTCCGGGCGTCGGGATCGGCGGCTGGAGAACGTTGAGGCCCTCAACGATGAGGATGTCGGGCTGACGGACGACGACCTTCTCGTCCGGCACGATGTCGTAGACGAGGTGGCTGTAGACCGGAGCCTCGACCTCGGCCTTGCCGCCCTTCACCTCGGCGACGAAGCGCACGAGCGCGCGGCGGTCGTAGCTCTCGGGGAAGCCCTTGCGATCCATGATGCCGCGGCGTTCCAGCTCGGCGTTGGGGAAGAGGAAACCGTCTGTCGTGAGGAGTTCGACGCGCGGGGTGTCGGGCCAGCGGGCGAGGAGTTCGCGCAGAACGCGCGCCGTCGTCGACTTGCCCACGGCCACCGAACCGGCCACACCGATGATGAACGGCGTCTTCGCGGGGCGCTCGTCGAGGAAGTCGCTCGTGATGCGGTGCAGGCTCTTCGTCGCGCCTGCGTAAAAGTTCACGAGGCGGGAAAGGGGCAGGTAGACGTCCTCGACCTCCGCGAGGTCGATCCGCTCGCCGAGACCCGAGAGGCGACGCACGTCGTCGGACGTGAGGTCGATGGGGCGCGAGTCGTG
The DNA here is from genome assembly GCF_019895135.1 of Dermacoccus sp. Tok2021. NCBI lineage: Bacteria > Bacillati > Actinomycetota > Actinomycetes > Micrococcales > Dermacoccaceae > Dermacoccus > Dermacoccus sp. Tok2021. Next base: position 6,455 of record NZ_JAGTHU010000042.1, read on the forward strand.
CAGTCGGGCCCAGTCCTCACGGGTCAGTTCGACGTACGGGCTCGGAAGAGGAGGCAGATGCGGGCGACTCACCCCGTCATTGTGCCGTAGCCGGGGCGTGTCGGGGAGCCGGTGCGGCACAACGCAGCCCGGCGGGCCGCGCCGCGCGTTCCCGCGTATTCGTGCCGGGGCCGACGCCCCGAGTAGGCTGTCGCCCATGTGTGGAATCGTTGGATACGTCGGCCCGCGCGTCGACGAGCGCGCCCAGACCGTCGTCATGGAGGGTCTCGCGCGCCTGGAGTACCGCGGATACGACTCGGCCGGCATCGCGCTCGTGACCGGTGACCACGTCTCGACGGCGAAGAAGGCCGGCAAGCTGGCCAACCTGCAGGCCGAACTCGAGGCGAACCCGCTGCCCGAGTCGTCGACAGGCATCGGGCACACGCGCTGGGCCACGCACGGTGGCCCCACCGACGCGAACGCCCACCCCCACCGCGGTGGCGCGGACGGCAAGCTCGCCCTCATCCACAACGGCATCATCGAGAACTTCCACCCCCTGCGTAACGAGCTGCTCGCCGACGGCGTCGAGTTCACGTCCGAGACGGACACCGAGGTCGTCGCGCACCTGCTCGCGAAGGCGTACAAGGGTGACCTGAAGGCCGCGATGCTCGAGGTCGTCAACCGCCTCGAGGGCGCCTTCACGCTCCTGGCCGTGCACGCCGACAACGCCGACCAGGTCGTCGCCGCGCGCCGCAACTCGCCGCTCGTCATCGGCCTCGGTGAGGGCGAGAACTTCCTCGGCTCCGACGTCGCCGCCTTCATCGGCTACACGAAGGAGGCCATGGAGGTCGACCAGGACCAGGTCGTCGTCATCACGCCGCAGAACGTCGAGGTCGTGAACTTCGACGGCTCCGCAGCTCAGGGCAACACCTTCCACGTCGACTGGGACGCCGCGTCCGCCGAGAAGGGCGGCTTCGACACCTTCATGGAGAAGGAGATCTTCGACCAGCCCGACGCCGTGCGCGACACGCTGCTCGGACGCACCGACTCCGAAGGTCGCCTCGCCCTCGACGAGATCCGCATCTCCGAGGACGAGCTCAAGAACATCGACCGCATCACCATCGTCGCCTGCGGCACCGCCGCGTACGCCGGCATGGTCGCCAAGTACGCCCTCGAGCACTGGACGCGCATCCCCGTCGAGGTCGCGCTCGCGCACGAGTTCCGCTACTGCGACCCGATCGTTTCCGAGCGCACGCTCGTCGTCTCGATCTCGCAGTCGGGCGAGACGATGGACACGCTCATGGCCGTCAAGCACGCCCGTGACCTGGGCGCGAACACGCTGAGCATCTGCAACACGCACGGTGCGACCATTCCGCGAGAGTCCGACGCCGTGCTCTACACGCACGCCGGCCCGGAGATCGCCGTCGCGTCGACGAAGGCCTTCCTCGCGCAGATCACCGCCTGCTACGTGCTCGGCCTGTACCTCGCGCAGCTGCGCGGCGGCACGTACGCCGACGACGCGAAGAAGGTCATGGCCGAACTGCAAGAGATGCCGGCCAAGATCGACGAGCTTCTCGGCCACCTCGACCGCGTGCGCGAGATCGCCCGCTTCATGGCCGACACGCGCTCGGTGCTCTTCCTCGGCCGTAACGTCGGCTACCCGATCGCCATGGAGGGCGCGCTCAAGCTCAAGGAGCTTGCCTACATCCACGCCGAAGGCTTCGCCGCCGGTGAGCTCAAGCACGGCCCGATCGCGCTGATCGACGCCGGCCAGCCCGTGTTCATCGTCGTGCCCGGCCCTGACACCCCGCACGGTCTGCACGGCAAGGTTGTCTCCAACATCCAGGAGATCCGCGCTCGCGGCGCTCGCACCCTCGTCATCGCCGAAGAGGGCGACGAGGCTGTCGTGCCGTTCGCCGACGAGGTCATCCGCATCCCGAAGTCGGCTCCGCTGCTCGCACCGCTGCTCGCCATCGTGCCGCTGCAGGTGTTCTCGCTGGAGCTCTCGACGGCCAAGGGCCTCGATGTCGACCAGCCGCGTAACCTCGCGAAGTCCGTCACCGTGGAGTGACCTTCTGTTCCGCTGAAGACCGCGTCGACCCTGTGGGGCGGCGCGGTTTTCGTTTTGTGGGGTTTGGGCGCTTGGGCGTTGGGGGAGCTGACAGCGAGGGGCGGCGGACTGATTGCCTGCGAGGTGCTCAGCGAGGGATTCGCCAGATGGGATGGGGTTGGATTGGGTGCCGGGAGACGTGTCCGCTCGCCTTCTTGGGACACGTCGCTGGTGCTTGGGTTGCCTGTCTTTGGTCGCGGGCCCTGGGTGCTTGCTGCGCGCGTCGTCTTCATTGGCCTGGTTCCTACTCGGGCGATTGGTCGCGCAAGTGGGGACGTATTCGGCTCGGGGGGGTACCCACTTGCGCGATGTTTCTCGCTGGTGGGGTACAGCCACTGTCGGCGGCGGGAC